>JASGFZ010000120.1:0-9261 GCA_047605345.1 Flavihumibacter sp. | reverse complement strand
CAAACTTCAAACCTCCAACCAACCATAAACCACAGACCAGAAACCTCAAACCCACCATCATTTTTCCAGGCTAAACAGCGACCCCACAAATTCCCGTTTATCGAACACCAGCAGGTCTTCCATTTTTTCGCCTACGCCGATGAATTTGACCGGGATCTGGAACTGGCTGGCGATGGCAAGCACCACACCGCCTTTGGCGGTACCGTCCAGCTTGGTGATGGCCAGGGCGGTCACATCGGTGGCAGCCGTGAAATGGCGGGCCTGTTCCAGGGCGTTTTGCCCCGTGGAACCGTCCAGCACCAGCAGCACTTCATGGGGCGCCCGGGGAATCACTTTCTGCACCACCCGCCTGATCTTGCTGAGCTCGTCCATCAGGTAGGCTTTGTTGTGCAGGCGACCGGCGGTATCGATGATGATCACATCATAGCCGCGTGAAACGCCCGACTGTACCGTATCGAAAGCCACGGCAGCGGGGTCCGAGCCCATCTCCTGCTTCACAATATCCACGCCCACGCGTTCGCTCCAGATGGTAAGCTGGTCAACAGCCGCCGCGCGAAAGGTATCGGCAGCGCCCAACAATACTTTCTTGCCGGCTTTTTTAAAATTATAGGCGAGCTTACCAATGGTGGTGGTTTTCCCTACCCCATTCACGCCCACTACTAGGATCACATAAGGCGTGGAGGGAAGATCGCTTTGGAAAGAATAACTGTTATTCTGGGGCGCATCTACCAGTATATGGGTGATCTCCTCCTGCAGCAGGCTGTTCAGCTCACCGGTATTCAGGTACTTGTCGCGGGCCACTCTTTTTTCAATGCGATCGATGATCTTCACGGTGGTTTCTACCCCCACATCAGCGCTCACCAGGGCCTCTTCGAGGTTGTCGAGCACTTCCGTATCAACCGTGCTTTTACCCGCCATTGCCTTGGTGATCTTACTCAGAAAACTTTCCTTGGTCTTTTGCAGTCCCTGGTCGAGCGACTCCTTTTCCTTCTTACCAAATAGCTTATCGAAAAAACCCATGTGTTATCAAGATTTTGCGAGTGTGAAAGTAAGCCAAAACCACCGGCGGCGCAGCTGCGATAAACAAAAAAAGCCGCCCCTGGATGGAGGCAGCTTACTATCGTTGAAACCCGGCTTATTTTTCGGCCAGGAAATCTTTGATCTTGTCTTTGTGCACGATCGCTTCCTTGAAAGTGTAGGCGCCGGTTTTGGGGCTCCGAACGGCCTTGATCACTTTGGTCCAGTTTTTAGCTTCAGCGGCTGCTTTCTGGTCTTTGGTTTTGATCGCGGTTTTTGCTGCTTTTGCCATGGTTATATCGAATTAGATGGTTGAGTAAATCAGGGGAACGCCTTATTTGATTTCTTTATGAACAGTTACCTTCTTGAGAATCGGGTTGTATTTCTTCAACTCCAAACGCTCGGGGGTGTTCTTTTTGTTCTTGGTGGTGATATAGCGGCTGGTGCCGGGCCGACCACTGGTCTTGTGCTCGGTACACTCCATTATCACCTGAACGCGGTTACCTTTCTTTGCCATTGTTAATCAGTTTAAAGTTTTACTCCTTTGGCCCGCAGTTCTTTCACCACACTGTACAAGCCATTTTTATTGATGGTACGCAGCCCTTCTGCAGACAACTTCAGGGTGATCCACTTGTCTTCTTCTGCGATATAGAACCGCTTGGTCAGCAGGTTCGGAAGAAACCTGCGTTTGGTCTTGATGTTCGAGTGAGACACACGGTGACCCGTGATCGGCGTTTTACCCGTAACCTGACATACTCTTGCCATAACTGTCAAAATTTAGGACGGCAAAGGTAGGGAGAAAATTCTACCGAAACAATTTTTTCCCGCTTTCCCTCACCCGTCGGGTGGCACCCGACGGGTGCGACCCGACGGGTGGAGAGGCGGCAAGTTACAATTAATTAACTTCAGCCCTCGGTCAGCTGCCCCATCTTTGGGCCTAAATGGCTGATTATGATTGATATGGAAGGTAAAAGAAAGACGATTCCGCGTGATATAAGCTGGCTGGCATTCAATGCCCGGGTATTGCAGGAAGCCGCCGACCCCACCGAACCCCTCAAAGAAAGGATCAAATTCCTGGGCATTTTCAGCAACAACCTCGACGAATTTTTCCGGGTACGGGTGGCCACGCTGAAGCGCATGATCGAGATCAAAAGCAAAAAGCTCCGTGCCAATATGCACCTCGAACAGTCGCCCGAAAAGATCCTGGAAGAGATCATGGTGCTGGTGCTCCGCCAGCAGAATGAGTTCAACAGATATGGGAAACCGTGCAGAAAGACATGGAGAAGGAAAAGGTATTCCTGATCACCGAAAAGCAGCTCAATAAAGAGCAGAAGGTTTTTGTCAAGCAATATTTCGAAGACGTACTGCGGGTGAACACCATTCCGCTGATGATAGAGCAAATTCCCCAGATTCCCTACCTGCGGGATAAATCGATCTACCTCGGCGTGGTGATGAGCCGCCGCACCAATAAGTTCGAACAGAAATATGCACTGGTGGAAGTGCCCTCGAAGGTATTGGGGCGCTTCGTACAGCTCCCCGGCCCCGAAGGTGAAAAACACATCATCCTGCTGGAAGACATCATCCGCTTCAACCTGCCCGCCCTGTTCTCATTTTTCCGCTACGAAAAATTCGATTCCTGGGTATTCAAGGTAACCAAAGACGCCGAGCTGGACCTCGATACCGACCTCGCCACCACCATCATTCAAAAGATCGAAAAAGGCGTAAAGAACCGGCGCAAGGGAAAAACCGTTCGCTTCGTATATGACAAAGAAATGGATGCCGGCCTGCTGGAATTCCTGATGCGCCGCCTGAGCCTGACGCGGAAAGACAACCTGATTCCCGGCGGACGCATCCACAACTTCCGCCACTTCATGGATTTTCCCGATGTGTGGACCCGGAAATCGCAGCGAAAAAAACCGTTCAACCACCCGCTGCTGCCCATCAATGCACGTGTTACCGATACCATCCTTAAACAGGATATCATGCTGCATTTTCCGTACCACTCCTTTGGCCCGCTGATCGAACTGCTGCGTGAATCGGCTATGGATCCCGACGTGGTATCCATCAAGATCACCGCCTACCGCCTGGCCAGCAACAGCCGCATCATCAATGCCCTGATCAACGCCGTCAGGAACGGCAAACAGGTGACCGTAATGCTCGAGTTACGCGCCCGTTTCGAAGAAGAAGCCAACCTCGAATGGAAGGAAAGGCTCGAGGAAGAAGGCGTGAAAGTGCTGATCGGCATTCCTAACATGAAAGTACATGCGAAAATCGGCATCATCCGTAAACGCGTAAACAACCGTACCATACAATACGGCTTTGTAAGCACCGGCAACTTCAACGGCAGCACCGCCAGGTTCTACAGCGATCACTGCCTCATGACCGCCCATCGCGGCATCATGGCCGATATCAACCGGATTTTTCTTTACCTCGAAAAATACAAAACGCAACCAGACATACTGAAGGGCTGCAAATCGCTGATCCCCTGCCCCGGCCAGCTGCGCAACGAATTGATCAAACTCATCAACCACGAGATCCGCGCCGCCAAAAAGAAAAAGCAATCGGGCATTCTGCTTAAGATGAACTCATTGTCTGACGAGGTGCTGATCGACAAACTCACAGAGGCGGCAAGAGCCGGCGTGCAGATCAAGCTCATTGTGCGCGGTATCTTCTGTATGTATGCCGAAAGCAAAAAATTCAGGCATACGATCAAGGCCATCAGCATCGTAGACGAATACCTGGAGCATGCCCGCGTGTTCTATTTCCACAACAGCGGTAAAGAGAAAGTTTTTATATCTTCGGCCGACTGGATGGTTCGCAACCTCGATCACCGGGTGGAAGTAGCCTGCCCGGTATATGACCACGACCTGCGGAAAGTATTGAAGAATCTGCTCAAGATACAGTTAAGCGACAACGTAAAGGCAGAATAGTAACAATGCCTTGAACGAATCGTGAAAGCGGAAGGAAGAAAATCAGGTGCAGATCGAGCAATACAACCCTCCAGTCGAAAAGAAAAGCCCTGCCTGCCGAAACCGCCAAACCGGAAAACATCGAACCGAAAACGACTAAAACGGAAGACAAAAATTGAAATTAGCTGCGATCGATATAGGGAGCAACGCCGCCCGCTTACTGATCAGTGAAACCATCACCGATGCACAGGGCAAAACAAGATTCAACAAACTCAACCTGGTAAGGGTGCCGCTCCGCCTCGGCTTCGATGTATTCGACACCCAAACCATTTCGCCCGAAAAAACCGAGCACATCATCAAAACCATCAAGGCTTACCGGGCCCTGATAGATGTATATGGGGTGAAACATTATATCGCCTGCGCCACATCGGCCATGCGCGATGCAAAAAATTCAGCAACCATCATTGACCGTATCAAGGCCGAAACGGGTATCGAAATCAAAGTGATCAGCGGCGACGAAGAAGCCTCTTTTATTTACGAAAACCATATTGCCGAAAACCTCGATACCGACCACTCCTATCTTTATATCGATGTAGGCGGCGGCAGCACCGAGCTGACTTTTTTCAGCGACAACCGGCTGGTGTTTAAGGAATCGTTCAATATCGGTACCATCCGGCTGCTTAAAAAGCAGGTGGATGACGGTAAATGGGAGGAAATGAAAAACTATATCCGCAGCCGCACAAAAGGCTTCAAGGAGATCACCTGTATCGGCTCGGGCGGGAACATCAACAAAGTGTTCTCGATGTCGAAGAAAAAAGAAGGTAAGCCGCTGCAACTGGACCTGCTGAAAGACTATTACAAAGAGCTTAACAGCTTCAACGTGGAAGAAAGAATGCGCGTGTACAACCTGCGCGAAGACCGCGCCGATGTAATTGTACCGGCCCTGTCGATCTTCATCAACGTAATGCGCTGGGCCGACGCAAAGGAAATTTTTGTTCCGAAAATAGGCCTGGCCGACGGACTGGTACAAATTCTCTGGCGGCAACTGGGCCGCCCCACCAACTAAAAAATCGTTATGCCCGACGTTAAACGCGTTACCACCAATACCCTGCAGCAAATGAAAAAAGCAGGCGAAAAGATATCGATGCTCACCGCCTACGATTTTTCTTTTGCCGGCATTTTCGATACCGCGGGCATTGATGTAATCCTGGTGGGCGACTCCGCCAGCAATGTAATGGCCGGCCATGAAACCACCGTACCCATCACGCTCGACCAGATGATCTACCACGGCCAGTCGGTAGTGCGTGGCATAAAAAGAGCGCTGGTGGTAATCGATCTTCCCTTCGGCTCCTACCAGTCGAACTCCGACATTGCACTGGCTTCGGCCATCCGCATGATGAAAGAAACCGGCGGCCATTCCATCAAACTGGAAGGCGGTGAAGAAGTGGTAGACAGCATCCGGAAAATTGTCAGGGCAGGCATCCCTGTTATGGGGCATCTTGGTCTTACCCCGCAATCGATTTATAAATTCGGCACCTATTCGGTACGGGCCAAAGAAGAAGACGAGGCCGCCCAGTTGCAGAAAGACGCCCTGCTGCTGCAGGAGGCAGGCTGTTTTGCCATTGTGTTGGAAAAGATACCGGCCGCCCTGGCAAAAACGGTGAGCGAACGCCTTTCCATTCCCACCATCGGTATTGGCGCCGGCGGCCATTGCGACGGCCAGGTATTGGTCATGCATGATATGCTGGGCATCAATAACGAATTCAAGCCCCGCTTCCTGCGCAAATACGCCAACCTGCACGAAACCATCACCCGGGCGGTACAACAATATGCAAGCGATGTTCGCGCAGGCGATTTCCCGAACGAAAAGGAACAATATTGAGCCCTTATTATCTGTAACTTTGCCGGCTAAATTGTCGCCATGCAATTCTTACAGCAACTCGGCCTTCGCGCCGGCAACGAAGGCAGCTCTACCGGAACCCAGTGGATCGGTTCTGCCGGATCAACCCTTGAGTCTTTTAGTCCCGTCGACGCCCGCCTGATTGGCACCGTCGTATCTACCGACAAAGCCGCTTACGAAGCCGTTGTCAAAAAAGCCGGAGAAGCCTTTCTCCAATGGCGTAGCTGGCCGGCGCCCCGCCGCGGTGACATCGTGCGGCAGATTGCCGAAGAGCTGCGGGCGGCAAAAGAACCGCTGGGTCAGCTGGTGTCGTATGAAATGGGCAAGAGCCTGCAGGAAGGGATGGGCGAAGTGCAGGAGATGATCGATATCTGCGATTTTGCCGTGGGATTAAGCCGCCAGCTGCACGGATTCACCATGCACAGCGAGCGTCCCGGCCACCGGATGTACGAACAGTGGCATCCGCTGGGTATTGTAGGCGTTATATCAGCCTTTAATTTCCCCGTGGCCGTATGGAGCTGGAATGCAATGCTGTCGTGGGTTTGCGGCGACGTTTGCATCTGGAAGCCGTCTGAAAAAACGCCGCTTTGCGGCCTGGCCTGCCAGCACATCGTCGCCCGGGTATTTGCCCGCAACGAGGTACCCGAAGGCGTTTCCTGCCTCATCAACGGCGACCGGCAGGTGGGTGAATGGCTCACCGCCGATACGCGCATACCCCTGATTTCGGCCACCGGCAGCACCCGCATGGGCAAAGCCGTAGGCGCTACGGTAGGTGCGCGGCTGGGGCGCAGCATTCTGGAGCTGGGTGGCAACAATGCGATTATCATTACCGAACATGCAGACCTCGATATGGCCCTGATCGGCGCTGTATTCGGCGCCGTGGGCACCGCCGGCCAGCGATGCACCAGCACCCGCCGCCTCATCATCCATGCGTCGGTATATGACGCCTTCTGCGAAAAACTTAAAAAAGCCTATGCCCAGCTGCGCATCGGCGACCCGCTGCAGCCCGAAAACCATGTAGGCCCGCTGATCGACCAGGCGGCGGTTGCACAGTACCTCGATGCCATCCGCCGCTGTAAGGAAGAAGGCGGCAAATTCCTCGTAGAAGGCGCCGTGCTGGAAGGTGCCGGTTATGAAAGCGGCTGTTACGTTCAGCCCTGCATAGCCGAAGCGAAGAACCATTACGCCATTGTGCAGCACGAAACATTTGCGCCCATATTGTACCTGGTCAAATACAACAGCCTCGACGAAGCCATTGCCTACCAGAACGGGGTTCCGCAGGGGCTGTCGAGCGCCATCATGACCCAGCACCTGCGCGAGGCGGAAACCTTTTTGTCGGCAGCCGGCAGCGATTGCGGCATAGCAAATATTAATATTGGCACCAGCGGGGCCGAGATCGGCGGAGCCTTCGGCGGAGAGAAAGAAACCGGCGGTGGTCGCGAGAGTGGCAGCGATGCCTGGAAGGCCTATATGCGCCGGCAGACCAATACCATCAACTATTCCACCAAGCTGCCACTGGCGCAGGGCATCAAATTTGATATCTAAGTCATAAATTTTGAATCGGGTAAACTATTTTACCTGTTTTCGCGTCTAATTGAGAATCTAAATCGATTGAATGAAGTATTTCCTCCCGTTGCCCGTTCTGGCCTTTGGCCTGCTTGCCGCTACCCATTCAAATGCCCAGAACGCCCTTGCACCGGTCTTTAAAGAACTCCCCAAGGGCTGGCACCTCGGCGATTTCGCGAAAGATGGCTACTATGGTATCAGTATCGATAAAGCCTATGAATTTGTTAAAGGCAAACCCAGCACACCCGTCATCGTGGCGACCATCGATTCGGGTATCGATACTACTCACGAAGACCTGAAACCCATTCTTTGGGTAAATCCCAGGGAAATCCCGGGCAACGGTATCGACGACGATAATAATGGATATGTTGACGATGTTCACGGCTGGAATTTTTTGGGCGGCAAAGACGGCCGGAATGTGAAAAAGGACAGCGACGAAGCTTCCCGTGTTTACCATGGACTGAAAGCCGTTTTCACCGCACCCGATTTTGATTCTACCAAGCTGGATGCAGAAGGCAGGGAGCAATTCGAGATGTGGACCAAAGCGAAGCTGAAGCTGGAGAGCGATGCTGCCGGCGGCGGCTCCAACCTGCTGTTCATGAAACGTGCGCTGGAAAGCAGTATCGCCAACGACAGCATTCTGCGGGCTGCCATGGGCAAGGATACCTTTAACGGCAATGAGCTGGAAATGTATGTACCCTCCACCACCGCAGCGCAGAAAGCAAAAGCGGGGATGCTGTACGTGATGAAGGCGTTCGATATGATGGAAACGCCCAACACCGAATTCATTGACGGGTTTTCCTCTTATGTGGAAGGCGAGGAACGCAAACGGGCCGCGCTCGACAGTGCACCAGAAGACTACCGGGGCGAAATTGTAAAGGATAACTACAACGACATCAACGACCGCTATTACGGCAACAATGATGTGATGGCAGGAACGCCTTCACACGGCACACATGTGGCCGGTATCATTGCCGCGAAAAGAGGCAATAGCATTGGCATGGATGGCGTGGCCGACAATGTACGCATTATGGCCATCCGCGCGGTTCCCGACGGCGACGAGCACGATAAAGACATCGCGCTGGCGATCCGGTATGCGGTAGACAACGGCGCAAAAGTGATCAACATGAGTTTCGGCAAAAGCTTTTCGCCGCAAAAAAAATGGATAGACGACGCGGTAAAATATGCCGACGAAAAAGGTGTATTGCTGGTGCATGCGGCCGGCAACGATGCCGCAAACGTAGATTCTACAGATAACTTCCCTTCTACGGCATTCCTGGGCGGAAAAGAGCGCGCCACGAACTGGGTTACGGTTGGCGCCAGCAGCGATCCGCTCGCCGAGCCGGGGTTCGACAGCTATACCGCCTCTTTCTCCAACTATGGCAAAAAAGAAGTGGATGTATTTGCTCCCGGCACCAAGATATATTCCACGCTTCCGACTGGTAATGCCTATGGTACCCAGCAGGGCACCAGTATGGCGGCTCCGGTGGTAGCCGGGGTGGCAGCGTTTGTGCTTTCCTACTATCCCAAACTCACACCTGAGCAACTGAAAGCCATCCTGATCAAATCGGTTTCGCACACCACCCAAAAGGTGAAGGTACCGGGCACCGACAATGAAGTGGACCTGGCCCAGATCTCGGTTTCAGGTGGCTTTGTAAATGCCTATGAAGCGGTTAAGCTCGCCGATGCGCTGTCAAAGCCGGCGCCCCCTGTAAAAAAAGCACCCAAGTCTACGCTGAAGAAGTCGAAGAAAGGGTGAGCGGGTAACCGCGTTTGAATTCAGGCGGCGATTTTTTTCACGCCGGTCTTTTCACGCCATGACCGCAATGGAGCAATGAGGCAATGGAGGTATTATACCCCTTAACGAGG
>JASGFZ010000119.1:0-9313 GCA_047605345.1 Flavihumibacter sp. | reverse complement strand
GATAGGGCAGTTCGCGCAAACGGCTGCTGATATTGCCAAACTGCTTGAGGCTATACTGGCTGCCGGCCGGAATATCGAGGTAACGATACAGGAAGCGGTTCGAAATTTTCGCGGCGCCCTCCACATGAATGCTGTCCATCAGGTAATTCATGCCTTTGTTAACGGTGAGTATCCCGTTCAGCTGCCCCGCTACCCAGCCTATGCTGTCGAGCGATACCGTGGCAAACGGATAACCGTTATCAGACAACCAGTTCAGCAGCTGTTTCTCAATGGCGGCAAGCTGTTTGCCTGAAAATGGCTGCTTGCCAATAGCGGGCAAACGGATACCGGTACGCTCCCACTCCTGCCGTCCGAGCCCTTCGGTGCGTATTTCACCCCAGTATAAGGGTTCTCCCACATAAAGCAGCAGGTAGGCGCTGGTACTGTCGATGCGCACACTGTCTACCGATGCCGCTACCAGCCCGCGCGACTGCAGCAGCGCCGGCAATTGTTGTATGTATTCGGCGCAGGCCATCCGCGAAGGAAATACCCGTTGCAGCTGCAGCGGCTGCAACACCGTGCTGTCGGTATCGGCAGCGGTTATATGGAGCGGGTATTGCGCCCGTAACGGCGCACTGAACAATAAACAGACGATCAGCCATTGAACGGCAGGCCTTAATTTTGCGCGGTGGCCGGACTCTACCTTCATATTCCTTTCTGCCGGAAAGCTTGTCATTACTGCAATTTCCATTTTTCTACCCGATTGCAATACAAGAACGATGTGATCGCCGCTATATTGAAAGAAATAGAAAGGGAAAGCCATCGGCTCGAAGGACAAACGGCAGAAACCATTTATTTCGGAGGCGGTACACCTTCCTTGCTGGCGCAACACGAAATAGGCCGGCTGTTTGCGCATATTCACGCACATTTCGCCGTAGCGCCCGGTGCAGAAATCACCCTGGAAGCAAATCCCGACGATATTGAAGACCGGCTGCTGGAACATTGGAAATCGCTCGGCATCAACCGGCTGAGCATCGGCATACAGTCGTTCCGCGAAGAAGACCTGCGCTGGATGAACCGTGCCCATTCAGCGGCCCAGGCAGCCGTAGCAGTGCAAAAAGCGAAAGCCGCCGGGTTCACCGATTTCAGCCTTGACCTGATTTACGGTATTCCCGGCCTGAGCGATGAGGCCTGGGCAGAGAATATCTCGAAGGCCCTGGCGCAGGGCATCAACCACCTTTCAGCCTATGCGCTTACGGTAGAACCCAAAACAGCCCTGGACACCCTGATTCGTAAGAAGCGGCTGCCCGATACCGACCCCGGCCAAACCGCCGACCAGTTTCTGCAGTTGGCCGACAGCCTGGAAAATGCCGGCTGGGAGCAGTATGAGATTTCCAATTTTTGTGTACCCGGCCATCGCAGCCGTCATAACAGCAATTACTGGGCAGGGATTCCCTACCTGGGGCTGGGACCCGGCGCGCATTCTTATGACGGGCGCACGCGGCGCTGGAACATCAGCAACAACGCCCTCTATGTAGCGGCACTGGAAAAGAACCAACCGGTTTCGGAGGAAGAAGTGCTAACAAACGATAACCGCTTCAATGAATACATCATGACCGGTTTGCGCAGGCGTGAAGGCATTAACCTGCAAAAGATCACTGAACTGGCCGGCGAAGCGGCTGCCGAAACACTGTTAAAAGAGGCACAGCTTTATTTACAGGCGGGATCGTTGAAACACGAAGGTGATCACTTGCAGCTGACCCGAAAAGGCAAACTGTTTGCAGACGGCATCGCCGCAGCGCTGTTCCGCTGATAAAGGATTAAATCAACACCTCCTCGATTTGCTTAAAGCCTTTTGCAGCGGGAAGCTGTTCCCACAAGATGCGGTACACCGTAGCGGCAATGGGCATTTCGGCGCCAATTTCCTGGTTGATCGTATAGATCGACTTGCTGGCGTTGTATCCTTCAGCCACCATATTCATTTCCAGCTGGGCAGCGATAACAGAATACCCTTTACCGATCATATTACCGAAAGTGCGGTTGCGGCTGAACAGCGAATAACAGGTTACCAGCAGGTCGCCCATGTACACCGATGCGGCATAATTGGCCGCTTTTTTTGTGTCGGCACTGGGTGTATGCACACCCACTTCCATGTGCTTGATACCAACCCGCTGCAGAAAACCAGCCATTTCGTCGGCGCAATTCGCGATCAGTACGCTTTGGAAATTATCCCCGTATTCCAGCCCGTGGGCAATGCCGGCACCCAATGCATAGATGTTTTTAAGGATGGCTGCATACTGCACACCGAATACATCTTCATTCACCACCGTATTGATATAGTAACAGGCAAAACAGCGGGCGATGCCGGCGGCCACACCGGTATCGATACTTGAAAAAGTGAGATACGATAATTTTTCGTTTGCCACTTCTTCTGCATGGCAGGGCCCCATGAGCGTACAGTAATCGTGCAGCGGCATATCAAACTGCTGCTGCAGCCAATCGTTCAGCAGGCAATTGGCGGCAGGCACCATTCCCTTAACGGCCGACAATATTCTTTTACCCGCCAGGTCTTCTTTCGACAACCCGGAGAGGGTTTCAGCTGCATAGGCCGACGGCAAAGCCAGTAATACAATCTCGGCATCGCCAACAGCTGTTGTAAGATCGGTTGTAAGACGGATATGGCTGGTATCAAGCGTTGCCGACGAAAGATAATGCGGGTTGTGCTTTCGTTGCTGTATATGCCTGGCCAGGTTTTCGTTTCTGACAAACCAATGCAACGGGTGGCCGTTGTCGGTCACGATCTTGGCCAACGCTGTTGCCCAACTACCGCTGCCAATGATGGCGAACCGCATAACCCTATTTTTTTACTTCAAACAATTCTTCTTTCTTCACAGTTCGTACCTGGTCGCCGTTTTTGAGCGATTTGGATACCAGCGAATACGGACCGGTCACCACTTCGTCGCCTTCTTTCAAACCGGCGAGCACTTCAATATAGTTGATGTCCTGGATGTCGGTACGAACTTTCACTTTCGATACTGTTTTCTTGTCGGCATTCAGAATAAACACCACTTCATCAAGATCGCTGTTCAGGGACTTTTTCTGGTCTTCGTCGTTTTCCTTATTGGGCGAATTCTGCGCATTGTCTACCGAGCTCTTTGTTTGTGAAACCGCTTTATCGGAATCTTTTTCGCGGGTGGTTACTGCGTTGATGGGCACCGCCAGCACATTTTCATGACGCCTGGTCTGTATATCGGCGCTAGCGCTCATACCGGGGCGGAAAGGCAGCGATTTTGGCCGGCGGTCGTCCAGCAGATCAGCATATGTTTCGGGCAGCAGACGAATATGCACCTTATAATTGGTAACATCATTGGTTGACACGGTAGATGTGGTTGCGCTGCTCAGTGTGTTGCTGCTGCCGGCTATCTGGGTCACAATGCCCTTGAATTTGCGACCACTATACGCATCGATCTCCACCAGGGCTGAATCGCCGAGATGTACTTTAGGAATATCATTTTCACCCACATCCACGCGCACTTCAATTTTTTTCATATCGGCAATACGCATCATTTCAGTACCGGTCATCTGCGCAGTACCCACTACCCTTTCGCCCCTTTTCACAGCCAGTAACGAAATAACGCCTTCCATGGGCGCTACGATAGTAGCACGGCCCAGGTCTTTATTGGCGCGGGCCAGGCTGGCCTTTGCGCTCTGAACCGCCGCCTGGTTGCCGCGGATATTCTGCAGGCCGGCATTGTAGTTGGCCTTTGCGGTGTTATAGGCATTCTCGGCCTGCTCAAACTCGTAGCGGGAAATCACTTTTTCTTCCATCAATTGTTTCTGCCGCCGGTACTGTGCTTCCGTTTGCACCATGGCCGATTTCAATGCATCGAGGGCGGCACTGCTATTTTCTACCTGCGCCTGCGATTGCAACACGGAAGCCGCCACCTGGTCGCGTTGCGTGGTATAGAGATCGGCAAATATCCTGGCTACCACCTGGCCTTTTTTCACGCTGTCGCCTTCTTCTACGGTCAGGTCGGTGATCTCGCCCGAAATATCAGAGCTTACCTTCACTTCCACTTCGGGGTAAACATTGCCGCTGGCATTCACCGTTTCAATAATGGTTCGCTTCGCCACTTTTTCAACGGTCACTTTTATGCCTTCCTCCTGGCCAATAATGCCGGCTTTCTTCAAACCAAACAAAACCAGCACCAGGGCAATGACCGAAACGAGTATCCAAACAATTTTCTTATTCATACAATATGGGTAGTGTGTACATCATAGTTTAATGCCCAGGCCTTTGTAAAACTCAAGCAACTTCATCCTGAACACATAATCGAACTGGGCGTTCACCACATCAATTTTTGAACGGGTCAGGTTACTCTGGCTGGTGATCAGCTCCAGGGTAGACAGGATACCCAGTTCATAACGTCGTTTTGAAAAATCATAAGAGCGTTGTGCAGCGCTGAGGCTAACCTTGCTGGCATTGAATTTCTGCAAGGAGGCGACCGCGTTGGTATAAGCGGTAAATATATCCTGCTTAAGGGTTTGGTTGGCCTGCTCAATGGTTAGCTCCTGCTGCGTAACATTCAGTTTCGAACGTTTGTATTGCGTGCGCGCCTGGTAGCCCTGGAAAATGGGTACCTGGATACCCACTACGATACTTTGCCGAAAGTTATTGGACAACTGTGTACCATAGCCATTCCAGTATTCACCAAATGATTTTTTACCGGTGATGGTCTGGTATTGTGCTGTTTGCACCGGTACTATATTGCCGTTTATATCTACTATATCGGGGAAAACCGGCGAGGATTGATACCCGGTAAAATTGGCGCCTACTATTTTCTGGTTAGAGCTCGAAAAGTTATCGGCCAGGCTTCCGCTGCCGAAAATGGTGGGGTACAACGAAGCCCTCGCCGATTTAATGGCGTACTGCAAAGACTGCCTGCGTAATTCATTTGCTTTTTGCGCCGGCTGGTTGTGCATCGCCAGTAAGAAAACATCGCCCGGCTGCAGTTCTGCAATCGGATCTACGGGTATCTGCTCAACCGGCGGCTCGGTTATGTTGAAGGACGCGGCGGCATCCAGGTTCAGCAGGGCTTTCAACGACAGCAGGTTCAGCTGGTAATTGGCAAAAGCGGTTATCACCGAGGTGCTGTCGCGGGCCACCTGAGCTTCCAGGTCAACGGCATTCAGCTCGGGCAGGGTACCCGCATCTACCCTTTTACGGGTATCTGCCAGCTGGTCCTGGCTTTGTTTTAACTGCACGCGGGTGATATCTACCTGCACTTTCGACAACAGGGCGGCCAGGTAGGAGGTAGCCACGTTCATGGAGACAAGGTTTTTATTCTTCTCCACATCGGCAGCAGACGCATCTGCCTCCAGCCGGTTAGACAAAATATTGTAGTTGATCCGGTTCCAGTTGAAAATTGTTACATCCGTGCTGAAATTGAAGCCCTGGTAAAGCAATTGCTGGTTAGTGAACAGGTTGGTGGTGGGGTCAATAGAACGACCAAACTGCAAACCATTGTTGAAACCAAAGCTCGCGTTGGGGATACGGGATTTTTTACTTTGATCGTATAACAGATCGGCAATCCTCCGCTGCACGTCGGCCTGGCGAATGGAAACATTGCGTTGTACGGCATAATCCACACAACGGCGCAGATCCCATTCATCGGCGCCAGGCTGCACCGCCACACTGTCCTGCGCCGTTGCCGCTATCGTAAAAAACATTGCCAGCGTTAAAAAAAGCCATCCTCCTTTCCTCAGGTCTTTCATTAAACTCGGTTAAGGGCTTAAAAATAAAGAATTCGCCGGGTCGGCAGGTACCGATAATATAATTATCGTGAAAAAACGGTGTCTCAACCCTGCATGGCCTGCCGCAGATCGTCGATAAGATAGGTGGGGTCTTCGAGGCCGATATAGAGGCGGATCATGCGGTGCGATTCCTGCCGGGGGTCAAAGTCTTCAACGGCGATACCGGCGCATTTCGGGATGGCCAGGCTCTCGTGACCACCCCAGCTAACGGCCATCAGTATATGCTTCAGCCGTTCACAGAACCGTACAATTTCGTCGCGGGTGGCTGCTTTATATACAATTGTGAGCAAACCGCCCGCGCCTTTCATCATTTTTTTGGCCAGCCCGTACTGCGGAAAGCCGGGATCGAGCGGAAAAATGACTTTTTCCACTTTCGGCTCTTTTTGGAGCGCGGCCACCACCTGGCGGGTCGACTGTGCAATCCGCTCCAGCCGTGCAGGCAGGGTCCTTAATCCGCGAAGCAGCAACCAGGCATTAAAAGGCTGGATACCACTCCCGATATTGAGGTATTCGCTGCCGAATATTTTCCTGATCATCACAGCGCCGCCGCTGATCACTCCGGCCACCACATCAGAATGCCCGCTGATGAATTTGGTAGCCGATTGCAGGGAAATATCAATCCCCATGGCGATGGGCTGCTGGTATAAGGGCGTGCAATAGCTGTTGTCAACGATGGTGCAGATGTTTTTTGTTCTGGCATATTGCGCAATTGCCGGCAGATCCTGCAGCTCGTAGGTCCAGCTGTTGGGCGATTCCAGGTAATACAAACGGGTAGCCGGCAGGGTGGCATTGAAAAAGTTATTGGCGTCGGTGCCGTCTACATAAGTGGTGCTTACACCAAAGCGCGGCAGGATTTGGTCAAACATTTTCCAGGCCCAGGTATAGGGATTTCGGACCGACACAATATGATCACCGGCTTTTACATTGGCCAGCACCGAAGCAAAAATGGCGGCGGCGCCGCTGTTGAAAACGAGGGCATCTTCCGCCCCGTCCAGCGCGGCCAGTTTCCGGCGAAGGATGTCGACCGTGGGATTGATGCCGCGGCTGTAAAGATAACCCGACATTTCGTCGTTGAAAGCGCGGGACAAATCTTCCACCTTGCGAAAGGCAAAATTGCTGCTTTGTACAATCGGCGGCACCACGGCGTTGAAATAGGTTTCCCTGTCTTCGGCCAGCTCATTGATAATATAGGAAATATCCATATCAGCTTTTTTTCTTCGGGGCAATAACCAGGAAATAAAGCGCCAGCATAACCGCAAATACCGACAAGGCAGTAATAGCGAGCCAGGGCGTACTAAAAAATATACTGATCCCCACAAATACATAGGCAGCAATAAAAACCAGCGGCATGAGGGGATATAATTTCATGGTATATATTCCCGTATTGTTCAGGTGGGCGGTCCTTTTCCGCAAAATAAAAATGGCGCCGGCGCTGGTGGCCATCCCTATGCAATCAAGGAAAATAGTGAAGCCTAAGATCTTGTTGAACGTATTCATGAAGAACAGCACGATAATACAAATAGCGGTGAAAACGGAAAGGCTTACGGTAAGCACTTCCCGCCTGCTCCTCTGCGCAAATGCCCGCGGCAATATGCCGTCGGTACTCATCGCATACATAACCCTCGGGTTGCTGAGCAGCAATACATTCACATAAGCCAGCACCGCCATAAACAGCAAGATGCTGAATAACCGGTGGCCGGTTTGCCCGAACATGCGTTCGGCCACCACGGCTGCTATGCCTTTTGATGTTTTTAACGCTTCAAACCCGATGGCATGTACATAAGCCAGCTGGATGAGCAGGTAAAGGCCGATGATCATCAGTATGCCTATAAAAATACCGCGGGGAATATTTTTACGCGGGTTCTTCACCTCATCGCCGAAATTGATCGTTTGCTGGTAGCCGCCGTAGGTAAATGATACGGCGATCAGCGCCACACCGAACGATTTCAGGCTGTCGGTAAAAGACACCGGTAACGGCGTGGCAGCGGCAGCAACCGCCGGCGCAGCGGGGAAGAACAAAGAGCAGATCAGCACAATAATCATGGCTATCTTGATCACCATAAGCACATTCTGGGTTTTGGAGCTCATGCGCAATCCCGCCAGGTTTACACCGTAAAAAACAATCACGGCCGTCATAGCGATGAGCGACCGGGTGAAGTCGCCGGGTGTTTCATCAAAAATGATTTCCGAAATGTATTCGCTGCCGATCAGCGCAACGGCAGCCAGCGACGCTGCATTGGAAACAAGAATAATACAATTGATGGCAAAGGCGATTGAAGGATGGTAACATTCGGCAAATACTTTATAGTATCCGCCGGTTGCCGGCAACCGTGAACCGATTTCGGCATAGGTAAGCGCGCCGCACAGCGCAACAAGTCCGCCAACTACCCAGGCCGTGAAATAAATACCCGGCGTTAAGGAAGCCTGCGCCGAATCGGATGCCGTTCGAAAAACGCCCATACCGATTACAAGGCCTACAACGATCATGGTAAGATCGAACAAACCCAGCTGGTTTTTGGTGCTCATGCCCTGAAGATACTTACCTTCAACCATGCAACGGCTCATTCTTTTCGCATTCTCTTTTTTGATCACAAGCGGGCTGCTGGCACAGGAACAGCTCGATTCGGTAATAGTACAGGCATTTGGACTGCCGGCGAAATTGCGGGAGCTGCCCGCCGGCATGGGGCTGATCCGTAACAGCGACTGGCAGCGGTTTTCGCCGGCTTCCCCCCTGTCGGCATTCAATATTCTTCCGGGGGTTCGGATGGAAGAAAGATCACCCGGCAGCTACCGGCTGGCACTGCGCGGCAGCTCGCTTCGGTCACCCTTTGGCGTTAGGAACGTGCGTATCTATCTTGACAACAGCGCCTTCACCGACCCCGGCGGCAATACCTATCTAAATGCCCTGCCCGTTTCCTTTTTGGGAGATGTGGATATAATAAAAGGACCGGCCGGCAGCCACTATGGCGCCGGCACCGGCGGCGTATTACTGGCCCGCGGTGATACAGCCGCCCGGGAATGGCTGTCGCTGCAATACCTGGCGGGAAGTTTCGGCCTGCACCAGGCCGACGCAACACTGCGTTTCAGCAACGGACTGGCAGAAAACGAAGTATTGTACCAACACCAGCAATCGGAAGGATACCGCGACCACACGGCCATGCGAAGAGACGCCGTTTCATGGCGGGTAACGTTGCGACGCCAGGAGAAAGCAAGCCTGTCGGCCAGGGTATTGTACAGCGATCTGTGGTATGAAACACCCGGCGGACTCACCCTGGCGCAATATACCGCCAACCCAAAACAGGCAAGGCCGGCGGCAGGCATCTTTCCCAGCGCCGATGCCGCAAAAGCAGCCATCAGGCAGCGCGTTTTGTTCAGCAGCCTCGAACAGGAATGGAAGCCGATTGACAATATGCAGGTGCTGTTGTCATTGTACGGCGCCTATGCACAGGTGGAAAACCCATCGTACCGCAATTATGAAAAAAGAACCGAGACCCATGCCGGCGCACAAGCTGTATTATGC
>JASGFZ010000118.1:0-9348 GCA_047605345.1 Flavihumibacter sp. | reverse complement strand
GCCAGGGTTTCGCCGTATACCGGACTCACTTTCGGCTGCAGCAGGTTTTGCGGAAAATGTTTCAGTACATCGTTGACAATATTTTTCACGGCCTTTTTTTCCCAGCTTTTGCAATGCGGGCCGCTGTCGAGCACAATCGTCGGACTATAACCGCTGATCACCACATCGCCTGAAAATCCGTTAAACTTTTCTGTTTCCACCTGGGTTATGATGCCTGAAAAACGCATTTGTCCTTCCATATCGACCGAGCTGATCTGCGCGCTTAAGGTGGCGCCCATCAGGTCGCCCGACTGGCTGAAAATAGCGCCCATGGCGCCGTCGATCGATTCAGCGGGACAGGTGAGTCTGAAAAAATGATGATCGAAGATACCCTGGGTAAGACTGAAAGAAGAGAACTGGCTCACCGGGTTTCCATTGATAGCAATCGTAGTACTGACTAATTGTGCCATAAAAAAATTTATCGTTTATGGTTTTTTCTTTCATCGGATCAGGGTATCATGGGCATATAGTCGGGTATAACGGGCGGCGGAGATTCCCGCAGTCCGCGGGTAGCGGTTGAATAACCTTCCGGCATCATCGAGCGAACCGTATCGCTGATATGCTGGTCGTTCACCTGTAATTTTTCCAGTTCGGGATGCCGGCGCAGGAACTCCTGCAGCGTCATGCCCTCGTCTTTCTCGGGGCTATAAGGTTTCAGTGTGATATTCATTTCGCGCCGGGATGCCAGGCGAAGCTCTTCTATCAGCCAGGTGGCCTTTTTTTCGTTATTCACCATGCTGAACGGTGAAGGAACGCCCCCTGCCTGTATGGCGAACATGCGCGACTGGTGGTCGTACAGCTGCACCCTTCGTGCGAGGCGATCGAATACTTCGCTGAACATGGCCCTCACCGCATGATAAGGCCTCGGTGCGCCGGCGCGCCGGTAAACGCGGCTCGCGGGTTCCTGGGCTTTTCTTGACAGGATATTATAGAGCTGTTCGAGGTAGCTGAAAAAAAGATCTTTCCGGAGGAAAGGATAATCGGGACTATGACCATCATGACCGTGGCCAAAGCTGTTGCCGTAATTGGTGAGCAGGCATTTATCCGATTCGGAAACCGTGTACATATTCGTTTCGCGGCCCATTACACTGTGGGCGAAAGTATCACCCAGCCGGTGCAGCAGCAGGCCGAAACGAAGTGAAACAGGGCTTTCCTGCAAAAGCGCTTCACTGGTATATTGCCGCTGGTACGCCGAGCGATGGCTGGTTGCAGGCAGCTGCCTTCCGGGCAAACTGTGCAAACCATATTCGATCACATAGCGCCATTCGAGCGGTACCAGCCGCTGGTGGTTGAGCAGGTCTGTTTCCCGCTGGCTCAGGCAGGCTTTGATATGCAGGTTGGCTGCATCGAGCCAGCTCACTTCGTCGGGCATCTGCGCCAGCACAGCCTGCCGGTAGGCAACATCTTCGGCGAAGCCCGCCGCCAGTGAACTGACATATACCGTATAATAGTGTCCTCCTTCTTCCATAGGTTTATTCAGGCCAGTTGTTCCGGAATGCAGAGCCGTTCAGCTTCAGTTCTTTGGCGCTCAGCAGAATATTGATCTGCATGGGAAACGCTCCCTCGTGCTGGTAGGTCTCTGCATAATCAACGCAATGTGCGTCGGTAAACTCCAGTGTTTTCAGCTTGCTCATGGTGTCGCGGCGAAAAAAAGTGACGGTGCCGTTTTTCCGCTGGGTGGTGCTGATCATCCAGTCAAACAGATCAACCTTACCCGTACTTTCAATGGTCAGGTTAACCGTGCCGCCTTTGGGTATCGACGACGGCCGGCCGGTTGGATCGATCACCTGTGAAAACCGGAAATTGCAATAAAGCACATTCATTTCTTCTCCGTCGACCGATAATTTCGCTATGAATGACATATACAGGAATAAGAATGATGGAACAAAAGCGACGTCCGGCCTTCACAACTGTTCGGGCAGGTCGCCGCTTGTTGAAAATCAAACCGGCGGGGCTTAGTTTTTCACCCACTCATTGATGTGCGAACCACTGCCCATTTTGATTTCCCTTGCGCTGATCGTAAAGGTCTCCGTAACTGGTGTTTCGCCGGTCGAATCGAAATTCTCCTTGTATTCCACCAGGTAAGCCTCAGCGAAGTTGAGTTCCTTCAGTTTGGCATCGGTGTCGCGTTTCACGAAAGTGATGGTGCCGTCTTTTCTTTCGAAGTTGTTGCACATCCACTCGAAAAACGTGGTGTCACCGGTAGATTCAACAGTCAGTGTGATCTTACCACCGCGGGCGATGGACGACGGACGGCCTGTTGCATCTGTTTCCTGTTTCAACTGGTAGTGGCATTGGAGAACATTTACATCCTTACCAGCTACATTCAGTTTTGCTTTGAAAGACATAACTCTGATTTTAGTGATGAATAAAAGGTATCAAACCATATAATGAAAACAGGGGGGCAGCACGAGCCGTTCCGGCCTTTCGGCCAGGTTGGCGCGTACAATCAGCGGTCTAAAAAAGCCTCGGGGGTCGACAGGGAATTATTTCTCCTGCTCGTAAGTGGATGCCCAATCGGGGTTATCGGCATCGTCACCTTTTTGCCCTTCGAGCTTGATCAAAAAGGTCTTGGCAGGAAAATAGGGCTTCAGGTGTATATCAAGATAGATCCTGTCTTTTTGTACTGGGTCCTGTTCAAAGCGTTTGATGGTAAAGTTTTCGATCAGCTTACCGGGGCCGGTGATGCTGTCAAGAAATCGTACGATCTGGCTGTTGAGCTCCTTGCGCGTATTGGCATTGAAATTTTCAAAGGCCCGGCGGTTCAGGAAGTCCATCAGCACTTTGGTTACATAGTCAAATACCCGCACTACCGAGTAGGTTTGCAGGCCCAGGTTATCGCCGTTGAAAAGTGTTTTGGCAGAGAAGGCCATTACTTTTCCATACTCTTTCACCATTGGTATAAGGCCCAGCTTTTCAAGATCGGCGATCTCGCTTTTTTTAAGGTCGAAACGAACACCGTCCACCTCATTGATGCCACCGAATTTTTTACCCGCAGTCACCTGCGACATGAGGGTTTGGTACACTTTACCGGCCAGTGCCGCAGCAGGCGGTACATAAAGGTGTTCTTCCTCTCCTATCTCTTCAAATTTGCCGCGGCCTACCAGCCAGTTGCAGGTCATCACTACATTGGAACGATAGGGATCACCACCGGTAAGATTGGCGGCTTCAAACAGTTCCATCACATCATCGGGTGAATCGAGGTGCTCGAAATCGGTTACCAGCATCACCTTGTTTTCATAAGCGATCTTCGCCCATTTTTCCACCGTTTTATTGGAACCCAGGTAACCGGGCAGTACGAGGATGCTGTAGTTGTTTCGCAAATCGAGCCGGTCATAATTATTGACCAGCTCGGTACGGATGGCATCAATAAAACGGGTATTGTCGAGGTCTTTCAATTGTTCGGGCTCGGCATTCAGGAAGGTTACATTCTTCACCTTCATGCTTTCCGTATTCTTGAAAAACAGCGCCACCGAACGATAGGAGCGTTCCAGCTCTGCTGTTTCCCTGACGGCGTTCTTCAGGTTCCGGTTAAGCGTTCCGCCTGCCGATTCTGCTTTCTCATTACAGATCGTTACCAGCTCGGCCAGCGAATCGGAGCTTTTCAGGATATCTACCCACCATTGGAGCGTTCGTTTCAATTCCTGGCGCTCCTGTTTTTTCGCCTGCTCTTCGAGGAATATTTTTTTGCGCGCTTTACGCGTCGGATTCAGGTTTTGTACACCATCCACTGCCGATTCCAGCAGGTCAAAGCCGCCAAACCGCGCCAGCCCCTGCAGGCGTTGATCCAACTGTTCAACGGGTTTATCAAGCACCTTTGCTTCGGGCGATTCCATAACTTTTCCTTGTACAGCCATGTGTCAAAAGGTTATTTGGTTGAAGAATGAAGAGCAGACTATATATTGTGCAGCGCCGGTTCTCAGGCAGGAGACGACAGCTCCCCTATCAGCAATTGCAGGGAAGCAATCAGGTCTTCTTTGGATTCTTTATTGGCTATCACCTGCTTAAGCAGCTTGTTCGTTTTCAGCTGCCGCATGATTTTCTGGTGCTGGATCTTTTTCATGTCCAGCTCTTTCAGGTAATCACTTTGCTGGGTAATGCCTTTCATACCAAAATCAGACAACCTTTTGAATGAAAGCGTTTCGCGTTTCAGCGTGCCTTCTTCCGTTTCAAACTCCATCTCAACTTTGGGCGCAAAATGCTCAAATACCGCTTCCACATCGGTAAGCCCTTCTACAAATTCAGGCTTAACAGGCGGGTCATTCGTCAACTTTTCCGCAAGGAGTACCCGGTTCTGGGGAATATCAGCAAATGCTTCAAACGCATCTGTTTTGACTTCGGTGCCACCGATGCCATAAGGTTCAATAGCCATATCAATTGATTTTGTGAAGCGGGTGAAGGGGAGTGTAGAACAACAAACATAAACCATGCCGGTAATTCCAATTCACCGCTCAATATTTAATCTTTTTTAGTTTTCCACAACAATTCATTTGATGTGTGAACATCCAATATTGCCTCGTCGTTTTTTTTCAATGTGCCATCTATGATCATGCGCGATAAAGGCCGCCGCAATTCGTTGCGGATCACCGAAGCCAGTGGCCGCGCACCGTATTCAGGCGTATAACCCCGGCTTGCCAGCTCGCGTGCAGCGGCTTCGGTAACGGTGAGCCTTATGCCCTGTTTCTCCAACAGCCGGTGCAGCTGCCGCACCTGTATCTGAAAAATATTTTCAATCATAGCAGTGGTCATGGGCGCAAAGGGGATGATCTCGGTCAGGCGACCCAGGAACTCGGGCCTGAAATGCGCGCGGAATATATCAAGCAATTCGGTATGCCCCGGAAAATGTCCCGCGCTGATAGACTTTGCTATATGCTGGCTCGCGATATTGGAAGTAAATACAATCACCGCATTGGAAAAATCGCCTGTTTTGCCCAGCTTGTCGTGCAGCTTTCCTTCATCCATGATCTGCAAGAAAACATCAAACACCGCGGGATGCGCTTTTTCAATTTCATCAAACAACACCACGGCATAAGGTTGCCGGCGGATTTTATTAACCAGCAACCCGCCTTCTTCATAACCCACATAACCCGGTGGTGCGCCGTATAACATCGCCGCTGCATGTTCTTCTTTGAACTCCGACATATCGAAGCGGATCATGTATTGCTCGTCCTGGAAAAGGAATTCGGCCAGCGCTTTCGCCAATTCGGTTTTACCGGTACCGGTAGGGCCGGCAAAAAAGAAAGAGCCGATGGGCTGCCCCGGCTTCGACAATCCCGAGCGCGATTCGAGAATGGCTTCGCTGATACTGGCGATGGCCGCATCCTGCCCCACTACCCTTTCCTTTAATATCTCTGCCATGCGCAACAGGCGCTCCTGCTCCTGTGCTTTTAATTTACCCAGCGGAATACCGGTTTTATCGGCCACCACCGCAGCCACATCCTGCAGCAGCAGGCTGTTGCGGGTGAAGGGCACCTGTTCTTCCCATCGCTGGTAAATGCCTGCCATGGTTTGACGGATGCGTTCGATATCGCTCTCGTTAACCAGGTCGTTGTTTTCGGGTGCGGCGGCGGCCCATAAAACGGGGCTCACCGCCTGCTGCAGTTGATGATAATGCCATTTCCAGGCGTCGATGTCATCTGGCGGCAGGTTTTCTTTTTGCTTCTTCCAGTCGTTCAGTAACTGTTCGCCGGTATCGATGGCGAGCCGCAACGCGGCCATGGCCCGGTCGGCCAGATCGATGGCGGCATCAGGCAGGCGTTTGTCTTTGATGTATTGCCTGGCCAGGCGAACCGTTTCACGCAAGGTACTGTCTTCCACCTGCAGCTGGTGGTGCTTTGCATAACCGGGTATAACGGCCATGAGCATACGAAAAGCGGTTTCGTTGTCGGGCTCGGCTACCGTCAGCACTTCAAAACGCCGTGCAAACGCTTCGTCTTTTTCGATGTGCTTGCGGTATTCTTCCAGGGTCGTAACACCGATAACGGTAAGCGCGCCCCTGGCGAGTTCGGGTTTCAGCAGGTTGGCCGTACCCGCAGCGCCGCCCTGCTTGTCCAGCAATACATGCAGCTCATCAATAAAAAGAATGCCCTTGTCATGTGCTTTGACGGCGGCCACCACAGACTTGAGCCTGTCTTCCACTTCTCCTTTGTATGAAGCGCCTGCCAGCAGGCTGCCGGTATTCAATTCAAAAATGGCCGCGCCGCGTAAAAAGCCGGGCACCTGCTCGGCCACGATAGCCAATGCCAGCCCGTCGATCAGTGCCGACTTGCCCACACCCGGCTCACCCACAATCAATACATTGGGTTTGGAGCGCCGGCTCAGTATCTCGGCCATCATACGCGTTTCTTTTTCACGACCCACTACGGGATCAAGCTCACCCGCCTGCGCCAGCAGTGTCTTATTGGTACAGTAGGTATCGAGTGCCTGTTGCCGGTCCTTATTGTCCGTTACCTGCTGTGCAATGGCACCCGGCTGCTGACCGCCAACCCCAGCCCGTTCGCGCAGCAGGGCCAGCAACGATTCCCGTTGCAGCGGAAAGGTTTTCAGTTGGTCAAAGGAAAAAGCAACGCCGGGTGTACTCAGCGCAACCAGCAGGTGAAAGGCGGTAATGGCTTCCTCACCCAGCTTGAGCCGAACCATATCGGCTTCGTCGAACACCAAGCTGAGGTGATCGGCCGGATCGAGCCTGCTTTTGGGAGCAGCGGCTTTGGGCATCGATTCAAGCCGCACATCGGCCCATTCATTCAGGAAATACACATCGAAATCGTGCTGCCACAAAAAATTTTCCAACCCTGCATTTTTATGCAGCAACCCTTTGAGCAGGTGCGATCCGCTGATGTTTTTGTGCTGGTAGTCCTGCGCATAGGCCTCGGCGATATGCAATGCCTCCTTTGCCTGCTGGTGCAGGGGGAGCTCGGTAAACACGGGTATTGCTGTTGCTTCCATACTAAAATATTTTATTGAGCAGGCCGTCTTTTGTTTTGAGCGTGATGATCATGCTCTCGATGCAATTGGTCTTTTCATTTTTTATCAGGTGCACGCTCAGCTTTCTGATCTTGCGGTCATTTTTCAGCGAAGCGAGTTGCTGGCAAAGCTTTTCAAAATCCGTTTCCTTGTCGTTCAGCGTCACCGGCACATTCCTGCCGCAGGTATATTTCAGGAAATGATCGGCGCCGTAATATTTGTTTGCAACAGCGCGGAGCTGTTGTTCGAAGTCGTTGGCGCTGATGGCGGGGGCCGTAATGTCAGGCGCCGGTTTCTCTTGCGGAAGCTGTTCGTTCAACGGGCTCGCATCCGGTTTCTCTTTCACCACGATCACCTGTTGCGGTGCATTTTTGCGCCGGTTTTTTTCCTGCGGGCGGGCAGGCTCTCCCGGCATGTTCACAAACAGTTTGCACACACCGATCTGCCGGGGATCATTGTTCAGCAGCAGCGATACGGTTTTGAGTCCGGGCGTCGTAAACGTATAGCTCGCTTTCTGCGAGGTAGCATCAACCGAGCCCGATTCACCGAAGCGCCACTCCCACCGGTAAGCGCCGCCGGTGGTATCTTCAAAGCTCACTGCTTTACCTACGGTAGCCGATCCGGGGCATATAAAAGCAGGCAGCAGTGCGGGGTTTTCCACCACCGGCGCCGGTGTAACCAGTATGGTGCTGTATTCGGTGCAGGTACCGTCTACCGTCAGCGCAATGGTATATTCGCCGGGTGTATCATACGCATGTACGGCCGATGGCAGTTTCGTATCGTTGAATTCATTGTCGCCAAAATCCCAGTGAAGGCTTTCGGGGTTACGGGCATTGGTTTCAAAACGGATCGGTTCACCGCTGTGGTATTGACGGGCGCTGGTGCTGATGCGAAATTCGGAACAGGGTTTGTACTTTGTATATTGGAAAGCCATGGTGAAGAGCCCGATAACGGCAGCCGCGAGCATGGTCAGTATAGCCAGCTCATCAAGTCTTGCCGTAACGGGCGCCATTTGGTTATTCTTCATATCAAGTATGTTTATCTCCTATGGATCGATCTTCTTTTTCAGTCGTTTTATGTTACCTGGCCGCCGCAGCGTGCTGCCTGCCGGCTGGTTGCAGCCCGTTGCGCAGCAAGGGGCAAAACCGGGAAACCTTTGTCAGCATCGAAAAGCAGCCGCCGGTGTTCACCACCGCCGACAGCCTGCAATGGCGCGAAGCGCAGCTGCGTAAAAAATACAGCGGGCTGCTGCAATCGCCGCCCGACAGCATTCACAACCTGAAGCTCTACGGCTTTATCGACGAATGGCTGCACACCCCTTACAAATGGGGCGGCAACGATAAAACCGGGATCGATTGCTCTGCCTTTATGCAGCGGTTGTTCGGGCAGGTATATGCTATTTCCATTCCCCGAACATCTGCCGACAATTTTTCGCCGAACAGGTAGAGCCTTTCGGCAGCACTTCCTACCTGTCTGAAGGCGATCTCGTATTTTTCAAAACACTTCGCGGCCGGCCGGTATCGCATGTAGGCATGTACCTCGGCAACAACAAATTCGTCAATGCTTCCTCCCACGGCGGTGTAAGCATCGATGACCTTACCAGCGACTACTGGAAGCGCAAATTTGTAGCGGCGGGCCGCTTAAAGGTTTCCCCCAGGGTCAAAGAGCTACAGCGTAATTAATACACGCCGTCGTTGCGGCGATATACGTCGAGGTCGCGGCGCGCATTGTCGAGGTCGCGCTGGGTCTGCTCGTATTTCGCCTTGTATTCTTCCAGCTGCTGCGGCAGGTCGCCCATCTGCACCACTTTATTGGTGAGCTCCTGGTAACGCAGAAAAACATCCAGCACCGATTTGTTCAGCCGGCTGTACATGCTGCTGTCTTTGTACTGCAGCTGGTTCAGCTCCCTGATACGCGCGGCTATCTGCTGGTTCAGGTACACCGTATTGGCGCCGGGCCGGCCCAGCGAATCGATCATATTGCGGGCCTCTTCCATATTCTGCACAAAACGTTCCTGCGCCATCGCACTGATTTGATACGTATTTACTTTTTTGCGCAACAGCTCATTGTCTTTTTTGGGAATGCGGGTATTGAAATAAACAGCACTCACAATAATCAGCACCGACAGCACAAAAAAGCCCAGGAATTTCCAAAAAGCAATGTTTCTTTCATTTGCATTGATTGTATGTGCCATATCCTTGTTTTAGTCTGCCAGGAAACTTCTTCTTTTTCGGGCCGCTTCTTCCTGCCCGCTCACTACCTGCTCTTTCACAAATATGCCGGCCTCACGTTTTTTGCCGATATAATCCAGGCCGGCGAGCGACTGGAAAAGACGCGACAACCATT
>JASGFZ010000117.1:0-9418 GCA_047605345.1 Flavihumibacter sp. | reverse complement strand
CTTCCGAGATTTGTTTACCGTACACTTCAACGATCTTCTTCAGGTGACCTACGTCAATCAGATCACTGATGAGGGTGAAGCGCAGGCTGCGCAACACATCGTCAAACTGCGCCTGGGCGATAGCCGTATTATCGGTGGCAAGCTGTGCCAGCTTGCTGCGTTTGCCCGCGGTTTTGATCAATTGCTCCACCTGTACAAAAATTTGGCCGTATCCCTTGTTGTGTCTGAAGAACTTTCCGTCGTAAATGTTCTGGTCGGTACTCAGAACAGGGTTTTCCCAACGCTTTGCCTGGTCAATCAACGCTTTGTTTGCATCAATATTATACCTGGCAGCCAGCAGATCGAGGTTGCGTTGCAGGAACAGCTTTTCTGCTTCCTGAACAGTCAGGTGAAGCGTGTCGGAGGGGGGAGGGGCAGATTGCGCCACGCTGTGCAGGCATACAATCAGTATTGCTGCAGCGGCAATCAGGCTTCGCATCAGTGAACTTTTTAATTCACTACAAAATTGTTTCAGCGGTTGGTTAAATGCAACTAATATTGGTTAAGAGGCCGTTAACGCTCTTCCGGAACGGTAAAACGGAATCCATGCCCGTGGATTGTTTCAATTATAAGATTGGAATCGGCGCGCAGGAATTTCCTGAGCTTTGTCATATATACATCCATGCTGCGGCCCAGGAAAAAATCATCTTTTCCCCATACAGCCAGCAGTACCTCTTCGCGCTTGAGAATGCGGTTGCTGTGTTCGCAAAGGAACTTCAGCAGGTCGGCTTCTTTTTGTTTGAGGTCGATCTCGGTGTCGGGGCCCTTCAGCCTGCGATCGGTATAAGAAAAGGTCAGCCGGCCAATACTGAAAACCTCCTGCTTTTCGTACGACAGCTTGCGGGTGCGGCGAATGAAAACCTCCAGCTTGAGCAACAGCTCTTTCATACTGAAGGGTTTGGTGATATAGTCGTCGGCCCCCGTTTCATATCCCCTGATCCGGTCTTCCACCATGTTTTTGGTGCTGATGAAGAGGATGGGCATAATATCGGTTTGTTGCCGGATCTTTTTGGCCACCATGAAACCGTCTTTCGCCGGCATCATAACATCCAGCAGGCATATATCGAATTTGTTTTTATCGAACCGGTCAATCGCCTGCTGGCCATCGGTGCATACTTCTACCGAATAGCCCTCGTCTTCCAGTGCTTCTTTCATCAGTTCACTGAGAAACTGGTCGTCTTCCGCCAGTAAGATATTGCCTTTGCCAGTCATATAACTATCTGTTTATGGGAAGCTCAATGATAAATTCGGCGCCAATGCCCGGAACGCTGTTCACGGCAATGGTTCCATGGTGCAAGTCTATAATTTTTTTGGTAAAGTACAGCCCCAATCCCAATCCCTTTGTATTGTGCAGGTTCCCTTTCTGTGCGCGGTAAAACTTGCGGAAGATGTTTTTCAGGTCGTCGTGCTCAATGCCCATGCCGTTGTCCCTGATACTGATGCCGTAATGCCGGTCGTGCACCTGTGTAACGATTTGTACGCGGGGTTGGGTCGAATACTTAATGGCATTGTTGACGATGTTGAAAATGGCCAGGTAGAGGTTGTCGGGGTCGGCATGAATAATCGTTTCCTCGTCTTCGAGCGATAGCTCAAATACGCCTTTTTTCTCCTGTAACAGGGGCTCCAGTTGTTGTACCACCTGCCTGATCAGCTCATTGGGAGCCGTTTTGACTTTCTCCACGCTGAAGTTGTAATTGTCTGATACCACGGTTTTGATCAGGTTCTGGATATGGGTCTTAAGGTAATCGGTCTGCCGGCGGATGCTGGTTGCGTATTTGGCGATTTTTTCCGGTTGTGTTACCACTGATGTTTTGCCGAGGGCATCGGTCGCCAGGTCAATTACAGTTAGAGGCGTACTGAACTCATGGGTAACATTGTTGATGAAATCTTTCTGCACCTCGTTAAGGAATTTTTGCCTGAACAGGTAGTAGATCGACAGGGCGAGCCCGATCAGCAGCAGCAAAAGAAAGGCGCTGGTAAATATCCAGGTATTCATCTGCGTGATGATGTACTGGCTGCGGCGCGGGAAATAAAGATGCACAAAAGAAAAATCACGGGCCGGAAGCATTTCTTCTTTTGATGCCGCCGGCTGACCGGGCGCTGGCGTATTGAGGTAGCCTTCGTATTGCAGCGACTGTGTGGCTGCATTGAACACGCTGACCCTGCAGTCGGTCACTACATTGAAGTCGTTGAATTCAGACTGCAGGTAATGCAGCAGGGTATCTTTTTCAGGCAGGGTATCGATGCGGAAAAGAAAACTGTTTGGCCCCGTATGTTGGATATGGCTGGCGTGGTGGCTGAGTGAATAAGGCACCAGGTCGAGGTCTTCGTACAGCCCCCTGATGCTTTTTACCACCGACGTATTGAACTCGTTTTTTTCGTATGCATAGTTACGCTGCATCCAGTGTACCTGGATGCCGACAATAGCGGCCACTGTGATGGCCAGCAATACAATCAGCAATCGGGTAGTAGATGAACGCATGGTATAATGAATTGATAAAATTGACGCTTCGGTTGGTTAATCGCTGGTTAAGGAAATTTGTTTATTTGTAAATGCTGCAGGGACTATTGATCTTTGAGGCTGAAAGAATAAGTAAGTTAAGTAGGTTTGGTTATTTTGCAGGAAAGGCAGGCGAAAGTCTGTCTTTCTTGTTATTGGCCCGGGATCCTTTTCACGGTGCCGTCCTGAGGAGGCGCCCTTTTCCGGCTCTCCGAAAAACGGCCCCTGAGCTTGCCGGGCGGCATGGCCATCCGTTCCCCCGATCACACGCGCTCCGGGCATTTGCCCCCAAGCTCACCCCTGCAATCTCGTGCAGGCTGCAAATTTTTGTTATTTACCGGGTTGCTCCGGTAAAATTGTTTCAGAAAAACAGCATAAAAGGGAGCCCGGGAAATATCATCTCCATTATCTTCACACCTCAACCTTGCCATATGTTGTTATTGGGTATTGATATCGGCACTTCATCGGTGAAAGTATCGGTGGTGGATGGTCAAACGCAGCGCCCGCTTGCATCGGCCGGCTATCCCGATACCGAGGCGCCGATCATCCGGCTGCAGCCGGGCTGGGCCGAGCAGGATCCGGCCGACTGGTGGGAGCGTTTTCTTATGGCCTACCGGAAACTGCTGGCCGCCAACAGCTTTGATGCTTCGGCTATCGGCGCAATTGGCATTGCTTACCAGATGCACGGGCTGGTGCTGGTTGATAAAAATGGCGCGGTGCTGCGGCCTTCGATTATCTGGTGCGACAGCCGGGCAGTACCCTACGGCGATAAGGCCAATTGCGCCCTGGGCGCTGATTATTGCCTGGCGCACTACTTAAATGCCCCGGGTAATTTCACAGCCGCCAAGCTGGCCTGGGTGAAAGAGAATGAGCCGTCGGTTTACGAACAGGTGGCCAAAGTGATGCTGCCGGGCGATTATATTGCTTTTCGCATGACCGGCGCCGTTACAGCCAGTGCATCCTCCCTGTCGGAAGGTATTTTCTGGGATTTTACAAATGCCTCCCCCGCAGATACATTAATGGAATATTTCGGTTTTGACGCCGGCCTGCTGCCCGCTGTGCAGCCTGTATTCTCCACTCACGGCGGCCTTCGCCCCGAAATAGCGGCTCTGCTGCAATGCAAAGCGGGTATACCTGTCAGTTATAAAGCGGGCGACCAGCCCAACAATGCGCTGTCGCTTGCCGTAACGGAACCGGGAGAACTGGCTGCTACGGCCGGTACCTCGGGGGTGATCTATGCCGTAAGCGATAAGCTGGGTTTTGATCCGCTGTCGCGCGTGAACAGTTTTGCACATGTGAACCATACAGCTGCCGATCCGCGCATCGGCATCCTGCTTTGCATCAATGGCGCCGGTATTTTGTACAGTTGGGCCAAACGCCAGTGGGCGCCCGACCTTTCTTACAACGCGCTGAATGCGCTGGCGGCACAGGCGCCGCCGGGCAGCAACGGCCTGTCGGTATTACCCTTCGGCAATGGCGCTGAGCGGATACTGGAAAACAAACAGCCCGGCGTTGTTTTTGACGGTATTGATCTCAACCAGCACAGCCAGGCCGATCTGTTCCGGGGCTTGCAGGAGGGAATTGCGTTTTCGTTCCGGTACGGGCTCGATATCATGCGCAGCAACGGCCTGCAGCCCACGAAGATCAGGGCCGGTTATGCCAACCTGTTCCAGAGCGATGTGTTCCTGCAGTCGTTTGTAGGCGCTACCGGCGTACCGGTATCGCTTTACCAGACCGATGGAAGCACGGGCGCCGCGCTTGGCGCCGGTATCGGTGCGGGATTTTATACTACGCCGCAGGAGGCCTTCAGCAGGCAGGAAGAGATCCGCACCTGCACACCTGCGCATGCGCCCGCCCTGGAAGAAGCCTACCAGCGCTGGCTGGGCCTTTTACAAACAAGCATTAAAAACGTTTAAACATAACCGTTATGTTGAGCAAAACCATTTTTTCGGGAATCGGGAAGATTAAATATGAAGGCCCTGATTCGGATAACCCGCTGGCTTACCGCTGGTATGATGAAAACCGGGTAGTGGGCGGAAAAACCATGAGAGAGCAGCTGCGTTTTGCGGTTGCCTACTGGCATTCATTCTGCGGCAGCGGGGCCGATCCCTTCGGAGAGCCTACGCACCTTTTTCCCTGGCTGCAAACAAAAGATCCGGTAGACAGCGCGCGGGAAAAAATGGATGCGGCTTTTGAATTTATGAGCAGGCTGGGATTGCCTTACTATTGTTTCCACGATGTGGATGTGGTTGATTATGGTTCTGACCTGGCCGAGAATGAGCGTCGCCTGCAAACGCTTGCCAGTCATGCCAAACAGCACCAGCAGTCGTCGGGCATTAAGCTGTTATGGGGTACCGCCAATCTTTTTTCGGCGCGCAAATACATGAACGGCGCTTCCACCAATCCTGATTTTGCCGTGCTTACCCATGCGGCCGCGCAGGTGAAAGCAGCGCTTGATGCCACCATCGCGCTGGGCGGTGAAAATTATGTATTCTGGGGCGGCCGTGAAGGCTATATGAGCCTGCTGAATACCGATATGAAGCGCGAACAGGAGCACCTGGCCCGTTTCCTGCAGCTGTCGCGCGATTACGCGCGCAGCAACGGATTCAGGGGCCGGTTCTTCATTGAGCCCAAGCCCTGCGAACCGACCAAACACCAGTACGACTATGACTGCGCCACGGTGATCGGTTTTCTGCGTCAGCACAACCTGCTGGAAGATTTTTCGCTGAACATTGAAGTGAACCATGCCACGCTTGCCGGGCATACTTTCACCCATGAACTGCAGGTGGCTGCCGATGCGGGGCTGCTCGGCTCTATCGATGCCAACCGCGGTGATTACCAAAACGGCTGGGATACCGATCAGTTTCCCACCAACCTGAACGAGCTGACGGAAGCGATGCTGATTATCCTGGAAGCAGGCGGTTTTAAAGGCGGCGGTATCAATTTCGATGCAAAAGTGCGTCGCAATTCAACCGATTGGGACGACCTGTTCCATGCACATATCGGTGGCGTGGATGCTTTTGCAAGGGCGCTGGTGATTGCCGATAAGGTGCTGTCGAAATCGGAATACAGAAAGACCAGGAAAGAGAGATACGCTTCGTTCGACAGTGGTGACGGAAAGGCTTTTGAGGAAGGCAGGCTTTCGCTGGAAGCATTGCGTAACCTGGCTATGGCCGGTGGCGAACCGGCGGTGATCAGCGGCAGACAGGAATACCTGGAGAACCTGATTAACCGGTATATTTGAGTAGTCAAAAATCAAAATCCAAAAGTCAAAAAGGGTTGCTGTATGAAAAGATTGCTTATTGTTTGTGTGGTTTTATTTGCGGGGCTGGTGGCAGTAGGGCAGAAGCCGTTTAAGGTAGGTGTGCAGCTGTGGACTTTCCATGACGTTGATTTTACGACGGCGATGGAAAAGGCGCATGCGGCGGGGCTGGACAGGGTACAGGCTTTCCCGGGACAGAAACTGGGCGGCGGAAGAGCGGGTGCAATGGGTGCCGGCATGACGCTGGAAGATGTGATCTATGTAACGTCGCTGGCGAAAAAACTGGGTATTACCATCGACTCTTATGGAGTAGCCGGTGCCAAGGGAAAAGATGAATGGGAAGGCATTTTTAAGATATTGTCGAAGTTAAGGGTGCCGTTGCTGACGGCAGAACCTGCGCAGGCCGACCTGGATGTGGTTGACCAGCTGGCAGGAAAATATGGCATCAGGGTGGCCATCCACAACCATCCCGACCCCAGCCCTTATTGGGAGCCTTCTAAATTGCTGGAGGTCATGAAAACGCATAAGAATATCGGCGCCTGTGCAGACCTGGGTCATTGGGTGCGCAGCGGCCTGAAGGCCGACAGCTGCCTGGCCTTGTATGGCAACCGGGTTTGGAATGTGCATTTCAAAGATGTGCCGCGCATGGAGAAAGAAGCGGAAGACGTAATGCCCGGAGCCGGGATTATCCAGTTACCCGCTGTATTCGATATACTGCGCAGAAATGGTTTCAATGGCACGCTCACCATTGAATATGAAACCAAGTGGGGACAAAACGACGGCGATGTAAAGGAGATGGCGGCCTGGTTGCGGAAGCAGTGATTACCAGTTGCCCATATGCTCTTTCACGATTCTTTCGGTGCTTTCCCTGCTGACGGGATGGGATTTCCAGTTGGGGTCGTATTTTACAAACCAGCTGATCCAGATGCTGCGGGCAAGGCGCATGAAAACCGGCTGCAGCGCAATCAGTAATACCGCATTAAAGACAAGCCAGTACCAGATACGGTAATCACCTTCTTTGGTTGTCATGCCGATCAATACCAGCCAGGCCACGAAAGTGGCTACAGAAACAGCGATCGTTAAGGCATAGCTTACATAGGCGGTTCCGTAATAAAAACCGGGTTCAATTTCGGTTGGTTGCCCGCATACGGGGCAGGCTTCGTTCATTTTCAGGGTTTCACTTAAAGCGTATGGCCTGGGGTTTTTGAAGAGTTTTCCCTCGCGGCAGCGCGGGCAATAACAACCTAAGGAGGAAGCCAGGTAAGAGCGGGTTGCTTTTTCTTCAGCCATGGTGCAATTTTCCGCAAAAGTACAATTATTCCCGGAGGCGCGGGTGACCTTAATCACGCAGTACTTTCTCCATCTTCATGCTGCGTGAGCCTTTGATCAGGATATGCGTGTCGGAGAAATGCTGTGCGTTGAACCAGTCGCGTGCCGCTTCGCTGTTGGCGAGCTGGATGTATTTGTGTTCAATGTTGCCGAAATCGCCGCCTACCAGTACCACTTTTGTCCACGGATGCGCATCTATCAGCGCTACGATCTCTTTGTGTTCCTGCAGGCTTTCCGGGCCCAGCTCGGCCATGGCGCCCAGTATCAGCACTTTGCTGTCGGCCGGCAGGATCGCGAAATTTTCGATGGCTGCCCGCATGCTGCTGGGGTTGGCATTATAGGCATCGAGAATAATATGGTTCGAATGCAGCTCCAGCAGTTGCGACCGGTTGTTTTCGGGTTTGTATTGGGCTATGGCTTCCACGATCTTTCCTTCGGGTACCCCGAAATACTTTCCCACCGCAATGGCGGCATGTATATTGGGCAGGTTATAAGCCCCTACCAGCTGGCTGCCGATGCTGGTTGTTTCCAGGCCTTTTACAATACCCGCTTCCAGGAAGGGTTCGCTTTTGCGTACTTCACCGCAAACGGCCAGCTCCTGCACGGCCGACCTGCCTGCGGTGCCATAAGCGATCACTTCAGCCAGGCCTCCGCCCATGGCTTTCAGCCAGGGATCATCGTACAACAGAAAGCCCCTGCCTTTCACCGAACGGAGGTAGGCGAATAATTCTCCCTTGCCTTTTCGAACCCCTTCCACACCGCCGAAACCCTCAAGATGGGCCTTGCCGAGATTGGTGATGAGCCCGTGCGTGGGTTCGGTGTGCTGGCAGTAAGCGGTTATTTCGTGCTGGTGATTGGCGCCCATTTCCACCACCGCCATTTGTGCATCGTCGCCGATTTTCAGCAGCGTGAGCGGAATACCAATGTGGTTGTTCAGGTTGCCTTCGGTGGTATAGGTTTTATAGGTAGTTGACAGCACGGCGTGCACCAGCTCTTTGGTAGTGGTTTTTCCGTTGCTGCCGGTGATGGCGATTACAGGTATGTTGAATTGCCGGCGATGGTGCAGGGCGAGCGCCTGCAGGGTACACAATACATCATCTGCGATAATAGTCCTTTCGTCCTGCGCAAAACTGGGGTTATCGATGATGGCATACGATGCACCCGCTTTCAGTGCATCGGCGGCAAAGGCATTGCCATTGAAATGCTCTCCTTTCAGGGCAAAATACAGGTCGCCTGGTTTCAGCTTCCGCGTATCTGTTTGTATGGAACGGAATCTTTTGAATATTTCGTAGAGCTGGGGAATGGTCATGTGTTGAAAAATATAAACGGTGAAGATTATTTCACGGGGGTGATGATGGCGGCAAAACCACCGCCTGCCCGCATGTTAATATCGATATTGTCTTTTGCGCTGATGTTTTTTTCGGTGAGCGTATGGTCTTCGGCTATGCGATCGGCGTTGATACCATCCTGCAGCAATTGTATTTTAAAAGCACCTTCGCCCAGGAACGCCAGATCGATCTGTTTGGAGAAAGCCGTCCAGTTGCAGATGCCGCCGATATACCAGCTGCTACCGTGTTTACGCGCGATGATGACGGCACGGCCGGCTTCGGCGTACAATATTTTGGTGTCATGCCAGGTGCTCGGGATGGCCGTGATGAATTGTGTGTAGGCGGGTTCCTTCAGGTAGTTGGAAGGCGCGTCGGCCAGCATCTGGAGCGGCGATTCATAGATCACATAGAGGGCTGCCTGGTGCGCGCGTGTACCCATGCTCATCGGCTGGGAAAAAACAGGGTGGAAATTTTTCTGTGTGGCATTGCGCATAGCGCCCGGTGTATAATCCATCGGGCCGGCCATCATGCGGGTGAAGGGCAGTATGGCATCGTGTTCGGGTGTAATGGATGCTTCCCACTTATCATTTTCGAGCCCGTGTACACCTTCAAAGCTGATCACATTGGGATAAGTGCGTTGCAGGCCGGTGGGTTTATAAGCGCCATGAAAATCGACCAGCAGCTTTCTTTTGGCGCAGGCCTCGGCTGTGCGGGTATAGAAATTCACCATGTATTGTTCGCCGCGGGCCATAAAATCGACCTTGATGCCTTTCACGCCCCACTGCTGGTAGAGATCGAGAATTTCATCCATCTTTTCATTCAGCGGATTCCACAATACCCACAGCAGCACCCCTACATTTTTCTGTTTGCCGTAGGCAACGAGCTCGGGTATATTGATGCCGGGATTGGGGTGCAGCAGGTCGAGGGTTGTTCTGGTCCAGCCTTCATCGAGCATGATAT
>JASGFZ010000116.1:0-9428 GCA_047605345.1 Flavihumibacter sp. | reverse complement strand
TTCCTGCCACCGGTGGAAGCCCCATAACCCAGCTCCCTCACCTGGCCCTCGTGGATCAGCTCATTCAGCAATTTGATGGTAACAGGCAGACTTTTCCCGATTTTTTCACTCAGGTCGGCACTCGACAACCGCTTAGCAAAATACAGTTGCCGGCAAATGCGACGCTTAAGCAAATCATTTTTGGTCATACTTTTTATCTGTTACCGACTCAGATATAATTTATTTATCGAAGATATGAAGACTTTGTTAATTTTTGGAAATGCTTTCTATTTTTTTCTTTTTTGTTCTATCCATCCGGCCAGGACTACAAACGCCAGGGTAAAACCCGCTAAAATACCCAGGGTACACCAAACGGTGCGCAGGCCGCCCGACCGGAGAAAGAGGTCATTCACAGCATCCAGCGCCCAGAAAAGCGGCGATACCCTGGCCAGTTGCCGCAACCCCGCGGGCAGTATCTCCACCGGCACCCAGATGCCCCCGATAGCCGACAGGATAACAATCGACAAGGCCCCAAAGGGCAGCGCCTGGTTGGGGGTCTGGAAAATGGAACCTACCAGCAGCCCGTAAGCCGTGGCCACCAGCGCAATCATACCCACCGTAACCAGCAGCGCCAGCGGGGCATGGCCCATATAAAGCGCCGGCAGCCCCAGCAGCGGCATCAGCAGCCGCCCGGCCAGCAACATGGTATAAAACTGCCCTGTGCCCAGCAGTACATAAAAAAGAAGCTTGCCGGCAATAATGCTGTAATAACTGCCGGGAACCAGCCTTATCCGCATCAGGCTTCCCTCCTCGCGCTCGCGGATCATATTGCCGGCTATCGGAATAATGATGAAAAACAGGCCGAAAATGGCCCAGGCCGGCACATTGTGCTGCACCGAATTGGTATTCAGCCGGGCCGCCTTTTCATTGCCGGTACTGAACTCGCCGATGCCCACCGCCTGCAATTTCTCCTGCAGGTTAAACCTGACCGGTTGGGTGCTGTCCAGCGACTCCAGCCTGGCCGACAACCGTCCCAGTATCATCTCGGCCTGCGTACGGGTCAGCTGTTTGTCGATCGCATTCAGCAGCGACAGCTTCATCGCCTGTTTGGAAACGGGATCAAAATACATGGCAATGGTCAGCTTTCGCGTATCCCTTACCGGCAGCCTGCCGGGGGCGCCGGCCGACTTTCCGATTTCATTCGCCACCTGGTTGGCGCTGTTCACCACCTCGGCGCTGATACCCTTCGGAATAACAATACCTATTTTGTAATCACCCGACTGTACAAGCTCCCGCAATTTTGTGCTGTCTATCTTTTGCCGGTTTACGGTTTCTATGAGCCTGAACTGGCCGGCAGACAGTTCATCGTGCAGTTTCTGCGACAGGGCGCCGCCATCATTATCCACCCATAATACATCGAAAACATAATCGCGGTATTCCCTGAACGGGGCATCCTGTATCAGGGCCATCACAATGGTCAGCCCCAGCGGCATCAGGAACAGCAGCACCATCCCGGCCAGGTCGCGCCTGAAAAGGCGCCATTCGTTGCGTAAGGTGGCAAGTATCCGCATGGTCAATCGCGCAGCCCCCAACCGGTTACTTGAAGAAATACCTGCTCCAGGCTCTGGCACCCGTGTGCCTGCATCAGGGCCGCAGGGTTGCCCTGTACCACCAGCCGGCCATGGTCCATGATGGCAATCTCTTCGCACAGCTGCTGCGCTTCTTCCAGCAGGTGGCTGGTGTACAGGATCGAATGGCCCTCGCGGTGGTACTGGCGCAAAAAATCGAGTATCATGTTCCGGCTCTGTACGTCTACACCCGCCGTCGGCTCATCCAGTATCAGCAGTTCGGGATCGTGCAGCAGCGAGGCGATGATATTGGCCCGCCGCCGCATGCCCCCCGAATAATGGCGAATGGCCTTATGCGCGTTTTTTTCCAGCCCGAACAGCTCCAGGTAACGATCGATCTTTTCACGCAGCGCCGTTTTCGGAATGCGGTAAAGCCGTCCTATATATTCAAGGTTCTCCCTGGCGCTCAGCGTGGGATACAAAGCGATCGACTGCGGCACCACCCCAATCTTTTTTTTGATCTGCTCCGCCTGCCGGCTGCTGTCCAGCCCCAGCACTTCCACGCTGCCGCTGTCGGCCCGCACCAGCCCGGAAATGATTGATATGGTAGTGGTTTTGCCCGCTCCGTTCGGTCCCAGCAAACCCGCAATACAATGCGAGGGAAACTGCAGCGTCAGCCCCTGCAGCGTTGGTTCCGCCGCCTGCCGGTAGGTTTTACGCAAATCGCCGATCAGCAGCATGCTGCTCATACCGTTTTGCGAAGCCGCGTGAAAAAATCCTTTTCCTTATCTGCCAGCCGGCGCAGCATATCGCCCAGTTCCTGGTAAGTGGACAGGCTGCCGCTGCGTTCTTTCATCACGCGGGCGGCGGCATAGGCGAAATTGCGCCACTCGTCTCCGATCCCTGTCATTTCGTGCGAAAGCCCGGTCAGCTCATCGCGCTTCAATATGCCCGCTGCTTCCTGTAAAAAAGCGGCGTATAAAAAGCGGAAGCCACCCCCGCCGGTACCAATCTCTTCCTGCATCCGGATGATATTGCCGATGCAGAGCGCGGCCTTGCGGGCTTCCATTTTTTCGGGGTATTGGGCTACTTTTTTTCCCAGGAACCGTATACCGTGATGGCCGAAGAAAGGAGGCGGCGACTTCAGCATAAACCAGCAGGTTTTCTGCATGCCGCCGATCACCGCCTTATCAAATGGCTTGCCTTTGCCGGTGCGCACCGGGAAATACATTTTACCATTGGGCGCCGGAAATCCTTTGGCGAAGCGGGCTTTGGCCAGGTCTCCGCTTTGCAGGCGGGTCACCGATTGCATAACGGGATCGGAGATCAGGTACTCATTCCCTTCCTTACCAAAAGCGATCAGGTTATGCGCGTTGAAGTGAAAGCGCCAGGCCGGCGGAAAATAATCCAGGAAAAACACGCTGGTTTGCATACCCACCGGCTGCTTGTTCTGGAGTGCCGCATCAAGCGCTTCCATGGCTTTGACGGGCGAAGAAAAAGAAGCGGTTTTGATGGTTACGCCCAGCTCCCTGCTTACGCGTTTGAAAATATAGCCGGGCCAGATGCGAAAAGTAGTGCCCGGTATGCCGTTCACTTTTACAAATGGGAGATGGCCGAAAAAAAGTCCGGCGCCGATCCCAAAGGCAAGCGGCTCGGTCAGGGGCACGCCGTAATGGTTCAGCAGGCTGCAGGTGACACCGCTTTCACAATGGGCCGACTGCTGGTGATGAAAATTTTCTATGATCATGCAGGTAAGCGGAAATGCTTCAGGTCGTCAACCGAAATATTGAAAACCGATGCATACCGGGCTAGTTTTTTATCAGGTAATTTTTTGAACACGGCCGGCTGCAGGTGCTTCTTCACCCTGAATTTCCAGAACCCTGCATAGCTCGCGAGCGTGGGCAGGTCCATCAGGTTTTTCTCCATGTAATACGCGATGGGGCTCAGCTCGCCGTTCAGCACTTTCTGTTTGGTGACCGCGATCTTTTCGTCGATTTCCTCCCAGGCCTGGGTCAAGGCGAGGTTTTCGGCATCCCATCCTTCGTACTGGGTGGTGCCGTAATTGCCATCTTTGTCGGTAACATACAGCACCTTGCTGATGCTGTTGTCTTCGCCGTGGATGATCTTTTTGTCGTGTGGTACCTCGTCTTTGTTCATTTTTATACTACCGTGAAATGCGCGTAGATATACGTAAACCTCGCACTTTCGGGGATCATCAGCAGCAATGTATCACCTTTTTTCAACATACCGGTATTGAACATTTCTTCCAGCATCAGGTAGGGCGATACACTGCCCACATTGCCCACCTTCACGAGGTTGGTGAACCATTTTTCAGGGGGTATAAGCAGGCCGATCTTTTCCTGCTCGGCAGCGATGCGCTCGCGGAAATATTCCGAGCTCAGGTGCGGCAGGTACCAGGTGAGGCCATCCACCGCCAGGTTGTATTTTTCGAATATTTCTTTCTGCATGATGCCGCCCATCGGCACGATCTTCACTCCCAGCAGGCGTGTGTCCTGCTTGAATGAAAAGAGGCTCTGGTTCACCCATTCTTCGGGCTTGAATTCGGGAAAGCCGGTCAGTTCGCCATTGGGGCTGCGTACCGCACCGTTATACATACAGGTGGCGAGTTCATTGGCATACGATTTCACTTCAATGAAATCGATGCGCAGCGAAATGCCGTTTTCATTGGGTTTATTCTGCAGCAGGGCCGCTCCGGCGCCATCGCTCAGCATCCAGCGCATGAACTCTTTTTCAAAAGCGATCATCGGGTTGGCGTCAAGCTCCTTCAGCTTTTCGGTTTCTGCATCGAACTTATCGCGGCGCAGCCAGGTAGATACTTTTTCGGAAGCGAACGAAACAGCATTGCTGATATCGCCGTGTTTGACCGACAACCAGGCATATTTCATGGCCTGGAAACCCGATGCGCAGGAGCTGCTGATGGAGGCGATCTCAATGGGCCGGCATTTCAGCTCACCCTGCACCATGGCAGTATGACTGGGCAGCAGCTGCTCGGGCGACATGGTGCCGCCCACCAGCAACTGCATATCTTCTTTGCCGAAAGCATCGTCAAAAAGCCCTTCAATCGCTTTTACCGCCAGCTGCGCATTGGTATGGGTTGATTTGCCCTCCCTGTCGATCGCGTAATAGCGCGTGTGGATTCTATTGTTTCCGAGAATGACCGACTTAGCGCGCGACGGCTTATCGTCAACCATACCCAGGTAAAGTTCTATATCGTCATTGCTCACGGGTTCATTGGGCAGAAACTTAGACAACCTGGTTACAAACACATCTCCCATAATAGCGAATCTTTTCTATGCTGGATATAGCAGTTTTAAATGACATTGGGTTCGTAGCTCACTCCCTTGAAATAGGCCAGTTGTTTTTTGAATGTCTTTTGCCTGAACAAGCTGGCCAGCTTAGCAGTGAAGCCCGAAACCGGCGATAGTACAAATATACCGGTCAGCAACAATCTTTTGAATAAATGCACCCTCGACAACCGTTGCGGGTCGCCGCGTTCGCCTTTTTCGCGTATATAAACGGCAAATTTCCGGAACTGGGTTATGCCTCTTTTTTCTAATACAATCAATGTGGGTTTCAGCGACACGGCGCCCTGTGCCAGCAGCTGCGGCTGCAGGGCATCCCAGTTTTGGGTGCTGGCGGCTTCGTAGATCGCCGCACCGAATTTCCGGCTTCCCTCGATATCGGGCGTTTGCACGCCGGCCTCGGGTAAAAAGCGGCTGCGCTCTTTCTGCCCCGTGAAAGTCCACCGGATCACCGTAAACAGCGAAATAAGGTTGTGATTGCTGTCGGCGAGCACAATATTTCCCACATGCCTGGCGCCGATGCGATGCAGCTGCGCCTTCACTTTTTCCTGCGCATTCAGCCACATATTTCTTGAACCCACCACTGTGAGCACCGGCTTTCCCTGCAATTTTTTCGCCTGGTCGCCCGTAAGAAAGCTGGTGGTGGGCACCGAAGGCGACAAAAACCAGGGCTGGTAACCCAGTACCACCAGGTCATATTCCTTATCGGGAATGCTGAAGGGCTGCAGCGGAACCGGGATTTCGAGCACACATTCAGGCATCGCGTCAAAGAACTGATCGCTGGTCCACGGAAAGGGAAAATCATTCACCGGCTTATACGAAACAAAGTCGATCGATGCCTTTTCCTTTAAGCTCAGCAGCATATTATCGATGATGTGCCTGAGCTGCCCGGTTTGTGTATAGTAGAGTACCAGTATATTCAACATTCGCCGTTTTAAAAACGGCCCAAGATAACTAATTCCGCCAAATGATAAATATGGCTATTTTTGGCAATCCTAAATACAAAGCCTTCATGGAAGATTTCAAACGTTCGCTGAAATTACAGATCATACAATCTCTTAACCTGCAGGGAATGCAGCCCGAAGAGATCGATGATGCCGCACCTCTTTTCGGCGATGGACTGGGCCTCGACAGCATTGATTCACTTGAACTGATTGTATTGCTGGAACGCAACTATGGCATCAAGATCCAGGACCCGCGTGAAGGCCGCCGGGTTTTCGAATCGATCGATGTGATGGCTGATTATATCCAGGCTCACCGAACCAAATAAACGTGCAGCGAATATATGTGACCGGAATGGGCATTGTAAGTGCCCTGGGCGCGGGCATCGGAACAAACCGGCTGGCCTTACGGGAACAGAAAAGCGGGCTGGGAACAGCCCTCCACCTGCAAAGCCGGCTGACCGGCTCTTTACCGGTAGGCGAAGTTCCTTTTTCCAATACAGCACTCTCTTCGATAGCGGGCGTGGAAGCCGGCAGCACAACCCGCCTGGTTTTACTGGGAATGATCGCCTTGCGGGAAGCCCTGGGGATAGCTTTACAGCCACGCAGGTTCCTACGGGTTTCGTCAACGCCACCAGCGTGGGCGGTATGGCCGATGTGGAAAACAGGTATACCGACCTGGTTGATCCCGCTAAACCGGTGGTTAACCCGGCCATCAGCGACGCGCTCGATTGTGCGCAGGGCACGGAGGTGCTGGCGCGGCATTTCGGGCTGCGGCAACAGGTAGCCACCGTAAGTACGGCCTGTTCTTCTTCTGCCAATGCGATGGGGTATGGCGCCCGTTTGCTGCAGGCAGGCGTGGTTGACCGGGTGATCTGCGGCGGTGTTGACACCCTCACCCGCTTCACCCTCAATGGTTTCAACAGCCTGCGAAATACCGATGCCGCATTGTGCAAACCCTTCGACGAACACCGGAACGGGCTGAACCTGGGCGAAGGCGCCGCCTACCTGGTGCTGGAATCTGACAAATCGCTGGCGGTCACCGGCCGGAAGCCCCTGGGGCTGCTATCGGGTTATTTCAATTACAACGAAGCCTTCCACCCCACCGCCCCTTCGCCCGACGGTAATGGCGCTTATGAAGCCATGGCCGGCGCACTGCGGCAGGCGGCGCTGGCACCCCGTGAAATCAGCTATATCAACGCACACGGCACGGCCACTTTCAACAACGATATTGCCGAAGCAAAAGCCATGATCCGGCTTTTCGGAGAGGCCATGCCGCCTTTCAGCTCCACCAAATCGTACACCGGGCATACGCTGGCGGCGGCAGGCGCCATGGAAGCGGTGTTTTCGCTGTTAAGCATCCTGCACGGAGAAATATATCCGTCGCTGCGTTTCGATACACCGATGAGCGATGCCCCGCTTATCCCCCTGCGCACGCTACAGGAAGGGCTTTCCGTTGACCATGTGCTAAGCAGCTCATTCGGTTTTGGCGGCAACAATGCAAGTTTAATACTGAGCCGCTATGCGTAAAAGAATGTACATACAGGCCGCGCGGGCGCTGAGTGCGCAGGATGGCTTCATCGACAATGCCCTGCCGGCTGAGGTGCGCCAGCCGATGGACAATGCCTGTTATTTTCCTTCGGTCGACTACAGCCGCTGGTTCAGCATCATGCAGCTGCGAAGAATGAGCCGGCTTACGCGGGCAGGCATGGCAGTTGCCATCGAAACACTGCGCGATGCCGGCATAGAGAAACCCGATGCCATCATAACGGGAACGGGTAAGGGCAGTTTGGGCGATACCGAAAAATTCATGGAGAGTGTACGGCTGTATGAAGAAGGTACGCTGAATCCAAGCCCTTTCATCCAGAGCACCTACAATGCGCTTAATGGGTTGATGGGCCTGCACCACCAGGTGGATTGTTACAACACTACTTATGTGCACCGCGGTTTTTCGCTTGAACACGCGTTGCAGGACGCGCAGCTGCTTTTCCACGAAGGCCGCGCGGCCCATATCCTGGCGGGCTCATTTGAAGAGATGACGCCCGAGCATTTCGGTATCAAAAAAAAGCTCGGCTACTGGAAAACAGAACCGGTTACGGCAAACCATCTTTTTGAAAGCAATACCACGGGCACGATTGCCGGTGAGGGTTGTTTCTTCTTCGCCCTGGAAAAGCAGCCCACAGATAAAACCCTCGCTGCGCTCAGCGATTTGCGTCTCTTATTCGAGCCTTCACGCACTGAAGTAGAAGCCTCCATCAACGCCATACTGCGGGAGGCCAACCTGCAGCCGTCAGATATCAATATGATAATAACCGGCCGTAACGGCGACCTTCGCCACGACCATTATTACAACCAGGTCTCAGCCCTGTTCCCTTCTGCTGCCGAAGTTGGCTTCAAACATTTGTCAGGCGAATTCGATACAGCCGCAGGCTTTGCGCTTTGGCTGGCCTCAAAAATCATTGCTACGCAGCAAACGCCTCCTGCCACCCTGTATGCCGGCGTTCCCTGCGCTGAGGTTAAAAACCTGCTTATTTACAACAACTATTATGGAGTAGAACATGCAGTGTATTTGCTGGAAAAAGTAAGTTGAGGGGTTTACTGCAAACAACTATAAACCATAAACCCAAAACCATAAACAGCATACGAATAAGGTTTAAATAAAAAAGCCCGCCAAGTTTGGCGGGCTTTTTTATTTAAACCTTATTCGTATGCTTAGTTGATTTCAACGTCTGCACCGGCTTCTTTCAGCTTGTTGGCGATATCGTCGGCTTCTGCTTTAGATACACCTTCTTTTACTGCTTTGGGAGCGCCGTCAACCAGTTCTTTGGCTTCTTTCAGACCAAGACCAGTCAGGTCTTTTACGATTTTCACCACGTTCAGCTTAGAAGCACCACCGCTCTTCAGAATTACATTGAAAGCTGTTTTTTCTTCAACGGCTGCTGCGCCACCACCGGCACCGTCGGTAGCTACTACTACTGCTGCGGCTGCGGGCTCAATACCGTATTCGTTTTTCAATACATCGGCCAGGTCCTGTACTTCTTTTACTGTAAGACCAACCAGTTGTTCAGCTAATGCTTTTACGTCTGCCATTTTGTTTAGTTTTTTACCGACTTCACAGCCTGTATGCTCCGCCGGCGATTTAAAAAAATACTAAATAGAGACCCCTCAGGCAGGGGAATTATATCGGGTTATTCGGCAACTGCTGCTTCGGCGCCACCTTCTTTGTTAGCTTTTTCCAGCAGGGCGGCGATTACGCGCTTAGCCGGAGACTGGAGCAGACCGATAACTTCGCCGATAAGCTCGTTTTTGGTCTTGATCTTGGTAAGGCTTTTCAGCTGGTCATCACCCAGGTACACATCACCATTGATGAACGCAGCTTTCAGAACAGGGCGTTCTGCTTTCTGTTCGTTGCGGAACGTAGAAAGGATAACAGCCGGCTCTTTGGGGTTTTCGCTGAACAATAAGGCAGTTACATTATTGAGGGCAGCATATACACCGCTGTATTTTTCAGCATCGATCTGCTCAAGCGCCTTTTTAATAAGGGTGTTTTTTGCCACTTTCAGTTCCACCTGCTTGTCAAAGCAATGGCGGCGGAGCTTGGTAACCTGCTCAACGCT
>JASGFZ010000115.1:0-9454 GCA_047605345.1 Flavihumibacter sp. | reverse complement strand
GGTGAGATCGGGAACGATGGTTCCCTTAACCACTTTTGTTTTTAATGGTTTGGGCATTGTTTGTTATTTAAGCGTGAATGAATCTGTAAATCAGGAGAAGGCTTCTTTGCTGATCCGGGTGACCATATCCTGAATGTTCGGTTTGGAGCTGGTGAGCGCGCAGGTGAGCAGGCAGGAGAAATCGCAGGTGGCTTCGCAGGTTCCGGCACTGCCGCAGCCTGCAGAGATCCCATTGCTCAGTTCGGTTTGTAAATCTTCTGTTAAGCCGTATTTGGCGGCTACCAGTTCAGGCTTTGCCTTAAATAATTCCTTGATCCTCCTGTCTGATTTAATAGCATGCTCCAAATCCGCCAACCGCGATACAACCAGTTTGGTATCTGCTGCGGTGACCCGGGTTTTTGAAATTTTTGCCATGGTTTTTTTTTGAGGGTGATTGCCTTTGTTGACACCATAAATCTGCTGCAATAACCGGATTGGTCAACAGGTATTAAACCCTAAAAACGGAGCGTAGTTTCCCCGTGGCAGGCGTGGCAAATCACCCGTTCGGTGAATCAGAGATCGCGCTTGCGGAACAGCCGGAAAGAAAGGAACCAGGTAAGCGCGATCAGCAGGATCGTGTACAATACATGGACCTGTAAAGAAGCGAGTGTTTCCTTATACGCCTCTTCGTTGAACCGGCCTAGAAAGGAGGGCGGCGGGAGGATGCGGTCGGAGACCTCGAGCGGAAGAAACCGGCCGATATCGGTTTTGCCCAGCTTGTATTTCAAGAGGTTCACCAGGGTGGGCTCGAAGATCAGCCCGTAAAAAAGAAAAATGGCCAGGGCGATGAACGATTTCCGTACCAGCAACCCTACCAGAAAAGCGATGGACAATTGCGAAAAGGTTTGCAGCCCGAAGAGGCCGATATAATAGAGCAATTCCGTTTTGCCGGCTTCAGCGTCAGTGGTTTGCTGTATGCCGATGTAAAAAGCGGTGAAGGCATAGATAACGGTGAGGATAATCGTTACGATCAGCACACCGATCATCTTAGCCAGCACGAATTGCTGCCGGCTCCAGCCATCGATGATGTTCTGGCGATGTGTTTTGTACGTGAATTCGCTGGTGATGAGCATGATCACGAGTACCGAAGGCAGGAAAATGAAAATAGAGGAGAAATAAGCCGAGGTTCGCCATACTTCCGGGAACGCAAATGGCTCGCCGAGCATCATCGAGGCGACCTGACCCGCTGCCGTCTCTTTGTTGAGCAACTGCAGGAACATCTGCAGGAAAATATAATTGATACCGGGGTAGCTTACCAGGCAAATGCCCACCAGCAACCAGAACGCCGGGTAGCGTTTGAGTTTAAGCCATTCGGTTTGCAGCAGGTTCATCATAGCGAACGATGGGTGGTTTACAATTCGGCTTACTCGTGGGTCAATTCAAAGAAACGGGTTTCCAGCCGTTTCTTTTTCAGGACCAGGTGTTTCAGGGCAATTTGTTTGCTCCAGCAAAAACGGTTGATGGCTGCCGGATCGGCGCTCCCTTTCGCAAAGTGCAACTGGAGACTGTCGCCCGTCAACTGGCTGCCCCGCCAGCCGGGAAAGGCGGCCGCGCTCAAAGCAGCCTGCAGCAGTTGCAGGTCGTCGGTTGCCGCTTCTACGATATCTTCGTCGGACAATACATCTTCTACCGGTCCTTCGGTAACAAGGCTGCCTGTTTTCAGAATAGCTACATGCGTGCATACTTTCTCCACTTCGTCGAGCAGGTGGCTGGCCATGATGATGGTGTGTCCACCGGCATGCAACTGTTTCATCAGGTCGCGTATCTCGGCAATGCCATTGGGATCGAGGCCATTGGTGGGTTCGTCCAGTACCAGCACTTTGGGCTCGCCGAGCAAACTACCGGCAATGGCCAAGCGCTGTTTCATACCGAGGCTGTAAGTGGAAAAACGGCTATTGCGCCTTTCATAAAGGTGTACGCGGCGCAGGGCTTTTTCGATGCCGGCTTCATCGCCGCGGCCGCTGATGCTGCGGGTGATGCGCAGGTTATTGACCGCGCTCAGGTAATGGTAAAAATTGGGCGTTTCGAGTAGGGAGCCTATTTGCTTTCGCGGATGCGCCACTTCCTCGCCCGGAAACCATCGGTAGCTGCCACTGTCGGCATTGAGTACCTGGAGTACAATACTGAGCAGGGTGGTTTTGCCGCTGCCATTGGGGCCGAGGATGCCATAGATCGATCCCCGGGGGATCGATAGGCTCACACCTTTCAGCGCTTGTATCCTGCCATACCGTTTCTGAATGCCATCCAGTTCTAGAACCGTCATGGTTCTAATTTCGGATGGGTTTTCCGGTTTTCAATACACTTTGCAATCTTTCCAGGGTTTTCTTTTCGCCGCACAGTTGCAGGAAAGCCTCGCGTTCGAGGTCCAGCAGGTATTGTTCGCTTACCAGGGTGGGCTCGCTCAGGTCGCCGCCGCACATCACATAAGCCAGCTTGCGCGCTACCAGTGCATCGTGTTCGGTGGCATAACCGGCGCGCCACATACCGTTGATGCCGGTAAGCACGGCGCCGAGTCCGCTGCGGCCCAGTACCCTGATATCGGTGCGCTGAACCGGTGTGATATAACCGCTGTCGAAAATTTCTATAACCGACCTTTTTGCTTCCAGGATTCGGCGCCCCTGGTTCATTACCACTTCATCGCGCCCCCGGCGTAGGATACCGAGATCAAACCCTTCGTGGGCCGAAGTAGCCACTTTGGCGGTGGCTACGGTGAAGAAACGGTTCTTCAGCGGGATGGTTTCGGGTTCGTCTTCGTGGATCTCGTCTGCCGCACGCAATGCAAATTCTTTGGTGCCGCCGCCGCCGGGAATCAGTCCTACGCCCAGCTCCACCAGCCCGATATAGGTTTCCGCGGCTGCGCAGATCTTATCGCTGTGCAGGCTGAGCTCGCAAGCGCCACCGAGCGTTAATGCATGTGGCGCCACCACTACGGGTATTGATGAATACCGCACGCGCATGATGGTTTGCTGGAACTGGCGCACAGCCATATCCAGCTCATCGAATTCCTGTTCGATGGCGAATAGGAACATCATGCCCACATTGGCGCCCGCGCTGAAATTGGTGCCGTCGTTCGCGATCACCAGCCCCTTGTATTTTTCTTCGGCCAGGCTAATGGATTGCTGGATGCCTTCCAGCACTTCGCCGCCGATGGTTCCCATTTTGGTGTTCCATTCCAGGCCGATCACGTCGTCGCCGAGGTGATAAGTACGGCAGGCGGCATTTTTCCAGATGGTTTGGTCTTCGAAATGCTTCATCACGATAAAGGCATCGGCGCCGGGAATATTTTTGTAGCTCTTCGCGCCAACGTCGTAGTACAAGCGCTTTCCTTTCTCCACTTTATAGAATGATTTGATGCCTGCGGCAAGCATCTCGTTCACCCAGGGAGCCACGGCATAACCGGCCTGTTTCATGGCGGCAGCTGTTTTCTCCACGCCCAGCAGGTCCCAGCTTTCAAATGCGCCGATCTCCCAGCCGAAGCCGGCCATCATGGCATCGTCGATGCGATAGAGCTCGTCGGAGATCTCGGGAATGCGATGGGAGATATAGGAGAACAGGCTGTAGTGGAAGAGGCGGTAAAACTCGCCTGCCTTGTCACTGCCGCTGACGAGCATGGGTAAGCGCTGACGCAGGTCTTCGATAGGCTTGGTGGTTTCGAGCGTGGCGAATTTCGGCTTCACCCTTGCGCTGTATTCCATTGTCTTCAGGTTGAGGGTGAGTATCTCTCTCTCCCCGCCGGCATCTTTGGTTTTTTTGAAAAAGCCCTGGCCGGTTTTATCGCCCAGCCAGTTGTTGGTGACCATGGTATTGAGCCAGGCGGGAATGGCGAAGATGCCGCGCTGTTCGTCGTTCATACAATTCTCAGCCACCCCATTGGCTACTTTCACGAGGGTATCGATACCCACCACATCGGCCGTGCGGAAGGTGGCTGATTTGGGGCGGCCGATCACGGGGCCTGTAAGCGATCTATTTCGTCGATGGTCAGCCCCAGCTTATCCGATAACTGGAATATGGCCATGATGCCGAATACGCCGATGCGGTTGGCGATAAAAGCGGGTGTGTCTTTGCACAGCACCGTGGTTTTACCGAGCTGCAGGCTGCCGAACTGCATAAAGAAATCGACCACCGCCGCGTCGGTATGGGGTGTGGGAATGATTTCCAGCAGGCGCAGGTAACGCGGCGGGTTGAAAAAATGGGTGCCGCAGAAATGTTTTTTGAAATCATCGCTCCGGCCTTCGGCCATCAAATGGATGGGAATGCCCGAGGTATTGGAGCTGACCAGGGTGCCGGGTTTGCGGAACTGCTCCACCTGGTCGAATATGATCTTTTTGATATCGAGCCTTTCCACCACCACTTCTATGATCCAGTCGCAACCCGCAATGTCTTTCATATTATCGGTGAAATTGCCGGTGCTGATCTTCTTCAGCGCGTCTTTGGTGTACAGGGGCGAGGGGTTCGATTTTACCGCCGATTGCAGGGCATCGTTCACCAGCTTGTTGCGGAGGTTTTTATCGGTACTGTCAACGGCTTCTTTTGGTACCATATCCAGCAGCAATACCTGGATGCCGGCGCCGGCCAGGTGGCAGGCAATGCGTGATCCCATGACGCCGCTTCCCAGCACGGCCGTTTTGCGGATGGTTCTTTTCATATAGCGCTTGAAATTAGTTAGTTAAACAACTAATTTCAACAAATCTACACAAAAAACGCGTTAATCTTCCAGCAAACCGGGAGGCAGGGCGAGGTGCTTCATTTCGCGGCGGTATTTCTTTTCCACTTTTTTGTTTCTCTTTATGCCCATGGTGGTGAGCAGGCCGCTGGCGGCGATCTTTCCCCAGTAATTGAAACTGGCCTTGTTGCGCATTCGCTCGCGGAACACCAGGCCGGTTTTGCTATTGTGATCGCGCAAAAAGAGGTTGGCCGCCCAGCTCAGGAATTTCCGCTTGTGCTCTTCCCGGTATACACTCATTTTCAGGTCGCGGTATTTCATGTTCATTTTTCCGTAAGCGAGGTAATCGTTGCCTTTTACCTGCAGGTTCAGCGTATCTACTGCGCCGCGCTCCACCTGCACGTTGAATAAAGGTGTAAGCAGGGGCGATAAGGCGTCGAGCGGCATTTTACCCAAACGTGCCAGCAGGTAAAAACCTTTGAGGCTGTCGGTGTACGATTCGGAGAAGTTGAAGCGCAGGTCGCCCTGACCCATCAGTTGGGTATGGGCGGCGATGCGCAGGCTGTCGGTAGGGCCGATATCGTAATTCCGCGCATAGCGGATATGAGCGTTCAGGTTGCTGAACCAGATGCTTCCTTCCTGTCCGTTCTTTTCATTGATCTCGTTGTAGCGGATATAACCGTTGTCGAGTATGATCCGGTCGGCGTTGACCATCAGGGGTATCTTAACGAGCGCGCCTGCCAGCAGGGGGCGGTAGCCGACCGTATCTGCAGGATAACGTTTGTCGCGTTCCACCAGCAGGCGCATATCCCTGACCGTTAGTTGGCCCAGCTTCCAGGCAGTATCGGTGGTTTGCGGCACCATTTCGTAGTTATTGATCTCGCCGGCGCCGGTTTGCAGTTGTATGAAATCTTTTTGAACACCCGCCGCCCTGAAAAAGCTGTCGCGCGTGAGTGAAGATGTCCACTGTAAGCTGTCGAACCGGATCTGTTTTTTGCCCGCGTCTACGGTAAGTCCGGCGGTAACGGCGGTACGGTCGCCTTTCTGGAAATAAAGCCGGCCGGTGGTCAGCTGCAAATGGGGCAGGCTGCTCAGCAGCCGGCGAAGGGAATCCTTGCTGGTATTGAGCCTGAAACTTTGTTCAAGCCGGCCGCTGATATCGTGCAATGAAATATTTTTTTCCCCATCGTCTATGTCAAAGCTGCCGCCGCTGAGCTGTAGTTTCTCCAGCTGTGTAACGATGGGTTCATGTGGCCTGATCTGTATCGGCCCGGTTGATACGGTGAGCGCGGGCAGCAGCAGTTTGAATTTTTCCTGCCCGGAAAATATTTCACGCAGGTCTACGTACAGCCCATTGCTGGTAATGCTGCCGGGTTTGATATGCAATTGCTTCAATTTGATGCTGCCGCCATTTACTGAAGCCAGCTCTTTTGTTCCGGTTTCTGTTTGCCTGCTGAGTTTCAGCTGGGGATCGATGAGTGCAATGCCGGGCAGGTCGATGGGTTTCCGTTCGCTGATTTCATCGTTGTCGGGTGCTGTTTTGTTGCGCAGCATGGCATTGATGACCGGTTGCATGATGATTACCTCGTGCAGGCCGGGCAGGATGTTTTTACTGTTGCTGATTTTCGCGTGCAACTGCATTTGCGGAACGGTTATAGCCGCCTGTAAGCTGTGGTTGTTGAGGTTTGCCTGTATTTGTTGAATAGTGGTTTCGCCGGTATTATTGACCAGGTATTTGCCTGCCGATGCGTTTATTTCTTTCAGCTTCAGTTGCAGCTGGCTGCCGCTGAGCCGCAGGCTGTCCCAGTGCCAGTGATCGCCTTCCTGCCCCAGGTGTGTCAGCTGCAGGCTTCCGGTGCGGGTGCGCAAATCGATGCCTCCGCCTGTTATATCCAGCAGCAGCTTGCCTGCATGAATGGTTTGCACCAGCTCGGCTCTTTTCCCGGTTTCGCCGCCGGGCTTTTTGTTGTTGCCCGGCAGTTTGAGGGAGATTGACCCCCCGCCGATGGTAAGTAAGCGAAGCAGGGGCGCGTCTTCACCGTTGATGAGGGCGGTGGTATTGATATCGTGCGCCTGCAGGCCGAGGATATTGAACCGGATGCCGCCGTCGTAGTTATGGCCGGCAGCGGTTTCGGCAAAAAAGTTTTTGTTTGCGTAACGTACCTGGCGGCAATCGATCCACAGATCGGGCAGGCGGATGGCGAGCTGTGGCAGGCTGAAGCTGTTTTTGCCGTCGAGAATATCTTCCAGCCGCTTGCTGTTGATGGCGCTGTGGCTGCCGATAACGGCATTGACATGCGCTGCGCCGATGAAGGGTTCTTTTTGTCCTTCGCGGTGAATATGCAGGCTGGCATCTTCCAGGCGCAGGCGGCCGATGTCCATTTTGTCGGACAACTGTTTCTGGAATTTCGACCAGCTGAAGGATTTGGCGGTTTTCTTTTTGCCGGGCAGCACCAGGAAGGCGTTGGGGCTGGTCAGCACCAGCTCTTTGGCGTTGAGTTTGCCCGCGATAAGGTCTTCGATACGGATGCCGGCCAGCGCCACCGAGCGGATATCGATCCTGTTTTTTCCGTAACGGTTGGGCTTCAGCGAATGGAGAAAATAATCTTTCAGGATCAGGTCATTGTCCACAATGCTCAGTTCGTTAAAACCAGATTGGAAAGTGCGGTTGCTGTCTGATTCGAGAAAGGCCCTGACCTTCAGCTGCAGTTCGCTGAGCTGCACGCGCTGCGGCATATTTTTGTCGACCAGCAGGTTTTTGACCAGCAGCTCGTCGCCCTTTATCTGCAGGGTTTCCTTGCCGCGTTTGGTATGGGTATTACCTGAAAATTCAATTTCGTGTATAGATAACCGTTTGACGAGTATCGGCCCGATCACGTCGAATATATTGCCGCCGGGTTTGATGCGGATGCTGTCTTTGTTTTTTTTCAGGCTGAAATTGTCAGATGCGAAATAGCCTCTTGAGGCGCTGAGTGCGCCCAGCTCCACTTTTCCTTTGGTGAGCAGGCTGTTCCAGTTGAGTGAATCGACCTCAATGCCTTCCAGCCTGAAGCCCGAGCTGTCGTTTGCTTCTCCCAAACGTTTGTGAAAGCCGAGGCCGGTGAGCTGGAAAATGCGCCCCTTGCTGTCCCATAGCAATTCGCTCAGGTCGATGGCAATGGTAGAGTCGGGGTAAATGATTTCGGGTTGCCTCAGTTCGAAGCGGATACCTACTTTGTTGTCGTGGTCCCACTCGGAAATGCGCCGCACCAGGTGGAGGTCGTTGATGTCGAGGAAGATATGGTTCAGGAAATATTTCTGCGGATCGGCATTGAAATCGGGATAATAGGTGATGTTGCCGTTAACGAGGCTCAGGCTGTTTACCTGCATCGATTCGAGTACTTTGAAAAACACTTCCTGCATGCGGGCCACTTGTATGTGCAGGGGGATAGGCGCCTGCTTTTCCAGGTGGTTGCTGCTTTTGCGGTCAACTTTCAGCAGCAGCGAGGGGTTGACCATGCGGAAATGATCCACGCTCAGTTTGCGGCTGAAGATCAGCTGCAGCACATGGTTGAGCTTTAGCGACAGGGTATCGGCGTGCAGGTGGAAATCGGTGTTATCGTTTACTGTATTGACGGGATGAATATCAAGCCCCGTGGCGCGAACGATCATGTGCAGCGGGTCGACTCTTATCTTTTTGGCATCGACCTGGTATTGTCCGTTGGATAATACCGAAACGAGTTTTTTTACGGCATAGGTCGATTGCAGGCGAACGAAGAGGCCCACGCTCAACACCAGTGCAAGGAGAAAAACTCCCAGGATGATGTAGAGCAGGTTTTTTTTCGAGGGCCGATTCATTTTTTCAAGATAAAAAAAGTTTGTGGTTTATGGTCTGTGGTTTATAGTTGGTTTGAGGTTGGAGGTTTGAGGTGGGCTGCCGCGTGCGGGGTGGGCGGCGGTATTGTCTGTTCCGCTACGCATGCAGGTTTTTGTTTCCCACAGAGGCCACAAGGAACAGAGATATATTATGTTAGCAAAGGATTTACGACGGATAGAATTCTTTATCGTTATTGTTACTTGTAACAGTTCCTCTTTGCGCCTTTGCTCCTTTGCGGTCTTTGCGTGAACCAGAAACCCAAAAATCCGGGCGCCCCTGCGCCAACCGGCTATCCCGCACGAAAACCATCAATCCGGCCAGCCTCTGTTCCTCTGCGATCTTTGTGTGAAACAAACAGCAGCGCCTACAGCGGGCCGGCAAATAGAACGTCACCTCACACGCGGCAGCTACCTCAAACCTCAAACCAACTATAAACCACAGACCATAAACAATAAACGTATTCAATTAATTTCCGCGCCGGCCCTGATCTTATCTTGTGGGCGCACAAAATGCAGTTTTCCGTTTTCGTCGGACGCCATCAGGATCATGCCGTTGCTTTCGATGCCGCGCATTTTGCGGGGGGCGAGGTTGGCGACTACCACCACCTGCTGGCCGGCGAGCGTTTCAGGGGCGAAGTGCTGGGCGATGCCGCTTACAATGGTGCGTGTTTCACTGCCCATGTCAACGGTGAGCTGGAGCAGCTTATCGGCTTTTTCCACTTTTTGGGCGCTTACGATGGTGCCGGTGCGGAGGTCGATCTTCGCAAAATCGTCGAACTGTATAACAGGCTTGTTGTTGCCGGCTGCGGGCAGGGGAGCTGTGTTGTTGTCAACCGGTTGCTGACCCGCCGGTGTGAGGCTGTTCTTGCGCAGCTTCTCCACCTGGTAGCTGATCTC
>JASGFZ010000114.1:0-9567 GCA_047605345.1 Flavihumibacter sp. | reverse complement strand
TTTTTAAGGTAGGCATAGCCGAGGTTGTAATGCGCATGCTGGGCATTCACCTCACCGTTCATTCTCGGAACGGTCAGGTATTGGGAATAATAGCGGATAGCGTTGTCGGTGTTGCCTGTCCTGAAAGCGATCTCTCCTTTCCAAAACTGCACGAGGGGCAGCATTTGCTGGTTATACTGGCTTGTCAGTGCCCGGTCGAGCAGGGCATCGGCGTCGGCCAGGCGGCCGTCGTTCACCAGTTCGGTAGCCCGGCCATACAATACTGCCGGCAAAAACTGCTTCACCTGCTCCGACGGGTTTTTGATGCCGTCGATCAGGGTCAGCGCGTCTTTATAGTTGCTCGTGCGGGCCATCACCCCTACCAGCAGCTCGCGGGCTTCAGCCACGTTGGCGCCGTTGGGGTATTTCTGTACGTAGCCCTGCAATTCGGTGAGTGCGATATCGGTATAACCCAATTCATACGACAGCTTTCCATAGTTGAATTTGGATACCTGCTGTTGCGACGGGCTGCTGCTGTTGACCGAGCAAAACAGGAAGGCGTTCCGCGCATTGGCTTTCTGACCGGTTTTCAGGTAGGCATCGCCCAGCAGGTACATGGCATTCTGCGCCAGCGAATCTTCTTTACCGCTGAGCTGTTTGAAACCGGTGATTGCTTTGTTGTAATTGCCGGTGGCGTAATAGCTGTACGACAATTCATAAATATCCTGGCGGCCGGGCGTTTTAATTTTTGAGGTATAGGTTTCCAGGTAAGGCAGGGCTTTGGCGGGTTCGCCTTTTTCAAACCAGCCATGCCCGATCAGGCGGCCCAGCTCCACGTTGTGAGCGGCGCTTCCTTTTTTGATCTTCTCTTCGGCATAGCTCAATGCCTTCTCCTTATCGCCGGTGATATAGTAAATCGAAGCAATATAATAAGGAACCGCCTGCTGGTAGGCGGGATGGCTTTCCACTACCCTGAACGCACTCAGCGCTTCGCGGTATTGTCCGTTTTTAAACGCGATAACACCATAATAATAATTCGCATCGGCAGTATAAGAGGCGTCTTTCAATTGCCTGACCGCATCGAACAAAGGCTTGGCCTGCTCAAAGCGTTGCAGGTTGAAATAACTATAACCCTGGTGGAATTTCATGGCGGCTACCTGCGCATTGTCGAGCTGATCAATCGAAACATTTTCGTAATGCGATACCGCTTTGTAAAAATCCTTGTGGCGAAAATAATATTCGCCTAACTGGAATTGCATCATTCCTATGCGGCTTTCGTTATCGTCCATCGCCACATAGTCGATGGCCTGGTTCAATGCGCCGCCTTCATTTTGCCTCAACCCGCATACGATCGTATAGTATTTGATCTCCTGGTAATCGAGGGCCATGCTGCTGCGGTCAACGGGCGCAGTTTGGCGCTCAGCTCCTTGAACAGGGGGTAGGCCAGACTGAATTGCTCCTGCTGATAAAATTCTTTGGCCAGTTTAAAGTTTTTCTGGGGGTCGGTATAGGCGGCCGATTGCTGTGCATTAACCAGGGAAGCCGCCGCCATACAAATAACCGTGCAAACAAATCTGTTCACTATGATGATTTTTTGTCAAAGCTCTTTCGGAAACTTGGTAAAGATTTTGAATATTTTGATTGTCACCAAATAACGTTCCAAACAGTTGTGGATAATCTGCAATGATTAACAAATCTTTGCAACCTTAAGATATCTTTGACAAAATTTTTTCAATGAGAAAACTGCTGTCAACCAGTTACCAGGAATGGGCTTTTGATACAGCGATGTTGCTGATACGTGTTTGTTTTGGCGGTATGATGCTTGCCAATCACGGTTTTCAGAAGCTGGTTAATTTTTCCAGCCTGCAACACCGGTTTTCCGATCCGCTGCATGTAGGCTCCAAAACCTCCTTGCTGATGGTATTGTTTGCGGAAGTTTTCTGCGCCATTTTGGTAATTGCAGGGCTCTTCACGCGCCTGGCGGCCCTTCCGCTGGTATTTGCCATGATCATCGCGTTTTTCATGGCCCATAACCACGATGTGAAAGACGGCGAGCTGGCGGCGGTATTCCTTACCGGCTTCCTGGCGGTGCTGCTTTGCGGGCCCGGACGCGCAAGTCTCGATAAAATGATGGGGAAATAATTATGTGGAAAACAGAAACAAAAGTGCGGGTGCGTTATGCCGAAACCGACCAGATGAATGTGGTGTACCACGGCAACTATGCACAATATTTTGAGGTGGCGCGGGCCGAAGGCATTCGTGAGATCGGCCTCACCTACCGCGAAATAGAAGCGAATGGTTACCTGATGCCGCTGGTTGAATTGCATACGAAATACCTGCGGCCGGCCCATTACGACGACCTGCTGACGATCAAAACCGAAGTACGCGAATTGCCTGCAGGCCACCGCATCGAATATCACCACGAAGTGTATAACGAATCGGGCAAGCTGTTAACGGTTGGCCGGGTTGTTTTGTATTTCCTGCTGGCCTCCACACGCGAAAAAACAGCCATCCCCGCGTTTCTGCGGGATAAGATCGCGCCTTATTTCCAGTAATTCAGCAGGGCGAACATCTTCTGCACTACCTGCTTTGATGAACAACTGTAATTGGTGACCACGATAGCGATCACGTATTTTTTGCCGTTCGCGGCTTCATGATACCCTGCAAAAGCGCGGGCGCCGCTGATGGATCCGCTTTTCAGTTTCATGCCGTTGTACACGGGCAGGCACTGGTAAAACGAATTAAACCAGGATTGTTTCCAGGCATATTGGAGCGCCCCGGCTAATGCCAGCGCGGTAACGCGGTTTTGCGGCGACAGTCCGCTGCCGTCGATAACCTGCAGTGCATTGCTGTCGATGCCCCGCTCCTGCCAGTATTCTTTCAACGCGGCCACGCCGGCTGCAGTCGATCCTTCCTGCCGTTTTTTTTCGCCGATGGTCTTCAGAAATGCTTCACCGTACAGGTTGATGCTCTTGCGCAAAAACCAATAGTTGAGCGTGTCGTACACCGGGCTCTGGTGTCGCCACAGGAGGGTTCTCTTTGTGTTTGCCGTCACCGGCGCTTCTCCATTGCCGGGAGCAGTTTGCGGCAACAGCGACGACAGTTCATACGCAAACTGCCTGGCCGGATCAGGCAGCGCGCCTGAAATAACAAAGGATTTTTCGTTTACAGGAATGGTGCCCTTTACAATGCCCGCACCTGCACCCGGCGGCAGGTAAATAAAAGCATTGTCGCCCGAGCCGGCGGGTGCTGCGGTTACCGCCGACACCAGTTGCACTCCCGCCAGCGGCGGATCTGCCTGGCTGATCATAACGGCCGAACCCGGTTCAGGACCGGAACGTAATTGGAGATCAAACTGGTTCTCGCGCCAGTTGAAGGGATAAGCGCCGGCGCCGTAATAATTGCCAATGTCCTGCCATATCCACCCGTCGGGTATGGCATCGCTCCAGCGGCCCGGCGCCACTGTCACCGTTCCTTTAATACGCTTAATACCCGCCGTCGCCAGCGATTCCGTTAACCGGCGCAGCAACAGCAGCGGTTTGGTCGACGAAAAGCGGAAACTGCCGAACGAAGGGTCGCCGGCGGCGCTTATTTCCAGCGCACCGTCAAGTTCTCCGTTATCGATATTTCCAACGGCGCTGACAGCGGTTTCATAACGGTATGTCTTCCCCAGTATATCATAACCCGCGATGCTGGTAAATATTTTCTGGGTGCTCGCGGCGGGAAGCCCGAGGTTTCCCTGCATGTCGACAAGTGTTCTGCCCGCGCCGGCTTCCTGTACCACGAAACTCCAGCCCGCATATTTCAGGGCCGGGTCTTCGGCAAACTGCCTGATCGCTTTGCGTTGCGATTCCGTAATCCCCTGCGCCGATGCGAAAATCGCCGGCAGTAACAGGGTGCATCCGATCGCCTGCCGGCATGCGGGTCCGAAGCCGTTTTTAATACCAGGGCGGCTCATCCACCCAAAAGACCGCCTTGCAAGACTGCTGTTCATACCTGCCAAAGTACATACCTTTATCCATTCATGAAATTCATCAACGTCAGCATCATCACCATCGGCGATGAGCTTCTAATAGGACAGGTAACAGATACCAACAGCGCCTGGATGGCGCAGGAACTCAACCAGGCCGGTATTGCGGTATCAAGGCGGGTAGCGGTGGGCGATGAACGCGATAGTATCCTGAAAGCGGTCGGTGAAGAGATGGCGGTGGCCGATATCGTGCTGGTTACCGGCGGACTCGGGCCTACGGCCGATGACATTACCAAACCCCTGCTCTGCGAATATTTCGGGGGCCGCCTGGTACTCGACGAAGCGGTGCTGGCGCATGTAAAATACCTGTTCGAAAAAGTCTACCAGCGGCCTATGAGCCCGCGCAACGAAACCCAGGCCCTGGTGCCCGATACCTGTACCGTGCTGCACAATGCCGAAGGAACCGCCCCTGGTATGTGGTTCGAAAAAAACGGTCGTATCCTGGTCAGCATGCCCGGTGTGCCCTTTGAAATGAAAGCGCTTATGCGCAGCACGGTGATTCCCCGGCTGCGGGAAAGATTTACGCTGCCCGCCATTGTTCACCGCACGCTGCTCACTGCCGGTATCGGCGAATCGGCCCTGGCCGACCGTATCCAGGCCTTCGAAACCGCCCTGCCCGACCATATCAAACTCGCCTACCTGCCCCATTACGGCATGGTGCGCCTCCGGCTCTCTGCCTCGGCCTTCAACGAAAACAGGCTGACCGAAGAAATGGACCACCAGTTCCTGCAACTGCAGCAAATGCTGCAGGATGTACTCGTTACCACGCGCGACGAATCCATGCAGCAAGCCGTGGCGCAATTGCTGCTGGAAAGAAACGCCAGCATGGGAACGGCCGAAAGCTGCACCGGCGGTTATATTGCCCATCTCATCACCAGCATGGCGGGCTCCAGCCGTTATTACAAAGGATCAGTGGTGAGCTATGCCAATGAAGTAAAGACCAACCTCCTGCAGGTAACCGAACAAACCCTTCGTGTACACGGCGCCGTTAGCGAGGAAACGGTGCGTCAAATGGCGCAGACTGTGCTCAACCATCTCCACACCGATTTTGCCGTGGCCACCAGCGGTATCATGGGTCCCGATGGCGGCACACCCGAAAAACCCGTCGGAACGGTGTGGATCGCCGCCGGCAGCCGCGCCGGTATCAGGGCCATCAGGCTGAAGCTGCGGTTCGACCGGGCCCGCAATATTGAACTGACTGCCTTCAACGCCCTTAACCTGCTCCGCAAGTGCATCATCGAACAAGAGCCGCTGTCCAAAGCCCGGCGCACCGTTTAAACCCAATTGTGTATTTTTACAGGAAGTTAAATCATACCGAATATGGCGATTGTTGACCTGGTAATGCCTAAGTTGGGAGAAAGCATCATGGAAGCGACCATCCTCAAATGGTTGAAAAAGCCTGGTGAGGAAGTGAAAATGGATGAATCCCTGCTTGAAATCGCCACCGATAAAGTTGACAGCGAAGTGCCCAGCACGGCGGCCGGCATCCTGGAAGAGCAGCTATACCCTGAAAATGCGGTGGTTCCCATTGGCCAGGTGATTGCGCGGATCAGAACCGCTGCAACCGAAACTGCTGCTGCTACCCAGCCCCCCCCACCGGTTGTGGAGAAAAAGGAAGCCCTTCCGGCGATAAAAGAAGCGCCTGAAGCCATGGCGGCCGTCATCGACATCGTACCCCACAGCATCGCCAGCAATGGCAACCGTTTCTATTCACCGCTGGTATTAAACATCGCGGCCAGCGAAGGTATATCCATGCAGGAACTGGAAAAAATTCCCGGTACCGGCAACGAAGGACGGGTAACCAAAAAAGACATCCTGCAATTTGTACAGAGCCGGCAACCTGGCAATGGCCAGGCGGTTGTTCCCGGCACCCCTCCCACCGCCAAACCCGCTGAAACCACTCCCGAAAAACCAAAGAACGCACCAGCAGTTATCAGCAACGGCGAAGTCGAGATCATTGAAATGGACCGCATGCGCCGCCTCATCGCCGACCACATGGTGAAGAGCAAGCATACCAGCCCGCATGTCACTTCTTTTTCGGAGGCCGACGTCAGCAACATCGTGCAATGGCGCGAAAAAATGAAAGATGTATTCCTTAAACAGGACGGCACCAAGATCACCTATATGCCCATCTTCCTGGAAGCGGTTGCCCGCTGCATCAGGAAATTTCCGCTGATCAACAGCAGCGTAGACAACGACCGCATCCTACTGAAAAAAGACATCAATATCGGTATGGCTACCGCCCTGCCCAACGGCAACCTGATTGTGCCGGTGATAAAACAGGCCGACCAGCTGAACCTGCTGGGGCTCGCCAGGCAGGTAAACGGACTGGCGGCGGCGGCGCGCGAAAACCGGCTCAAACCCGAAGACACGCAAAACGGAACCTTCACCCTCACCAATGTGGGCACTTTCGGCAGCCTGATGGGCACTCCCATCATCAACCAGCCGCAGGTAGCCATCCTCGCCGTGGGCGCCATCAAAAAAAGAGCCGTGGTAGTGGAAACAGAACAGGGTGATTCGATCGCCATCCGGTACATGATGTACCTGAGCCTGAGCTATGATCACCGGGTAGTTGACGGCAGCGTCGGCGCCAGCTTCCTCACCGCCGTAGCGCGCGAGCTGGAGCAGTTTGATCCGCAACGCGAATACTGATCACTGTGTTACCGAAGGCTGTCCGTATTTGGTTTTCTGCAACGAATACCGGTGCCCCTTTTTCTTGATGATAAACAGGTTATCATACTCTGTTTCGGGCAGGTCGGTCATATGGGCCGAAGGCACCAGTCCGTTTACGATCTCATCCACGGTATTGCTATGACCCACAACCAGCACATTTTCTTTCAGTGAACGCAGCCTGTTGATGAAAGCGGTATCTACTTTTGTGTATTTGCGAATAGGCAAATTGAAATAGGTGGCCACCGGTGCAGCGGTCGACTCGGTTCTTATGGTTGCGGTTGAATACACCCGGGTGATCTTTGCGTTCTGCAGGCGCTGTTGCAGCGCCCGCGTTCGCTCGGCGCCCGCAACAGAGAGATTCGGGTCTTTGGCAAGGTCTTCGTTTCCCGCCGGCGCCGCCGCTTTCTCTGCATGGCGAACCACATAATATCTGTGCGAGCAGCCCGTTATACTAAAGAACAGGAACAACACCCATAGACGATTCCGCATACGCAGGGTTTTAAGACATTTTTGGTAAATTATAGAAAATTCTGTCGTCATGAAAACTTTGTCTCAGACCTGGTTCGCCGAAGGCTTCATCGATTTCGAACTGAAGAAATATACACTGCTGGCTTACCTGCAGGAAATCAACCGTTATTTCGACGAGAACAGGTTATACCCACAGCTGGGAGATATCATCTTTCACTACAACAACATCGTTACCCTGCGCGATAACAAAAAAATGCTGCAGGAGCAGTTCCCCAAAAAGCTCACCGGTATCCAGCTGGAAAAATTGCAGCTGCTGTATGAGCAGGTCATCGCCGACGACAGCCTGATGGAAGAGCTGGAAAACATCATTCATTTTGCAGAAACTGCCATAAAGGGTTCTATCCGCAACGGCGCCGAGATATATGAAATGGTGGAAAAGAGCCTGCAGATCGAACCCGTTGGGCTGGTACCACTCGATAACAAAGAAGGCTATTTCCTGCTCAGCCGCAGCCATACCCGTTCCACGCAGGTATATCACTACCGGCTGAGCATTTTTGAAAAACACGATGAGCAATACCGCGCCATCCGCACCAGCTTTCTTCACCGCACGCAGCGTTCCATTGCCAACAGCTTTGAGAACATCAAAGTGAGCCTTATCAAAGAAAACAAAGACCTTCCCAATCCGGCCGTTTATACCATCAACAGCACCCTGGCTTTCCCGGTGGAGGAAACCCTGCTGCCGGTGGCCAAACGCTGCCTGGTGCGGTATATCAGTTAATCCAGCCCCCAGTCGATGCCCTTGTCGCGCGCGGGAATGCCTTCGGTCATCCACCGGGGTGCGGGCTTGCCTTTGAGGTAGTGATCAAAAAACTGCGCCATGCGAATGGTCCAGTCTTTCCGGTTCCGTCGTTCGATGATACCGTGCAGCTCGTCGTTGTACGTCACCAGCCATACTTTTTTGTTCAGCCGCTTCATGGCAGTGAACAGCTCTATGCCCTGGTACCAGGGAACCGCATCGTCTTTGTCGTTGTGCAGGATCAACAGCGGTGTTTTGATTTTATCAGCCCGGAACAACGGTGAATTTTTCAGGTAACGCTGCGGATCTTCCCAAAGGGTTTTGCCCAAACGGCTCTGTGTTTTTTCATACTGGAACTGCCGGCTGATACCGGTGCCCCAGCGAATGCCGCCATAGGCGCTGGTCATATTACTTACCGGCGCGCCCGATTCAGCCGCTGCAAACATATTGGTTCGTGTTACAAGGTAGGCCACCTGGTAGCCGCCCCAGCTATGCCCCTGTATGCCCATCTTCGTACTGTCGATCCACGGCTGACGGGCCAGCCAGCGCGCAGCGCCAACCACCGCATTGTATGCATCTTCACCCGGCTGGCCCGTTTTGTATTTGATATCGGGATCAAATACGATATAGCCGTTGCTGGTATAATAAGCAATGTTCACCGAAGCGCGAACCGGCATGGGTTCAATATAACGGTAACGGGTGTCTGCATCTCGCTCATAGAAATAAAGAATCACCGGGTATTTTTTCGTGGGATCAAAATTCTCCGGTTTGTACAACAACCCTTCATTGGTTTGACCCGCCAGGGTTGGCCAGTGCTTCAGCTCTACCGTGAACCAGTTATAACCTGCCTGCTGCGGGTTCAGCGAAGAATAGGCGAGGTTACCTGCTTTGTCGGCCGCCGCCTCTACCCTTCCTGCATACACATCACTGCTGGACGGTGTTTGTTTTACATAGATAAAATCACCGGCACGGCGGGCTTTCACGGGAGCAAGATAAGTGGCGCCCATCAGCGAGCCGGTATCGAGCGAAAAACCGCTGCCTTCCCTGTAGCTCATCCAGTTGGCGCCTTTTTGCTTGTAGTCGAACAGGTCCATCAGCAGCCAGTCGCCTTTTTTAATATAATCGGTTTCGGGGTCCAGGTGGTTGTAGCGGATGGCGATCCTGTTGCGCCGTCCTTCGCCTTTCGTGATGCAAACAGCCGGCCGCCCGCCCGAAGGGTCCACCTGCCAGATATCATAACGGTCATATATAAACGCTGCCTCATCGCCTTCCAGCCAGCCCATAAATCCATGTGCCGGCGCATCATCGGGATGATCGTCTTCTTCATCATATAAAGGAACCGTGATTCCCTTTGACAGTACGGCTGTTTTGGAAGAAGCTATATCATACACTTTCCAGTTTTTGCCTTCGGTATCGTACCAGGCAATGTATTTGCCGTTGGGCGATAAGCGCTCATAATTACGTTTCAGGCCGGTGGCCACCAGCTTGCGCGTACCGTTTTTGACATCGATCACATATAGATTGTGCATGCCGTTTTGCGACCATTGCTGCTGGATGCGGTAACCTCTGGTACTGGTGCCGATGGCCACATTGCCATTGCCTTTGGCCGCCACCTGTACAA
>JASGFZ010000113.1:0-9641 GCA_047605345.1 Flavihumibacter sp. | reverse complement strand
CTTTGCTCCTTGGCGGACTCTGCGTGAACCTAAACTTGCACACTACGGCAAGCTTTCTACTCCACGCAAAGACCGCCAAGGAGCAAAGACGCCATGGAGGTGCAGGGGTTATAACAAAAAAACCCGGTACCTTCGCGCGATGGCGAAACCCGGCACCCCCTTCCTCCTCTACTCCGACGGAAAGGGCCATATTTTTGAAGACAGCAGCCTGTACGCTACCGGCCGCAGCGGCTGGGATGTGTATCCTGTGCCCGACGAAGACTGGATCGGGCTGCCCAAAGGCGGAAACCTCTATGAGCTGCCGGGACGCCGCGGCATCGGCATCGATGTAAAAACCGGTGAAATGCGGCTTTGCGAAAAAGGCTGGGCTGTAGCGGCTTTTATTCCGCCTGCCCACACGGGGTTGTTCATCGCTGCTTACGAAACGGCGCCCGACGCCCCCACGCTCCCGCTGTTCTGTTATACCGCCGCCGGCTGGCGTGACGGCACGTTCGTAGTGCCCGCCGTTCGCATCGAAGCCGATATCAGGCAGGAATGTGCAGGGTACGACGATGCCGTTATCCGCTCGGGCGTGCAGCAACTCACGCAGGCTTACCCCCATAACCGGCTGGTGAAACACCTGGCCGAGAACTGTTGCAATACCTATCATTGCCCGGCCGCCCGTAATTATTTTATGGGCCGGTGGGAATGTCCCGTGCCAGCTTCTCCCGCCTGCAATGCCAACTGCGTTGGCTGTATTTCGCTGCAACCCGATGAAGAGCCGATCGTGAGTACGCAGGACCGGCTGCGGTTCAAACCCTCGCCCGAAGAGATCGTAGAGTTTACGGTGCCGCACCTGCAAACGGCGCCCTTTCCGCTGGTCAGCTTCGGCCAGGGCTGCGAAGGCGAGCCCCTGCTGATGTGGGAAACCATCCGCGAAGCAATCATAGAAATACGGAAACATACGGATAAAGGCAGCATCAATATCAATACCAACGGCTCAAAGCCCGATGCTGTGCGCAAGCTCGCTGAAGCGGGGCTCAACAGCATCCGCGTGAGCACCAATTCGGCGCGCCGCGAGGTTTACATGCCTTATTACCGTCCCAATAATTACGACTTCAACGACATTGTAGAGAGCCTGAAAGTGATGCGTGCATTCGGCGGCTGGACCTCGATCAATTATTTCGTTTTCCCGGGCATGACCGACAGTGAGGCGGAATACGAAGCGCTGCGGCAGCTCATCATCGATACCGGCCTCTGCATGATCCAGTGGCGCAATTTCAATATAGACCCCGACTGGTACCTGGGCAAGATCGGCGCCACCGATACCGGTGAATGCATGGGTGTTAAACAGCTGATGGAACTGATCCGTGAAGAATTTCCGCAGCTGAAATTCGGGTATTACAACCCCCCGATGGAAAGGATCAAAGGCAACTACGAACTGGATTTTGCACATTGATAAACAATACCGCCGCCGTTAAAAAAGGCATTTTGTTTGCCGTGCTGGCCTGCTTCATCTGGAGCGGGAATTTTATTGTGGCCAGGGCCGTCATCAAAGAGATTCCGCCCGTCAGCCTGGGCTTTTTCCGTTGGGCAACCGCTTCGGTGCTGCTCGCGCCCTTTGCGTGGAAAAAGCTGGTGGCCGACCGGTCCATCGCCTGGCGGCACCGCGCTTATTTCTTCTGGACGGCCCTGTTCGGCATTACTTTCTTCAACACTTTTATTTACCTGGCGGGGCATTATACCAGCGCCCTCAACCTGGCGCTGATCGGCACCACTTCATCACCCATTATAGCCCTGGTACTGGCCCGGATCTTTCTTGGCGAAAAAATTCCCTGGCAGCGCGCCGTCGGTTCACTGATCTGTGTGGCCGGCATCCTGGTATTGTTGTCGAAAGGGCACTGGGAAACCCTGTTATCGCTGCGCTTTAACCGGGGCGACAGCATCGTGCTGCTGGGCGCCCTGAGTTTCGCCATCTACAATGTGCTGGTTCGGCGGAAACCGGCAGGCATGCATCCGCAGTCTTTTTTACTGCTGGTTTTTTCGCTGGGCGCCCTGATGCTGTTACCCGGCTGGCTGTATGAAAAAGGCCATCATCCGCCCATACAATGGACGCCGGCCATGCTGGGCGTGATTGCTTATCTCGGCATAGGCACCTCGATTGTTTCCTATTTGCTGTGGAATGCAGCGATCGCCACGCTCGGCGCCGCACGCACCGCTTTATTTGGCAATTTGATCCCTTTATTTGCCAGCTTTGAAGCGGCCTTGTTGCTGCACGAAAAAATCACCTGGCTGCATATTGTTTGCAGCATTGTTATTGTTGCGGGACTGGTGATTATAAATAGCAGGAAGCCATCGTCCAATAGCTAACAACTGCAAAAGACTTTAACAACCACAATTAAAATAAGTCTGTAATTTTAGCGCTCTATGACAGCGAATTTCGAAACGGAGAAAAACCTGCGGGCCGGCGGCTATACGGCTACCGTGCTCGTTGCCCTGTTGTTGATCCTGTTCTTTGTTCGCTGGTCGTTACCGGTGGTACCACCACCGGTTATGGAAGATGGTATTGAAGTGAATCTTGGCAACAGCGACGAAGGATTGGGTGAAGACCAGCCCATGTCACCCGAATCACCGGCGCCGGCCAGCCAGCCCCAATACACACCGCCCAAAGCAAGTGCAGCTGCGGCCGAAGACCACAAAGATGTGGAAACCGACGACAGCGAAGAAGACGCACCCGCAGTGAAAAAACCGGAAAAAGCAAAACCGGCCGCTACAAAGATCCCCGAAAAGGAAACGGCCGAAAAGCCCAAATCCACACCTGCAAAGCCCGTTTTGAATCCAGTACCTGCCCCTCCCAAACCGAAGGCTGTATTCAAAGGTGTTAGCGGAAACGGCACCGGCGGTAATGAAGCCGATACCTATAAAAAAGGCGGCAACCAGGGCATTGCCGGCGGCACCGGCGACCAGGGTAAACCCGGCGGTGATCCCGACAGCAAGAATTACGAAGGAAATGGTGGCACCGGCAAATCGGGTGTAACCATTTCCCGCGGACTAACGGGTCGCAGGATCACCAGCTTCCCGTCGTTCGAAGACGATTTCAACGAAAACGCAAAAGTAGCAGTCGATATCCGCGTGGATGAATCCGGTAAAGTGGTTTCGGCCGTTTTCCAGCCGCGCGGCTCAACCACCTCCAACCCCACCCTGAAATCCATCGCCAACCGCAAGGCCATGCAGCTGAAATTCAATGCCGGCAGCGAAGAACAAATCGGTACCATCATCTTCAATTTCAGGCTGAAGAACTAACTTGCTGCGCCTGCGCCCATACCATGAACTACGCTGCAACACTCGACTACCTGTATAACCGGCTGCCCCTATTCAGCAAACAGGGCGCTTCCGCCTACAAAAAAGACCTGCACAATATCATTGCCCTCGAAGCGATCAATGGGAATAATTTCTGCCGTTGTAAAACCATTCATGTGGCAGGCACCAACGGCAAAGGCTCCACCAGCCATATGCTGGCGGCCATTTTACAGCAGGCAGGTTATAAAACAGGGCTGTACACCAGTCCGCACCTGCATGATTTCCGCGAACGGATCCGCGTGAACGGCGCAACAATACCCGAACAATTCGTAGTTGACTTTACCGCCTCCATGCAACCGGCCATCGAACAGATCGAGCCTTCTTTTTTCGAGCTGACGGTGAGCATGGCATTTGCCTGGTTTGCCGAACAGCGGGTAGACATCGCCGTTATAGAAACCGGTTTGGGCGGACGGCTCGACAGCACCAATATCATTAAGCCCGAAATAAGCGTGATCACCAATATCGGCATGGATCACATGAATATACTGGGCGATAGCCTCGCCGCCATCGCCGCCGAAAAAGCCGGCATCATAAAAGGCGGTGTGCCCGTGGTGATCGGTGAATGGCTGCCCGAAACCCGCCCGGTATTTGAGGAAAAGGCAGCCAGGGAGGCGGCGCCCCTGCACTATGCGCCGGCGACATTTTCAGTTATAGAATGGCAACAGGAAAACGACCGGCTTACCGTTACCGTACAGCAGCAGCATCATGAAGATGCGCAAACCTATACGCTTGATCTTCCCGGCATTTACCAGCTGAAGAACCTGCTCACCGTACTTTGCACCATCCACCAGCTGCAACAGGCCGGCTGGCAGATTAATGAAAAAGCGGTTCATAACGGTCTCGCTCACACGAAAAAACTAACGGGCCTGCATGGCCGCTGGGAACTGGTGGCTTCATCGCCGAAAACCGTGCTCGACGTGGGCCATAATGAAGACGGCATCAAAGCCATTGTACGGCAGCTGGAACTGGAAACCTTCCGGCGCCTGCACATCGTAACCGGTATGGTTAAAGACAAGGACATCGAGAAAGCCCTGTCGCTATTACCTAAAAAAGCCGCTTATTATTTTACCCAGGCGCAGATACCGCGGGCATTACCGGCTATTGAGCTGCAAACCCGCGCCGCCGCTGCAGGGCTTACCGGCACAGCCTTCGGCGAAGTCAACCTCGCCCTGTCGGCTGCGCGCCAGGCGGCCGCCCCCGACGATCTGGTGCTCGTTTGCGGAAGTGTGTTCATCATCGGTGAAATACGGCTACCCGTCGGGTAGTACCCGTCAGGTGCCACCCGACGGGTGCGGCTGCAGCCTGCCGAGCTTCAGCAGGGCGTACAGGATGCAGTTAGCGTGCAGCGACTGGACAATCCCGTTGTTCAATACCATCCGCATCACTTCTTCCAGCGGCAACTGGACGATCTCGATTTCTTCATTGTGGTCGAGGTGCTGTACGCCTGTCTGCTCTCCGCCTGTTGCGAGAAATAACTCCGTAAAACCGCTCAGCACACCGGGGTTGGCGGCCACGCGGCCCAGGTGCTCTATATGCGGAAAAGAAAAACCGGTTTCTTCCATCAGCTCCCGGCGCATGCCTGTTACAAAATCTTCACCGGGATCAATAAAGCCGCCCGGTGTTTCCAGCAGCACCTGCCCGATGGGATGGCGGTACTGGCGGGTCATCAGCACCTTACCTTCTGCCGTTATCGCCATCGCTGTGGCAGAAGTAGGCAGCTCCACCACGAAGTAGGGATCCACAATAACTCCGTCCTGGCGGCGGCAGCGATCCCTGCGGGCCGTAAAATAAATATGGTTGCTGATGTATTCGGAAGAGAGCGTATCCCATTTCAAATGCTGTTCAGACATATTCACCCATTCATTTTGTTGTGTAATCTTGTTATGTGTGCTACATGGTGCCGACCATGCCAGGCATACATGCCCAACAGGTACCAGATACTCATTTCCTTTTCCTGCTGGGGATGTACAACAGCGCGCTGCAGGAATGCCTCGGGAGGCAGTTCCCGCAGGGTTGAATACCAACGCGCATGCAGCGCTTCCAACAGCCGGAGGCTTACGGTAACCGGCAATTCCTTTACATCGTTGAGCTGCACCCACGCGTTTTCGTCATAGGGTTTGATAACGGGTTTGTGTTCCGTTAAACCCAGCTTGAACCGGGTGATGGCATTGATGTGGCTGTCGGCGATATGGTGTACAAGCTGTTTGACCGTCCACCCGCCTTCGCGGTAAGGTGTATCCAGCTGCGCTTCATCCAGGGGAAGAACGGCATCTGCCAGCAACTGCGGCAATACCCTGATGTCGTTCAGCCACTCGCTCAGTTGCGCGTCCGAAAAAGGCTGCGGCTCATACAAGCCGATGGGATAACGGGGATCCATAACCGAAATGCATTTATTCTTCCTTGCGAAGGTCACGCCCTGTCAGGTGGATGAACACATCTTCCAGGTTGGCGCTTTTCACTTCTTTGGGGCGTTCGAAACCGGTGGCCACCAGCTGGTCGATCAGCGTATCGGGCGAATCCAGAGCAATGATATTGCCGCTGTCGATAATCGCCACCCTGTCGCACAGCACTTCCGCTTCATCCATATAGTGTGTGGTAAGAATAACCGTTGTGCCTTTATCACGGATACCCGAAATCAGGTCCCACAAATTGCGTCTTGCCTGCGGGTCGAGGCCTGTTGTGGGTTCGTCGAGGAAAACAATCTGTGGCTCGTTGATCAGCGTGGTGGCGATGGAAAAACGCTGTTTTTGTCCGCCGCTGAGTTCCTTGTATTTTGCCTTTGCCTTATCCTTCAAATCGACCAAACCCAGAAACGCCATCGGGTCAATATGCCTGTTGTACAAACCGGCAAACAGTTCAAGCAGCTGGGTAAGGTTGAGGCCGGGATAATAACCCGATGCCTGCAACTGCACTCCTATAACGCGCTTGATCAATGCGGGGTCTTTGTCAAGGTCGAACCCCGCAATCTGCACGCGGCCGCTCGTTTTTTCCCGCAGCGTTTCCATGATTTCGAGGGTAGTTGATTTACCGGCGCCGTTAGGGCCCAGGAGGCCGAAAATTTCGCCCGGATATACTTCAAAACTGATGCCTTTTACGGCCTCGAACTGACCATAATTTTTGCGGAGCGCTTCCACACGGATGATGGGATCCTTCGTCATGCGACGAATGTAACCATTATTTCAGGATGAAAATCTGCGTATAATAAATCGTTCCGCGCGTATCACGTGAAATGCCAACGCCGGTCAGGTTGAAACGCCCTTCTATATTCTCACGGTGCACTTTGCTTTTCAGCCAGCTTTGCACCACATCCCGCGCGGTCATTGTACCCGCCGCCACATTTTCGCCCGATGCCATGGAACCATCCAGCCGGCTGTTGATGCGGCTTACCCGGTCCTTAAACCCATCGTGCCCAAAGCCAACCTGGTGGCGGGCCATTTTCTGGCTGTGCAAAGCCGCTTCGGTAGCAATAATACTGTTCACCCGCAGCGGCGCCAGCCCTTTTGATTGCCGGTATCTATTCACTTCCGCTACAATATCGGCTTCCATGTTAGACAGTGCCACCCCATACTTCGCTCGGGTGGGCGTTTCAGCCTTTGCCGGCGGCTTGCTTTTGCAGGCAACAATGCCAGGCATGGAAAGGAATAGCAGGAAAAGAAGGCGTTGCATGGGGTTTTGGGGATGGGTAAGCAAGGATTGTACCAGGCAGGTTTGAGGTTTGAAGTTTGAGGTTTGAAGTTTGAAGTTTGAGGTTTGAGGTTTGAGGTGCTGCCGCGGGCGTGGTGGTTCTATTTTCGGGCTGGCTTGGGGGCTGGTTTTTGTTTCACGCAAAGACCGCAGAGAAGCAATGAACGCAGAGGAATAGGTGGCTGTTACCAGTTGACTGTTACATGACAGCCTCTCTCTGTTCCTCTGTTTATCTCTGTGAGAAAAAACATCAATTCCATGAGAAAATCGCCTCGCCATAGCCTGTCTTTGCATTTTGCGTGAAATCAACCCTACCCAGCGCCTCACACCCGCAGCGAACCCTTTTTGACTTTTGACTTTTGATTTTTGACTTCCCAACCCCTTACCTTTGCCCCCTCATGCGCATATTTAAATTCGGCGGCGCCAGTGTACATTCAATAGACAGGATCAAACAGGTGGCCCGGATCCTGCAGAACGAACAGGAATTACTGGTCGTGATCTCGGCCATGGGTAAAACCACCAATGCGCTGGAAAAAGTGGCGGAACAGTTTTACAACGGCAACCGCGACGAAGCCCTGGCCTTGTTCAAACAGGTAAAAGACCAGCATATTACCACCGCCAAATATTTGCTGGTAAAAGAATACCTCGCCTGCGAACAGGACCTGGTCAATTTTTTCACCGAAGTGGAATGGCTGCTCTACGACCAGCCGGTTAGGGAATACGATTACTATTACGACCAGATCGTTTGCATCGGCGAATTGTTGTCGACCTGCATTGTGAGCGCTTTTCTTAAAGAAGAAAATATTGCCAACCAGTGGATCGATGTAAGGGATGTTTTCCGCACCAACGACCTGTTTCGTGATGCCCGGATCGACTGGCCGTTCACTTCCCAAAAGGTCAACGAGCTGGTGAAACCCTTGTTCACCGGCGTTCCCATTGTTGTTACACAGGGATTTATCGGGGCTACCGATGAAAACGAAAGCACTACGCTGGGCCGTGAAGGCAGCGATTACTCGGCCGCCATCTTCGCCAATATGCTCGATGCAAACTACCTCGCCATCTGGAAAGATGTGGAGGGGGTTATGAATGCCGATCCGAAAAAATACCCCGGCGCGGAGCTGATGCCTGTGCTCAACTACAACGAGGTGATTGAAATGGCTTATTACGGCGCCCAGGTTATCCATCCCAAAACCATCAAGCCGCTGCAGAATAAAAACATTCCGCTGTACGTAAAATGTTTCCTGGATCCCTCGCTGCCGGGAACGGTTATACATAACCAGTCCATCCCGCATTTGCCACCCATCATCGTCGTGAAAGAGAACCAGGTGCTGCTGCACCTGCGGTCGAAGGATTTCAGCTTTATAGGAGAACAGTCGGTGGCACAGCTCTACCGGCTTTTCGAGCAGCTGGCATTCAGGCCCAACCTGACCCAGAACGGCGCCATCAGCTTTACCTGCTGCCTCGACGACCGCCCCGAAAAAATAGAGCAGCTGGCCATGGCCGCCACCGAATACTTCGATGTATCGGTTGAAAAAGGATTGCGTCTCTTAACAATCAGGCACTACCTGCCCGACACCATTACCAGCCTGGTGGGGTCACAACAAATTGTTTTGCAGCAGCAAACGCCCGAAACCGTTCAACTGGCTTTACGTTGATGGGGCGTCGGTATCGGGCCGGTTGTCAGATTCAACCAGGATGGTCTGCTTGAGTTTCATCGGCACCGCTTTTTTCTCCCGCATAGCCGGTTCCCAGTCGGGCATTTTTTCCAGCTCGTCCAGCAGGTATTCATTCAGCTGGTCGTTGCCGCCCTTGAGTATCTTCGGGTTCAATACCTTTCCTTCTTTCGAAATAATAAACTCCACCAGCACATAAGCCGTATGCTGGTCTTCGTTCAGGAAAGGCGACAGGTTTTTATTCAGCTTTTTCAGGTATTCCCTGAATGCTTTTGCACCGCCGGGAAACTCAGGCAGTTTTTGCACGGTTGTGGGGATGTCCTGTTCATCAAAGGGCACCTGTTTTCTTTGCTTCTTAACCACCTGTGCCGCATCGGCCTTTCGGTCGGCATAGGGAAGCGCTTTGCGCACATCGGCATCCAGCACATAGGTGCCGCGGCCATTCACCATGATCACCGGTATCTGCCGGTTCTTCTCGAAATAGTAAAAAACTTCTTTCAGGCTGTTGGTCAGGTAACCGTAATCGGCAAAATCGCGTACATAGCGGTTGAGGTAATCAACACTTCTCTTCACATCAAAACGCACCGGGAAAATATGCACCGGTATAAAATCCTGGCCCAGCGCTTTTGCATTCGACGCCAGCACAAAAAGCTCTTCTATTTGTCCGTCGGTAATGGGAATACAACCCGTTGTTACGCAGCTGCCATGAATATAAATATCGCCGCCGGGCTGGATGGCATCGCTCAGAAAGCGGTCGGATGCATTGGGGTAGTTCAGGCCGAGCGACAAATGATATATGCTGCGCGGATTGAATTCATTGATATAATAGAAACCCTCGGGTACCTGGTAATCGCCTTCCATCCGTTTGGGCCCCAGGGTTCCCGCCATGGCGCAAACCTTATAGGTTTTGAATAACTGGTAAGGCTTCTCTTTACTGCCCTTTAC
>JASGFZ010000112.1:0-9657 GCA_047605345.1 Flavihumibacter sp. | reverse complement strand
ATATTTTCGGCGCCCTGCTGTTGTTCACCGGCATAAAGATGTTTACGGCCGATTCGGAAGAAGAACCCAACCTTGAAGAGAACAGGGTCTATAAGCTTTTGCGTAAACTGCTGCCCATTATGCCTGCCGATGGAGATGGCAGGTTCACGATCCGTGCCAACGGAAAAAGATATTTCACCAATATGTTTGTGGTGGTGATCATGCTTGCTACCACCGATATTGTATTTGCGCTTGATTCGATCCCGGCCGTATTTGCTATTTCCCAAAACCGGCTGGTCATCTATACCTCCAATATTTTTGCCGTGCTGGGCCTTCGCTCCCTGTTTTTCCTGCTGAAAGGCGCCGTGAACAAATTCGCCTACCTGCAGCAGGGCATTGCCGTGGTACTGGTTTTTATCGGCCTGAAAATGCTGGTTGCCTATTTTCACATACACATACCGGTATTCGTTTCCTTGCTGGTGATTGTTGTTTGTATAACCGCTTCGATCGTGTACAGCATCAGCGTTTCCGGCCGCAGCGATAACCAGGTGAACGCCGGCAACGACCGGGAACTGCATTGATCATGTACAACCTGGATGATATAGCCCTGTTTACCGGCGGCCGCTGGTTGGTAAGAGGAACCGATTCACGAATAGAACACCTGCTTACCGATAGCAGGCGGCTGCTGTTCCCCGCCACCAGTCTCTTCTTTGCCATCAAAACAGCCAGCCGCAACGGGCACCAGTATATTCAACGGTTGTACGACAAGGGACTGCGCTCGTTCGTGGTGAGTGAGGCGCCCGATTGCGACCTGCTGCCCGGCGCCAATATTTTGCTGGTAAACGATACCGTTCTCGCATTGCAGCGGCTGGCGGCAGAACACCGTTGCCGTTTTCAATATCCCGTGATCGGTATTACGGGCAGTAATGGAAAAACCATTGTGAAAGAGTGGCTGAACCAATTGCTGGAAAACGATTATCGCATCGTGCGCAGCCCGCGAAGCTATAACTCGCAGATAGGGGTTCCGCTGAGCGTATGGCAGATGTCTCCTGCCGATAACCTCGCCATTTTTGAAGCGGGTATTTCCGAGCCGGGTGAAATGGACGTCTTGGGCCGTTATCAAACCTGCCATTGGCTTTTCACCAACCTCGGCGCCGCCCATAATGAAGGGTTTGCATCGATGGAACAGAAGCTGGAAGAAAAATGGAAGCTGTTCAACGGCGCTGACGTGGTGATCTGCCGCGCCGGCAATCCCATAGTGGACGAATGGGCGCAACTGAAAGCGGAAAACGGCCTCCGCCTCTTTACCTGGGGGCGCGATGAAGATTGTACGGTGCGCGTTACCGATCAACTGGTATTGCATTACAAACAGCAGTCCGTACAACTCCAACCTGCATTTACCGACGAAGCCTCTGTGGAGAACCTGCTCCATTGCTGCGCCTGCCTGTTGTACCTCGGCGTCAGCATTCATTCGCTGAATGAAAGGATCAGGCAGCTCAGGCCGGTTGCGATGCGACTGGAGCTGAAAGAAGGGATCAATAACTGTTCGGTGATCAACGACAGCTATTCCACCGACCTGAGCTCGCTGGATATTGCCCTCGATTTCCTGTTCAGGCAGCAACAGCATGTACGCAAGACCGTTATACTGTCAGATATACCCCAGTCGGGCCTTGCGCCTGGCGAATTGTACGGTCAGGTTGCAGACCTGCTGCAGCATTACCAGGTGAACCGGCTGATTGCCATCGGCGCGGTTACCGCCGGTTTTGAAGTTGTGTTCAAAAGCAGGCGGCTCGAGTACCAGCATTTTTTTTCAACAGAAAATTTTATCAGCCGCTTTGATGAGCTGCTGTTCGGCGATGAAACCATTCTTGTTAAAGGGGCACGCAGTTTTGGGTTTGAAGCCATCTCTTCCCTGCTTGAAAAACAGGAGCACCAAACAGTACTGGAAGTGGATCTCAATGCGCTGCTGCACAACCTGCGCCAGTACCAGCAGTTGCTGAAACCCGGTACCCGTCTCATGGCCATGGTGAAGGCTTTTTCCTATGGCACCGGCAGCTTCGAAGTGGCCAACCTGTTGCAGTACCATGGGGTGGATTATCTCGCCGTTGCCTATACCGATGAAGGTCTTGCCCTGAGAAGAGGCGGTATTCATTTGCCGATAATGGTGATGAATGCAGCGCCACCCGATTTTGCAACGCTTGTTGAATACAACCTGGAGCCGGTGATCTATTCCCTCGCCATGTACAGGCAGCTGGATCGTTTTGCCCGGCAGGAGGGGCTTACGCAGGTGCCGGTTCATATAGAGCTGGAAACGGGCATGAACCGCCTTGGTTTTTCAGGAAATGAATTTGATACCCTGCTTAACCTGTTGCCGGCTTCGGTATTCAAAGTACAATCGGTATTCAGTCACCTCGCGGCCAGTGAAGACCCCGCCATGGATGCATTCACTGCCGAACAGGTGGCGGTTTTTCGCGAAAACGCCGATGCGATAGCGGCACTCCTGCCTTATCCGTTTATCAGGCATATGGAGAACACCGCCGCCATTACGCGGCTGCCGGGCTGGCAGTTTGATATGGTGCGGCCGGGCATTGGTTTGTATGGCGTGCCTTCAGGCCCTCCCGGCCAGGTTCAGCTGAAGCCGGTGTCTACTTTGAAAACAACCATTGCGCAAATCAAATATTTACAGCCCGGAGAAACGGTGGGCTATAACCGGAAAGGCGTTATTACCCGCCCTTCGGCCATCGCCACGGTGCGCATTGGTTATGCCGACGGCTATCCCAGAAGCCTGGGAAACGGGCGGGGGTCGATGCTGGTAAACGGCAGGCTGGCACCGGTAACCGGTTCTGTTTGCATGGATATGACCATGATAGATATAACCGGTATAAGCGGCGTGGATGAAAACAGTGTAGTCACCGTTTTCGGCGCCGGCCTGCCGGTAGAGGTGGTTGCCGGCTGGGCGGGCGGCATTGCCTACGAGCTACTGACCGGTATTTCACAACGTGTTAAAAGGATATATTACCAGGACTAGTGTCTTTCCAGCGGTTATCTTTGCAACTTTATTGACGATATGGGAAAAGCGCGTAATGTCATTTTGTTGATCCTGCTCATCCTGGTAGCAGACCAGGTGATTAAGATATGGGTGAAAACACATATGCCCCTGAGCTATCATTGGGATGTCAGCCACCAGCCGGTTACCCCTTACGACCGGGGTATCAGGCCCTTCGGTGAAAAGGCCGAATGGTGCCAGATATATTTTGTGGAAAATGAGGGTATGGCCTGGGGGCTGAAATTCGGTGGTGGGCTGGGCAAAATGGCGCTCACCCTTTTCCGGATGGTGGCTGTTGTATTCGGGGTTTGGTTTATCAGGGAAATCATCCGCAAAAAACACCATCCCGGTTTTATTCTTTGTGTGGGACTGATCTTTGCCGGGGCACTGGGTAACCTGATAGACAGTATGTTCTACGGACTGATCTTTGAAGAAAGCACTTATACATCGGTTGCGAAGCTGTTTCCACCCAAAGGATATGCGGGCTTCCTGCACGGTAAGGTGGTGGATATGTTTTATTTCCCGATTATACGGTCTACCTATCCTTCGTGGGTTCCCTTTGTAGGCGGTGACGATTTTGAATTTTTCAGCCCCGTGTTCAATCTTGCCGACGCCTCTATTTCAGTAGGCGTTATTACGCTGTTAATCTTTCAGAAAAAACTCACACACCAGCCACACACGCCTGCAAAGGAAGCGGTTGGCATTTGATTTGAGAAGCCTGTATATGCGGTCGATTATTTTTTTGCTGGCCTTTGGTTTGCTGCTGGCCGGTTGTTATAAAGACAAGAGTGTGGCGGCTACCACGCCGCCTGTTGTGTATGAATTTCCCTGGTTTTTCCAGGTAGGCGCACAGACTTATAAAGGGATTGTTGATTCCGTTATTGTTGTTCAGCACGACAGTACTTCTGTGTTGACAATAAAAGGCATCGATACGGTTACCGGCGGGCGTTTGACCCTGGTGGTGGCAGCGCCCAGCCTGGCGGCGGGCACCTATCACGGCCCGGTTGCATCTTTCTCTTATGCCGAAGACATAAACCCAAGATATGTGTCGGCGGCAGACACCAGCCTGTTTTCTATCACCCTCCTTGAAATGGACGAAGCCCGGGTGAGCGGTAGTTTTTCAGGAACGGTTTTATCGGTCAACGGTACCGACAGCACCCTGCTGCTGAACGGCAGCTTCAGGGGCCTCCGTGAATAGTATTGATATAGAAATGCCTCACTTCGACAAGTGAGGCATAAACCCTATATTCGAAATTGACAACATTTCCTTTTAAACCAAGCCTTTTTTGGTTTTTTCACTGGATATTGGTCGTCAAGATGAAATAAGGAACGGACCAAAACAGAACATGAGACTAACTATCTTGTGTTTATTTTTTTATTAGTGAACCTTAAAAACGGGCCGCAACCTGGCTTTATTGCCAAAAAAGCGGCTCATTCGACGAATGGCCGCTTTTTTTGGCTTTTGATTTTTACCTTTTTTTACAGCTTTCCTACCATTTTCGACGGCACCACCCACTGGTCAAACTCTTCCGGGGTCAGGTAACCCAGTTTAACAGCCATTTCTTTCAGCGTAGTGTGTTCTTTATGGGCTTTCTGGGCAATTTCGGCGGCTTTATAGTAACCGATCTTCGTATTAAGGGCGGTTACCAGCATCAGCGAATTGTCAACATGCTTTTTGATATTGGCTTCGATGGGTTCAATGCCTGCGGCGCATTTATCGTTAAAGCTTACGCAGCCTTCGCCGATCAGCCGGGCGCTGTGCAGGAAATTGTAGATCATCATCGGCTTGAATACATTGAGCTCGAAATGACCGGTAGCGCCGCCGATATTGATGGCTACATCGTTACCCAGCACCTGGGCGGCGATCATGGTCAATGCTTCGCACTGGGTGGGGTTTACCTTGCCGGGCATAATGGAAGAGCCGGGTTCGTTGTCGGGAATGAACAATTCGCCGATGCCCGAACGCGGGCCGCTGGAAAGCATGCGTATATCGTTGGCGATCTTCATCAGGCTTACCGCAACGGTTTTCAGTGCGCCATGGGCTTCAACAATGGCATCGTGCGCAGCCAGCGATTCAAATTTGTTTTCGGCCGTCACAAAGGGCAACCCGGTAAGGGCGGCGATGTGTTTGGCCACATTTACCGCATAATTGTCGGGCGTATTGATACCGGTACCTACGGCTGTGCCACCCAGCGCCAGTTCCGAAAGGTGCGGCAGGGTATTCTTAATGGCTTTGAGGCCGTGATCTAACTGGGATGCATAACCGCTGAACTCCTGGCCTACGGTGAGGGGGGTGGCATCCATAAAATGGGTGCGGCCGATCTTCACCACGTGCATGTACTGCCGGCTTTTTTCGGCCAGCGTATCACGCAGCTTCTCGATGCCGGGAATGGTCACTTCCACCAGCATTTTGTAGGCAGCGATGTGCATCGCAGTGGGAAAGGTATCGTTAGACGACTGCGATTTGTTCACATCGTCGTTGGGATGCAGGAATTTTTCCTTATCGGAAAGCTGGCCGCCGTTCAATACATGACCGCGGTAGGCAACCACTTCGTTCACATTCATATTGCTTTGTGTACCCGAACCCGTTTGCCAAACCACGAGCGGAAAATAATCGTCGAGTTTGCCTTCGAGAATTTCATCGCAAACCTTACCGATCGTATCAGATTTTTCTTTTGCCAGTACGCCGGCTTCCAGGTTGGTGAGGGCTGCCGCTTTTTTCAGGTAGGCAAATGCACGGATGATCTCAATGGGCATCCGGTTTGTTGCCTGCGCGATCCTGAAATTGTCAATGCTGCGTTGGGTCTGTGCGCCATAATAGGCATCCACGGGTACTTTCACTTCACCCATGGTGTCTTTCTCTATTCTGTAGTCCATAATAACGGGAATTGATTCGCCGCTAAGTTAGCCTATTCACCTTTAAAGGCAGGCTTGCGTTTCTCTAAAAAGGCGGCTGCGCCTTCTTTGGCGTCGGCGGTATTGAAGAGGGCGCCGAAGGCTTTGGCTTCCGCTTCGAGCCGCCGGCATCGCCCAGTGCCGCCAGTTGGTAAGCGCGGATCACTTCCGTCACCGCCAGCGGCGCCTTGCTTAGAATGGCAGCGCGATAGCCGTAGTGGCCGGTATCAGTTCTTCGGCGCTGGTCACCTGGTTTACCAGCCCGTAACGCAGCGCCGCAGCGGCATCGATCAGTCCGCCGGTCATCATCATCTCCATCGCGCGGCCCTTGCCCACCAACTGTGTAAGCCGCTGCGTACCGCCATAGCCTGGTACAGTCCCAGGTTCACTTCAGGCTGGCCGAAGCGCGCCTGGTCGCTCGCGATCCTGAAATGGCAGGCCATGGCCAGCTCGCAGCCGCCTCCCAACGCGAACCCGTTTACCGCTGCAATCACCGGTTTGGAGCAGTTTTCAATTTTGCTGAATACCGATTCCTGCCCGCGGCGGGCCAGTGTTTCACCGCCATCGCCATCCAGCTCTGTAAACTCGCTGATGTCGGCGCCGGCTACAAAGCTTTTCGGCCCCGCACCCGTGATAATAGCAGCGCCGATCAGCCGGTTGCTGATCACTTCATCGAGGGCTTCAGACAACTCGCTGATCACGGTATTGTTCAGCGCATTCAGCTTGTCGGGCCGGTTGATGGTAATCGTGAATATGCGGTTTTGCAGCGAGGTCAGAAGCGTTTTGTACATGGCAGATGGTTTTAAAAGCGGGCGGCAGGTATGCAGGCGGTTATATAGCTGATCAAATATAGGCTATGTACCGCCCACCTGCATGCCCTTCAGCAGGATTATTAAGCAAGCGCTGCCAACCCTCTTGCAATACGCTTGCCAGTTTCTGCTGCACCCAGCAGCGCGGCAATTTCAAATACCGCCGGCCCGAATTTGCCGCCTACCAGCATCAGCCGGAAAGGCAGTTGCAGCTCGCCTACTTTTAACGAATGTGCCGCCGCCAGGTCTTTGAATACCTGCTCTATGTCGGCCGGCATACTGCCGGCAGCCGGTAATCTACCGGACAGCTCCGTAAAGAAAGCGGCTTTTTCGGCAGTCCATTTCCCCGCCACGGCCTGCATATCGGGCTGTCCGGGCGCCTTGAAAAAGAAACCGGCCTGTTCGGCAAAATCGGTGGTGAAAGTGCAACGTTCTTTCACCAGCGCAATCACTTTCTTCGTATAGTCGTCGTCGTTAGGATCCATTCCCTGTGCCTGTAAAATGGTTTTTACATCGGGAAGCAATCTTTCCGGCGTAGCCGATTTTATCCATTCATGGTTGAACCACTTCGCTTTTTCGAAATCGAACCTGGCGCCGCCTTTGTGTACCCGGTCGAGGCTGAATGCCTGCACCAGTTCTTCTATACTGAATATCTCTTTTCCCGTACCATCGTTCCAGCCCAGCATGGCCAGCATGTTTACAAAGGCTTCGGGTAAGAAACCCCGCTCCCGGAAGCCGGTGGTGCTTTCGCCCGTTTTGGGATCGGTCCAGGTCATGGCGAACACGGGAAAGCCCAGGCGGTCGCCATCGCGTTTGCTCAGTTTACCGTTGCCGTCGGGTTTGAGGATCAGCGGCAGGTGCGCCCATTGCGGCATGCTGTCTTTCCAGCCCAGGCAATCCCACAGCAACAAATGCACGGGCGCCGAAGGCAGCCACTCTTCTCCCCTGAAGGCATGGGTAATTTGCATGAGATAATCATCTACCACCACGGCAAGATGATAGGTGGGCATGCCGTCCTGTTTCAGCAGTACCTTATCGTCTACCGTACCGGTGTTGAATTCTACATCGCCTCTTACCAGGTCGGTAAAACGCAAGGTTTGATTGGTGGGCATCTTGATGCGGATCACGTAGGGAACGCCTTTGCCGATCAGCCGCTTCGTTTCTGCTTCACCCAGCGTAAGCGAGTTTTTCATTTCATTGCGCAGGCGATGATCGTATTGGGGCGATGGGTTTTCGGCGGTGCGAAAATGCGTGCGCATGTTTTCGAGGTCTTCGGGGGTGTCGAACGCATAATAGGCATGTCCGCCGGCAACCAGTTGCTCGGCATAGGCACGGTAGTTTGCTTTGCGTTCGCTCTGGCGATAGGGGCCGAAGGGGCCGCCGGTAAACGGACTTTCATCGGGTTCCAGCCCGCACCAACGCAGGCAATCCATAATGTATTCTTCTGCACCGGGTACAAAACGCGACTGGTCTGTGTCTTCAATACGCAGTATGAATGTACCATTGTGTTTACGGGCAAATAAATAGTTGTAAAGAACCGTGCGCACGCCGCCGAGGTGGAGGCCGCCTGTGGGGCTGGGTGCAAATCGAACGCGTATATTGTTTGACATGGCGGCAAATTTAATAAGAATGCTAGGTTTGTTATTATGAAGTACTGGAAAACAGGCAACCTGCTGTTGCGGGCGATGTATCCGCGGAGGCTCTGGCAGATGGACGGGAAAGAAAAAAAGATCTACCTGACCTTCGACGATGGTCCTCATCCGGAAATTACGCCCTGGGTACTCGCATTGTTGCGGCAATACCATGCCAAAGCAAGTTTTTTCTGTATCGGGAAAAATGTGCTGGCTTACCCGCAGGTATATGCGCAGCTGCTGGCCGAATCGCATGTTACCGGTAATCATACCATGCACCATGTGAACGGATGGAAAACTGCCAACAACGACTACCTGACCAATGTGGCGGAGTGCAGCAAGTGGGTGAACAGCCGGCTGTTTCGTCCGCCGTATGGCAAACTCACCCATGCGCAGTCGCGGCTGCTGCAGAAGCAGGGCTACCGGGTGGTAATGTGGTCCGTTTTAAGCGGTGATTTCGATCATACGATCAGCGGCGCCGACTGCTGGGAGAATGTGCAGAACAATACCCGCGGCGGATCGGTGGTTGTTTTCCACGACAGTGAAAAAGCATTTGACCGGCTCAGCTATACACTGCCGCGCCTGCTGGAAAAATTTACCAAAGAAGGTTACCGGTTTGAAGCGTTACGGATAGAATGATATGTAGTTAACAGCCTGCCAAAAGGCAATAAATAACAAAATAGCCTAATGAGAAATGGGTAAAAAAAGTTTGGGCCTGGGTAGAAACCCTGGCCCGTTTTTAATCCGTACCCTATGAAAACTATTTTAAAGGTATATATTTTTTTATTACTTCAAAGTAATTTCTCCCGATACCCCATTTACCAGCAGAACGGCCTTGTTATCGCAATCGCCATTTCCGAAATCGATGGTGCCCTGTGCGCCGCTGGTGCCTTCAATGCCCTGGATGCCTTTGGAAACCCATTGACAGGCAGGCCGCTGTTCGAGCGGCTCGATGGTATAACCGTTCCAGGTATAGGTATTGTCGTTTTTGGTAACCGATCCGCTGCCCTGGCTGACCATGGCGTAGAGGTCGTCGCTGGGATCCAGCAGGGTTGACCATCCTTCCTTCTGGGTGAACACCCGGGTGCCCGACCACTGGATAAAGGTTTCGTCGTTACCCGTTAGTTTTCCGTTAGCTACGGCAGAGGTAAATATCAGCTGCACCATGTTGCTGTTATTGGTAAGGGTATGGGTGCCTTCTATTTTCATACCGTTTACATAGTAGTTGTCGAAGGTGCTGGTGGCCGTGGCGCCCGGCCGCCACAGAGGTTTTGAATATATCGTGTTGATATTAACC
>JASGFZ010000111.1:0-9686 GCA_047605345.1 Flavihumibacter sp. | reverse complement strand
AGGGGCTGCGCGAGGGACTGGGCGGACATCTCATCGGTTACGCCTATGATTTCGGTGCGGTGAACCTGGCACCCCCCCGCACCCTGGGGGTTACACTTGCAGCAAGGTTCTGATTCTGTATATTTGCAACCCGGCTCACCCACGGGTGAGCCGCATGTGTGTATGAATTTGGATCATTTGCTGGATTTGTATGTAAAAGATGGCCGCCTTTTTCAACTGGCGGACAAGCTCGGCTTGTCCAACCCCCAGCACCTGGTACTAAAACGGCTCAGCGGAAGCGCCGCCGAATGCATCATCGCCGCCCTCTTGCGTCACCCGGCGGCTGAAGCCATCAACCACCTTATTGTACTCAACGACGCTGAAGAAGCCGCTTATTTTCACAATACGCTCGAAAACCTCAGCGGCGCATTGGATCTTTTTTACTTCCCGTCGTCGTTCCGCAACAAGAAAAACTACAGCCTGCTCAACAGCAGCCATGTCATGCTGCGCACCGAAACACTTACGCGTTTAAGCGCCGGCGGCAATAAGAAAATCGTGGTCACCTACCCTGAAGCGCTGTTTGAGAAGCTGGTTCCGCCCGACACCCTCAGCCGCAATATCATTCATATCAAGGTGAACGATGTGCTCGATACCGTGAAGCTGTTTGAGCAGCTGACCGATGCCGGTTTCAACCGAACCGATTTTGTATATGAGCCGGGACAGTTTGCCGTGCGCGGCGGCATCATCGATATTTATTCTTTCGGCAATGAAAAGCCCTATCGGGTAGAGCTGTTCGGCAACGATGTAGACAGCATCCGGTTGTTCGACCCCGAGAGCCAGTTAAGTGAGCGAAAGCTGATGCAGGTGAGCATTATTCCCAACCTGCAGGCCGAAATGCCCGCCGAAGCCACGGTTTCCCTGTTTGATTTCATGCCGCCGCAAACAGCAGTATGGATGAACGACTGGCAGTTCGTAAAAGAGCGGCTGGAGATACAGGAAGAAGACCTGGGGCTGTTCCTGGCACGCCAGGAAGGAGCCGGCACAGCTGATGAAGAAGAGAGCGACAGGCTGCAGAAAACAACGGTAAAGGAAGAAGAATTTTTCAAAGCCGCCGACATAGAAAAATTCCTGCAGTCGTATTCGGTGGTGGAGATGGAAGGAACGGCCGGTTTCCCCGGGCGTTTGCCGCTGGAAATTGATTTTCACACCAAACCGCAGCCGTCGTTCAACCGGCAGTTTGAGTTGCTGATCAAAGACTTTCAGCAATGGGAAAAAAAAGGATTCGGGCTTTATTTTTTTGCCGAAAACCCCAAGCAGCTCGAGCGGCTGCACAGCATATTTGAAGACCTGAAAGCCGCCATCCATTTCACACCCATACCGGTGGCTATACACGGCGGTTTTATAGACGAAGACCTGAAGCTGGTTTGTTATACCGATCACCAGGTATTTCAGCGTTACCACAAATACAAGGTCAAGCAGGCCTATAACAAAAACAAAGCGCTTACCCTGCGCACCCTGCGCGAATTGCAGCCCGGTGATTATGTGTCACACATCGATCACGGGGTGGGTGTGTACAGCGGGTTGCAGAAAATAGATGTGGGCGGCAGGATGCAGGAGGCGGTACGCATCATTTACAAAGACAGCGACATACTGTATGTCAATATCAGCAGCCTGCACAAGATCTCGAAATACACCGGCAAGGAAGGTACGGTTCCCAAGGTCAACAAGCTCGGCAGCGATGCCTGGGCGAAGCTGAAGGAAAAGACCAAAACGCGGGTGAAGGAAATCGCGTTTGACCTCATCAAGCTCTATGCGCAGCGGAAAGCCCAGCAGGGCTTTGCTTTTACACCCGATACCTACCTGCAAACGGAGCTGGAGGCTTCGTTCATTTACGAAGACACACCCGACCAGGGAAAGGCAGCGGCCGACGTGAAAAAAGACATGGAATCGCCCTCGCCCATGGATCGCCTGGTGTGCGGCGATGTGGGTTTCGGAAAAACGGAAATAGCCATCAGGGCTGCTTTCAAAGCCGCCACCGACGGCAAGCAGGTGGCCGTGCTGGTACCTACCACTATCCTGGCGTTTCAGCACTACAAAACCTTTCGCGAGCGGCTGAAAGATTTTCCCGTTACGGTCGATTACGTGAACCGGTTCAAGTCGGCCAAAGAAAAAAAGGAGACCTATCAGAAAGTAGCTGAGGGAAAAGTAGAGATACTGGTGGGTACCCACAGCATACTGGGCAAAGACGTAAAGTTCAAAGACCTGGGGCTGCTGGTGATCGACGAAGAGCAGAAATTCGGTGTGGCCCATAAGGAAAAGATCAAAACCCTGCGTACCAATGTAGACTGCCTCACCCTAACGGCTACGCCTATCCCAAGAACCCTGCAGTTCAGCCTGATGGGCGCCCGCGACCTGAGCATCATGAACACGCCGCCGCCCAACCGCCAGCCTATTCAAACCGAAGTGCAGGTATTCAACGAAGATTTTATCAGGGATGCGATCTATTTTGAAACCGAACGCGGCGGCCAGGTCTTCTTTATCCACAACCGGGTGCAGGGGCTGGCAGAAATGACGGCGCTGATCCAGAGCCATTGTCCCGACCTCAGCGTGGGCTTTGCCCACGGCCAGCTCGAAGGCCAGGTGCTGGAAGACCGCATCATGGATTTTATAGACCGCAAGTACGACGTGCTGGTATGCACCAATATCGTGGAAAGCGGGGTCGACATTCCGAATGTGAACACCATCATCGTCAACAATGCGCACCAGTTCGGGTTGAGCGACCTGCACCAGCTGCGGGGCCGTGTGGGCCGCAGCAATAAAAAAGCGTTCTGTTACCTGCTGGCGCCGCCCATGAGCACCCTGCCGTCTGACTCGAAGAAACGCCTGCAAACCCTCGAGCAGCACAGTGAGCTGGGCAGCGGTTTCCAGATCGCCATGCGCGATCTCGATATCAGGGGCGCGGGCAATATGCTTGGCGGCGAGCAAAGTGGTTTATGGCCGAGATCGGCTTCGAGATGTACCAGAAGATACTCGACGAAGCCATCCGCGAACTGAAAAGAAGCTCGTTCAGGGAACTGTTTAAGGAAGAGATCGCGCAGCAGGAAGACTATGTGCAGGACTGTACCATCGATACCGACCTGGAGATACTGATACCCGACGATTACGTGGAAAGCATTACCGAAAGGCTGAGCCTGTACCAGCGCCTCGACGACAGCGGGAATGAAGAAGGGCTGCAGGCGTTTTTCCAGGAAATGGCCGACCGTTTCGGGCCGGTTCCGCCGCCGGTGCAGGACCTCTTTGATACGGTGAGGGTTCGCCGTTTGGCGGTGGAGCTGGGCTTTGAAAAGCTGCTGCTGCGCGATGATACACTCAAATGCTTTTTCGTCAACAAGCCCGATTCGCCCTATTTTGAATCGGATCTTTTCCACGGCATTATCCGTTACCTGCAGGATAACACGAATAATGCCCGCCTGAAGCAGACCGGCAAGAATTTTTTGCTGGTGGTGGAACGCATGAAAGACATGAAAACCATTCTCGGTTTTCTGCAGCGCATGCACAAGGCTGTTATGGGCGCCGTGCAAACAGCCTGAGGCTGTTAGCGCAGCCTTTTCTCCATCACATAGTGGGGGATGGTCACTTCCTCGAATTCAGGGCCTGCTATCTCATAGCCCAGCCGCTCATAAAAGCCGACGGCTGTTTTGCGGGCATGCATCATAAGCTTGTGAAAGCCCCGGTCGCGGGCAACATTTTCCGCAAACTGCATCATGGCCCGGCCAATGCCCTTTCCCTGGAGATTGTTGCTGACCGCCATCTGCCGAAGCCTCACCACGGTGGGATCTTCCTTCACCAGCATACAGCAGCCCAGCATTTTTTCTTCTTCAAACGCTGCGATAAGGATTTCCTCTTTTTCCTTGTCGAGCTCCTCCTGGCTGAAGCTAAGGCCAAGGGGGCGACGCAGGATATCATCACGCAAACGGATCATTTGTTTGTATTCGGCAGACCCGTGATCAATGATTTTCAGTGCCATGAAGAAAATTTAGCGTTGGAGGTCTAAAATACAAAATTCTTGCTTACAATTGTTAGTCCGTTCGCGGCAAAGCGTCGGTAATCAAGGCTTTGGAGGCCAAATAATTAAAAAAAGAGGCAAAAATTGTTATTTACCCAAAAAACATATTTTTGCAGCCGAAACTAAACTTTACCAAAATGTCAGACATCGCAACAAGAGTAAAAAAGATCATTGTTGACAAACTCGGAGTAGACGAAGCAGAAGTGACAAACGAAGCTTCTTTCACCAATGATCTTGGCGCTGACTCTCTGGATACAGTAGAACTGATCATGGAATTCGAGAAAGAATTCAATATCTCTATCCCGGATGAGCAAGCAGAAACAATTACTACTGTAGGCCAGGCTGTTGCTTATCTCGAAGAGCACGCTAAGTAAACAGGTTTATCTGTTTCCGGCATAATTTAATCCGCCTTTCGAAAGCAATTTCAGCTCAGAAGGCGGATTTATCACGTTTAAAATCGGGCATTTAACTACATGGAACTGAAAAGAGTCGTAGTAACGGGAATAGGTGCTTTGACCCCCGTGGGGAATACCCACCAGGAGTATTGGAACGGGCTTGTCAACGGCGTATCAGGCGCCGATATGATCACCCTTTTTGATGCTTCCAAATTCAAAACGCGTTTTGCCTGTGAAGTGAAAAACTTCGACCCTGTCAGTTTTCTTGATAAGAAAGAAGCCCGGAAAATAGACCGTTTTACCCAGTTTGCCCTCGTGGTATCTGATGAAGCCATGGCCGATGCCGGGCTGACCAAAGACAATATTGATCCCGACAGGATCGGTGTGGTGATGGGCAGCGGTATCGGCGGGCTGATCACTTTCCAGAACGAGGTGATCGAGTTTGCCAAAGGCGACGGAACGCCCCGGTTCAATCCCTTCTTCATTCCCAAGATGATATTGGATATTGCGGCGGGCCAGATATCCATGCGCCACAACCTCCGCGGGCCCAATTTCGCGGTGACCAGCGCCTGTGCCAGCAGCACCAATGCCATTATGGAAGCGGTGAACCTGATCCGCCTGGGTAAATCGGATATCATCGTGAGCGGCGGCAGCGAAGCCGTGATCAGCGAAGCAGGGGTAGGTGGTTTCAACGCCATGAAAGCCATGAGCGAACGGAACGGCGACCCCAAAACCGCGAGCCGCCCCTACGACCGCGACCGCGATGGTTTTGTAATGGGCGAAGCCGCCGGTATCCTGGTGCTCGAAGAGCTGGAACACGCCAAAGCCCGCGGTGCCCGGATCTATTGTGAAATAGCCGGGGCCGGCGCAACCGCCGACGCCCACCATATCACAGCGCCCCACCCCGAAGGGCTGGGCGCCCGCAATGTGATGCTCGCCGCCCTGAATGATGCGGGGCTGCAGCCGCAGGATATCGACTATATCAATACCCACGGCACCTCCACACCCCTGGGCGATGTGGCCGAAACCAAGGCCATCGTAGATGTTTTCGGCGAGCATGCCTACCAGCTGAACATCAGCTCCACCAAGTCGATGACCGGCCATTGCCTCGGCGCCGCCGGGGTGATCGAAGCCATCGCCGCCGTTAAGGCGGTAGTGCATGACATGGTGCCTCCCACGATCAACCATTTTAACGACGACCCCGAACTGGACGCCCGGCTGAACTTTACCTTCAACAAAGCCCAGCAAAGAAAAGTACGCGCCGCCCTGAGCAATACTTTCGGTTTCGGCGGTCACAATGCCTGTGTTATTGTCAAGAAATTTGAAGCCTGATTCCACAATCTGCGGGCAATCGCTTAACTTGATGGCTGTTAACCAATCATCCTGTGGGTCTATTTGACAACTTTTTCATCGGATCGTCCGAAAAGACGGCTTTTAAAAAACAGCTGAAGAACGTACTTGGCTTTGTGCCCGGTAATATCGAGTTGTATAAAACGGCGCTGACGCATCGGTCGGTGAAGGACAGTGCTGCGCAGAACAACGAGCGGCTTGAATACCTGGGCGACGCCATCCTCAGCGGTATTGTAGCCGATTTCCTGTTCAAAAAATACCCCTACCGCGAAGAAGGTTTTATGACCGAAATGCGCAGCAAGATGGTAAACCGCGTTACGCTGAACGAGGTGGCCATCAAAATGGGGCTCAAAAAAATCGTGTACTTCAACAAGTTCGATAACTCACTCAAAGTAAGCCAGATATTCGGCAATACCCTCGAAGCGGTGGTAGGCGCCGTGTACCTCGACAAGGGCTTTAAAAAAACCCGCCGCTGGGTGCTGGAGCGGATCATCCTGCCCTATATGTTCATGGATGACCTCGAAAACCTCGAGATCAACCACAAGAACAAGCTCTACGGATGGGCCAATAAAAACGGCAAGAACCTGGAATTTGAAACCCTCGAAGAAAAATTTGAAGGTGGCCGCCGGCTTTTTACCATCGGTGCCATGGTAGACGGCCAGCTGATTGCCCAGGGAAAAGCCTATAACAAGAAAGACGCCAGCCAGGTGGCCGCCCAGGTAGCGGTAGAAAAGCTGGGGCTGGGGAAGGAGGAGCACTAGGGGAAAGTCAAAAGTCAACAATCAACCGTCAAAAAGGAACCGCCGCGAGAGCCGGACTGCTCTCAACCAATTGGGTTAGTTTTGTGTTTTAGTAAAAATGCCGTTTGGGGTATGGCTGTGCTTCCTGTTTATCTTGACAACAATGCTACGACGCCGGTTGACCAGCGGGTGCTGGCCGCTATGTTACCGTATTTTACGGAACGTTTCGGCAATGCTGCCAGCCGCCAGCATGCTTTCGGATGGGCGGCTGAAGAGGCCGTGGCAATCGCCCGTGAACAGGTGGCCCGGCTGATAGGGGCTGATCCCACGGAAATCATTTTTACCTCGGGCGCCACCGAAAGCGATAACCTGGCCATCAAAGGTGTTTTTGAGCTATATGCCGGCAAGGGTAACCATATCATCACCTGCTCAACCGAACACAAAGCCGTGCTGGATACCTGCAGCCACCTCGAAAAACGGGGCGCTTCGGTTACGTACCTGCCTGTTGACCGGCAGGGGCAGGTGGACCTGCCGGCGCTGGAAGCGGCGATCCGGCCCGGCACAATCCTGATCGCGCTGATGTACGCGAATAATGAAACCGGCGTTGTTTTCCCCGTTCGGGAGATGGCGGCGATCGCGAAAAAGCATGCCGTGCTTTTTTTCACCGACGCCACCCAGGCAGTGGGAAAGATCCCCGTAAATGTGCAAACCGACGGGATCGACCTGATGGCTTTTTCGGCCCATAAGCTATACGGTCCCAAGGGCGTGGGCGCGCTCTATGTTCGCCGGCGCGACCCCAGGGTGCGCCTGGCGGCTCAGCTCGATGGCGGTGGCCACGAGCGCGGCCTGCGATCGGGTACGCTGAATGTGCCGGGTATTGTAGGCCTGGGCTGGGCGGCCGACTATTGCCGGCAGGAAATGGAAACCGAAGCCCTTCGCCTGCGCCAGCTTCGCGACCGCCTCGAAAAGGCACTGCTGGAGCTGGGCGGTGTACAGGTAAACGGCGGTACAGCCAATCGCCTGCCCCATGTAACCAACCTGTCTTTCGACCAGGTGGATGGCAAGGCGCTGCTGTCGGGTTTCACCAGGCATATTGCCGTTTCATCGGGATCGGCCTGCACGTCGGCCTTGCCGGCGCCTTCTTATGTGCTGAAGGCCATGGAGCTGCCGGATGAGCTGGCCTATGCTTCGGTTCGTATGGCCGTGGGCAGGTTCAGCACCGGCGAAGAAATCGACTATGCCATCGGTGCTATTCAAGAAACCGTGAATAAATTGCGTTCATTAAATCTTTTGGTATGATCCATATAAGCGAGAGCGCCCGCCAGCGGGTGGATAAGCTGATGAAAGAATCGGGTATCGACGGCGACAAAGGCTATTTTTTGCGGGTGTCGGTGGTGGGCGGCGGCTGCTCGGGGTTGAGCTATAAACTGGACTTCGACAATGAATCCAAGCCAACCGACCAGGTATTCGAAACCGATGGCATTAAAATCGTGACCGACCTGAAAAGTTTTCTCTACCTCGTTGATACCACCCTCGAGTTTTCCGAAGGCCTCAACGGCAAAGGATTCTATTTCAACAACCCCAATGCCAGCCGTACCTGCTCGTGCGGGGAAAGCTTTGCGGTGTGAGGGGCGCTGCCGCGTGCGTGCGGGTTGTGTATTTGCGGGCAAGCATTGGGTGCTGGTTTGTGTTTCGCGCAGAGACCGCAAAGAAGCAAAGAACGCGAAGGATAGCAGATGCATAACCTGTGCAACCTTGATCCCCATAGTGGCCTGAAAATACCGGTCTGATGCGTACAAGAGCACCGTTGAGCAATGACTTTATGACGCGCAGCATTAAAAACTACATAAAAAAAGCAACATGAGCTGGCCGCAAGTACCACACAAACCCCTTTGCGCTCTTTGCTCCTTTGCGGTCTCTGCGCGAAACAAAAGCCGCCCTGCGAGCAGCATGTAAACCTGATCCCTGCCCGCACGCGGCAGCCACCTCAAACCTCAAACCTCAAACCTCAAACTTCAAACCTCAAACTTCCGTACTTTTGCGCCATGTGGTCCATCTGTAGAAAAGAGTTCCGTCAGTTTTTTGGCAGTTTGACAGGGTTGGTGGCCGTGGTGGTGTTTCTGCTGATGACCGGTTTGTTCCTTTTTGTTTTCCCCGACAGCAGTATCCTGGAATATGGCTATGCTTCGCTCGAGAAATTCTTTGAGCTGGCGCCCTGGCTGTTGTTGTTCCTGGTGCCCGCAGTAACCATGCGCAGCTGGGCCGATGAATTTAAATCGGGCACTTTTGAGATCCTCCAAACCAGGCCGCTTACCGCCGGCCAGCTGGTAGCCGGTAAATACCTCGGCGCTTTTTCCATCGTGCTGACAGCACTTTTACCCACTGTGATTTATATTTTCAGCGTACAGGCATTGTCGGTCGACAAAGGCATCGATACCGGCGGAACCATCGGTTCCTATATCGGGCTTTTTCTGCTCGCGGCCGTTTTCACCGCCATCGGAACCTGGTGCAGCAGCCTTACACCCAACCCGGTGATCGCTTTTTTGCTGAGCGCCTTCATGTGCTTCCTGTTGTACACCGGTTTTGATGCCCTCAGCAAATTGCCCGTTCTGCAGGGAAGCATCGACTACCTGCTTGAATTGACCGGTATCAATTTTCATTACAAAAGCATCAGCCGCGGCGTAATCGACAGCCGCGATATTGTCTATTTCGGTTCCGTGATCGCTTTTTTCCTGCTCATTACCAACCGTAAAATCGCCTTGCGCCCCTGATTCATGAAACGACTGCTGCAATCACGTTATAGCTGGATAGCACTGCTGGTAGGGTTGGTATTGATCAACTGGCTGGCCGGTTTGCGTCCCCTGCGCGCCGATCTTACCGCCGAGAAAAGATACACCTTGTCGGCCCCTACCAAAAAACTGCTGGGTACACTGGAAGAAACCGCCCAGGTAGACGTACTGCTGAGCGGCGACATGCCTGCCGGTTTCCGGAAACTCGCCAACAGCACCAACGACCTGCTCACCGAATTCAAATCGTACGGCAAAACCAGGTTCCAGTTCCGGTTCAGCAAACCCGGTGAAGGCCTGAACGATACCGCCAAAGCCAACCTCTACGATTCGCTCAGCCGGCTGGGACTGCACCCCACCAATATCAAGG
>JASGFZ010000110.1:0-9875 GCA_047605345.1 Flavihumibacter sp. | reverse complement strand
TGCGTCTTGGCTCCTTTGCGGTCTTGGCGTGAACCCGGGCCCATCAACCCGATGGATGTTGCCCGCGGCAGCTACCTCCAACTTCCAACCAACCATAAACCACAGACCATAAACCATAAACTTCTTGTTAACTTGTCCTATTTTTGCGCCCCATGAAGGTCCGCTCTCACAAAGGCAATAAGGTAAACATCATCACGCTGGGTTGCAGCAAGAATATGGTCGACAGCGAAGTGCTGAGCGGCCAGCTCGCTGCCAACGAGATCGATGTAGTGCACGAGAACAACCGCCTCGATCATAATATCGTAGTGGTGAATACCTGCGGATTTATTGATAAGGCCAAGGAAGAATCGGTGAATACCATTCTCGACCAGGTGGCGCTGAAACAAAAAGGCAAGCTCGATAAGGTATATGTGACCGGCTGCCTGAGCCAGCGTTACCGCGACGACCTGGAAAAAGAAATCCCTGAAGTGGACGCCTGGTTCGGCACCCTCGAACTCCCTCTTATCCTTAAAGAGCTGCAGGCCGATTACAAGGCCGAGCTGCTGGGTGAACGCATGCTGGCTACACCTAAACATTATGCCTACCTGAAGATCAGCGAAGGCTGCAACCGCACCTGCGCCTTTTGCGCCATCCCGCTGATGCGCGGCAAACACGTCAGCCGGTCGATAGAAGACCTGGTGCAGGAAGCGGAATCGCTGGTGAAAAAAGGCGTGAAAGAGATCATGCTTATTGCGCAGGAGCTCACTTACTACGGGCTCGATCTCTACAAAAAACGCAGCCTCAGCGAACTGCTGTACAGGCTCAGTGAAGTAGCAGGGCTGGAATGGATCCGCCTGCATTATGCCTATCCCTCGAAGTTTCCGCTGGAACTGCTCGATGCCATGCGCGACCGGGAGAATATCTGCAATTACCTCGATATGCCGCTGCAGCACGCTTCCAACAACATGCTGAAGGCGATGAAACGCCAGATCACCCGCGAAGAAATGGAAACGCTGGTTGCCGCCATCCGCCAGAAGGTACCGGGCATCTGCCTGCGCACCACGCTGATCACCGGCTTTCCCGGCGAAACCCGTGAAGACGTGGAAGAGCTGAAAGTTTTTTTACGCCGGATGCGTTTCGACCGCGTGGGCATTTTCACGTATTCACACGAAGAGAATACCAGCGCCTACGACCTGGTGGATGATATTCCCGCGGCCGAAAAAGAAGCCCGCGCGCAGGAGATCATGGAAGTGCAGCAGGAGATCAGCCTGGAGAAAAACCAGGAGAAAGTGGGTAAGGTGTTCAAAGTGATCGTTGATAAAAAAGAAGCCGGCCGCTACCTGGGCCGCACCGAATTCGACAGTGTTGAAGTGGATAACGAAGTAGTGATCAACACCAGCAAAAAACTGCCGATAGGGTCTTTCGTCAACGTACGCATCACCAAAGCATTCGACTACGACCTGGAAGGGGAGGTGATAGGGTAGACCAATTAGGTTTGCTTCAGGTCTTCCTGCGCCGATGCCGGGTTGATGATGTTATGGAGGTTCAGTTACGCATGTTTCAAAGCCTCGCGCTTCGCGAGACCCTTCAACGCTTCTTTTTCCACGAGTGCTTCCACCCATTCGGGGTCCATACGATGGTATTGTCGCAATGCCCAGCCAATGGCCTTCTGTATAAAGAATTCATTCTTGTGCTTTAGCTGGCGGATGGCTTTCTGCAAAAAGCGGATATCGGTTTTGTCTTTGTCAGCAACTGAAAGATCAGCGCCGTTCTGTTCTGCCATATATTTTCGCTTTGCAGCCACTCATGCATAACGATGGGCACAGGGTCACCGGCATAATAAGCGCCGATCAACCTGACCGCAATAAAATCAACCGAATCCCACCACGATTTTTCGGTGACCATTTCGAGGAAACGTCGCTCAAAGCTTTCATTCCATTGCTTGCGAGCGGTGAGCAATAGCTCGATGGCCACGTATTGGTATTCTCTTTCTTTTTTCTTCCAGAGAGTATTTGCCATTGCCAATATTTCGGGCGCTTCGAGCCCGGCGGCTTTCAGAAAATCTTTCGACAGCGCTTTTCGAACAGGCTGGGGGAGACCGAGATAAACGAATTTATTCTTCATATACTTCGCCATCGGCACTGCCGTTTCTTCGTTGCGGCTGAATGCAAAAGCTTCGGTTAGGGATGACAGTAAGTTACGGGTGGCTGCTTTCATAACAGGGGCGCTAACGGCAATGCTGGTTGGTCAGCGGCATGTTGCTGTTGAATTGCAGCTTGCTGTGGTCGCTGAAATGCTGGTGATTGTCTTTGACCTGCACCGCACCAACACCCTGCAGCATTTTGTCTTTTTGCCGCAGAAAAGCCACTTCGCGGGTACTGGTTATGCCTTCCGACTGATAGGTATAATCTGCGAAAAGCGTATCGCCTGTCATTTTTCCCTTGAGGGTGCCGATGCTCCGGTCTTTGCCGTTAAGCATGTACACCAGGCTGCCGGTTAAGCTGCTGTCAGACTCCTTTATGATAAGCGTGATGGTATCAGTGGGGGAAAAATAGGAATAACATTGTTTGTCGCCTGCCGGTGCGGGCCGTGCGGCGGTTGCTGTAGTCACTTCCGTTTTTTCGGGTGCCGCATGGTCACTGCAGGCAGCCATCAGCGACAGCCATCCGCCACATAAAAGAAAACAGCGTTTCATCTGTTTGATTTTCAGCCAATTTACAGCAGTGCGACGGAATAAAATAAATATCTGGTAAAAACGTTATGGATAGGTTGGCGTGGCCTTTGTAATGAATTGACGATGAAAATTTTAAAATTCCCGATATGCCTGTGTATTCTCCTGTTTGCCTTTGGTGCGCAAGCGCAGAGCGATTGGAAGAATGGCCGTTTACGGGTAAGCGATGACGCGCATTTCCTGAAAACCAGCAAAGACCGTCCTTTTTTCTGGCTGGGCGATACGGGCTGGGAATTGTTTCACCGGCTCACTTTTGAAGAGATCCAGCAATACCTGAACGACCGGCGCAGAAAAGGCTTTAACGTGATCCAGGCGGTGGTGTTACCTGAATTCGACGGTATCAAAAAACCGAACCGCTACGGCGCTGTTCCTTTCAGCAATTTCAAGGTGGAAACCCCCAGCCAGCGTTATTTTCAGTTGGTTGATACGGTGGTAAGGCTTTGCGCCAACCGCGATATGTATCTCTGCCTGCTGCCTACCTGGGGCGACAAGGTAACGCCCAATTGGGGAACCGGCCCGGTAATGTTCAATACGGTTACAGCCTATGCGTACGGCAAATGGCTGGGCAACCGGTACAAGGATGCGGAGAATGTGATCTGGATGCTGGGGGGCGACCGTCCGCCGGTGAAAGACACGAACGACTGGCGGCCTATCTGGCGGGCCATGGCCCGCGGTATCCAGGAAGGCACCAATTACCAGTGCTTTATCACGTATCATACTTCGGGCGGACCCGACGGTACGTCGAAATATTTGCATCGCGAAGAATGGCTGAATATGAATACCGTGCAGAGCGGGCATGGCAGCGGGCACGATGTGCCTGTGTGGAAATGGATTGAACGTGATTACAAGCTGCCCAACCCCAAACCGGTGATCGATGCTGAACCCAATTACGAGGACCATCCGGTAAATCCCTGGCCTACCTGGGATGAACGCAATGGCTACTTCGATAATTATGATGTGCGCAAGCAATGTTACCGCTCGGTGTTTGCCGGTGCGGCGGGTGTTACCTATGGCGATCATGCGGTGTGGCAATTCTATAACGGCGACCAGGAGCCGGTGACGCATGTGGACCGTAGCTGGACCAAGGGACTGACCAGTCCCGGTTCGGAAGAAGTGGGTTACCTGCGCAAGCTGATCGAATGCCGTCCTTACCTGGGCCGTGTGCCCGATAATTCGATGATTCTTTCCGGTAACGGGCAAAAGGGACTGGCCATTGTAGCCTTCCGCGGGAAAGACAACCAGTTCGGGATGATCTATATGCCGATCGGTAAAACCATCCGGGTCAAAACCACCTGGATGAAAAGCGACGATATCAAAGCCTGGTGGTGGGATCCGCGCATAGGCATGATGGTTAGAGGTGAATCCCTGCCGCGTCGCAATGAGATGGAATTTACGCCGCCGACCCAGGGTGTGGGGCACGATTGGGTGCTGATACTGGATAATCCGGAGGCGGGTTTTCGTCCACCGGGACAGTAATGAAATACCCCACTATCACCGTGGCGCCGATGAAATAAACCAGCAGTATGCTCTTTATTTCGGGTATATAATCTCCCGCACCAAACCAGTTTCCTGTTTTGTAGAGCAGGTAAATGCCGAGTGCATTTTTGACGGCTTCCCAGCCGATGGCGGATTTGTTTCTGTCCATCAGGTCGGTAATGGCGTACACCTGTAAAAAAACAAACAGCCCGTACCAGAACATACCGGGCGAACCGATCTGCGCGATATGGCTGAAGAGCCAGCTAATGAAGAGCAGGGTCATTACCAGTTGCGCCCAGCTCCATACCTGTAATGAGGTCGGGGTGGGGGATCGTATTTCTCAAAATGATAAGGGTCGTCGATTTTGTACACGGGTAACGGTCAGCCACATCCGCCGGACGCCAGCCGGTGGGCATGAGCCAGATGCGCACCTTGTCTTTCCAGCTGTTGGTGCGCCAGGCATCTTTGATCAGCAGCCATAAATGCTGGAAGTTGATCCGGATCGGGTTCCAGGTTTGCACCGGCCGGGTGATGCCGTACACGGGTGGCACTTCAGGCAGTTCTTCCTGGTAGGTGCCGAACCACTTGTCCCAGAAAATGAATATTTGCCCGTAGTTTTTATCGAGGTATTCCCTGTTCAGCGCGTGGTGCACGCGGTGGTGCGACGGCGTAACGATGACCTTTTCCAGCCAGCCCATTTTGTTGATATGCCGGGTATGGTACCAGAACTGGGCGAACAGGTGCAGGGGTGCGATCACGGCGATCACCTTATCGGGCACGCCGAGTATGGCCGCGGGTACCAGGAATATGGCGAAGATCTTTACGATCGATGAAATACTTTGGCGCAGTGCGCATGCCAGGTTGAACTCTTCGCTGCTGTGGTGCACCAGGTGGTTGTTCCAGAAAACATTGTATTCGTGGGCGATGCGGTGCGTCCAGTAGCCGGCGAAGTCGAGGGCGAGAAAGGCCACGAGGTAGGTGATCCACCCGTCGGGTACCTGGAATACAGCGAGGTGGCTGAGCAGCCAGGGATAGCTGATGATGACCAGGCTGAGGCCCAGCACGTCTTTCGTCACATTGGTGATGCCCGAGGCGAGGCTCGATACCATATCCATATTGCGAACGGTATCAAACCCTTTGCGCCAGCCCCACCATTTTTCAAAGAGGACCAGCAGCAAAAAGGCGGGCATCGCAACCAGGAGGATCCTTCCATAGGTTTCCATGTGATTAAGATACGAATTTTCACCCGTCGGGTGCCACCCGACGGGTAATACCTGACGGGTGCCACCCGACGGGTGAAAAGGTTGTAAATTCGCGCCATGCAAGCAATCGTGATCGGCGGCGGGGTAATGGGCCTCAGTTCCGCTTATTTTTTACGCAGCACCGGTTGGGAGGTGACTGTATTGGAAAAAGGAGATTTTAGTGACAACTGCAGTTATGGCAATGCGGGCTATGTTTGTCCTTCGCATTTTATTCCCCTGGCCACGCCCGGTGTCATCAAACAGGGGTTCAAGTGGATGGCCAACCCCACCAGTCCCTTTTACGTGGAGCCCCGGCTCAACTGGCCGCTGGTGAAATGGGCCCTGACCTTTTCCAAAAGCGCCACGGCCGAAAAAGTAGCAGCGGCGGCGGTTCCGTTGAGGGATATCGCCCTGTTTTCGCAGCAAACCTACCTCGACTGGCAACGTGAAGGCGTGGAGATGTCGTACGAAGCCAAGGGACTGCTGGAATATTTCCAGACAGCCGAAAAGGAAGCGCACGCCCACCATACCGCCGAGCAGGCACATGCCCTGGGGCTGCGCGCCGAAGTGCTGACCGCCGCGCAGGTACGCGCCATGGAGCCGCAAACCAGGCTGGAGCTGAAAGGCGCCCTGTATTTTAATGACGATGCCCATATCTATCCCCCGAAACTGATGCGCTCGCTGCGCGAAAAGCTGACTGCCATGGGCGTACAGCTGCTGGGCGGGGAAGAAGTGAAAGGTTTTGTCAAAAAAGGAGATAAAATCACCGCCGTTGAAACCGCCACCAAACAATTTGCCGCCGATGCCGTTGTATTGGCTGCAGGATCGTGGAGCCGGGAGCTGGCCAAAGCGGCTTCCCTGGATATTCCGCTGGTGGGCGGAAGAGGCTATTCCATTACGATGGAGAACTCTTCCAATAAACTGAACCACCCGGCGGTATTGATGGAAGGCCGGGTGGCGCTCACGCCGATGGACGGGAACAAGATCCGTTTTGGCGGCACCATGGAGATCACGTCTACCGACCAGCCGCCGCGGCTGAAAAGAGTAGAGGGTATTATCAGCGCTGTAAAGAAATACCTGCCTGATTTTGTGATCCCCATGCCGACGGTCGACAAAGTGTGGTATGGTTTCCGGCCCTGTTCGGCCGACGGCTTGCCGTACATTGGCCGCAATCCGAAATACCAGAACATGGTGCTGGCCACGGGTCATGCCATGATCGGGTTGAGCCTCGGGGCGGGCACCGGAAAGCTGGTGGCGGAAATACTGAACGGGCAAAAGCCGTCGGTCGATTTAACGCCCTATGATCCGGCACGATTCGACTGATCTGATTACATTTGAACCAACTTGATTATGATGGAAGGCAGTGCCTGTAGCTATACGTACGACCATACCGGCTATTTCAATACGATTGTTACCGATTACGTGCATGCGGCGCCTGCCCTCCGGCCTTTTTACCGTCACCCTGTTTCACCGGACGGCATAAAAGCGGCTATACATGCCCGTGAGCAGTTCGCCACCGACCGGCAACTGCTGACCACCGTATTGAAAGACCAGTATGCGCAGGCTGGATTGCAGGGGCATCTTTTGGTCGACGCCCAAATAGAGCTGCTGGCAAAGCCCACTACTTTCAGCATCTGCACCGCTCACCAGCCCAATATATTCACCGGTTATCTCTACTTCGTGTACAAGGTATTGCATATAGTAAAGATGGCCGCGGAGCTGAAAAAAGAGCATCCGCAATATGATTTCGTACCCGTGTATTATATGGGCAGCGAAGATGCCGACCTGGAAGAACTGGGTAAAGTATTCCTGAACGGGGAGAAGCTGGTTTGGGAAACCCGGCAAACGGGCGCCGTAGGGCGGATGAAGCCAAAGGGGCTGGAGCTGCTGATCGAACGCATCGGCGGCGAATTATCCGTACAACCTTACGGTAAGGAACTGGTGGCGTTGCTGAAAACAGCTTATATCGGCGCCCCCGATATTCAAACCGCCACTTTTCGTTTGTTACACGCTTTGTTCGCCCGTTTTGGTGTGGTGGTATTGATTGCGGATGAGCCCCGGCTGAAGCGCCGCATGCTGCCCGTTTTTACCGACGACCTCTTTGCGCAGCAACCTTCTTCGATTGTACGTAAAACAACGGCAGCGCTGGCTAAAAACTACAAGGTGCAGGCCAACCCGCGTGCGATCAACCTGTTTTACCTGAAAAACGATGTACGCAACCGCATAGAAAAAACGGGGGAGGAGTGGGTGGTGGTGGATACCGGCATCCGTTTTGACGAGGCCGCTTTGCGCAGGGAACTGGAAGACCATCCTGAACGGTTCAGCCCGAACGTGATTTTACGGGGGCTTTACCAGGAAACCATCCTGCCGAATATTGTATTTGTAGGTGGTGGTGGCGAGCTCGCCTACTGGCTGGAGCTTGCCGATCTGTTCCGGGCTTATGAAGTACCGTATCCCGTACAGGTATTGCGCAACTCGTTTTTACTGATCGAACCCAAAGCGGCGGAACTGCAAAAAAAGACGGGGATCGATACCGATGATCTCTTCAAAAAAGAAGAGCAGCTGTTGAATGAACTGGTGAAGCGCGACAGCGCGGTGCAGATACACCTCAGCAATGAGATACGCGATGCAGGCGCTTTTTACAGCCATGTGCAGGGTATAGCCGGGAAGGTGGACAGCACCCTTGTGCCGCACGTGGAAAGCCTGCAAAAGCGCATGCTGCACCAGCTGCAGGAGCTGGAGAAAAAGATGCTGCGGGCCGAGAAAAGAAAATTCTCCGATCAGTCGCGCCAGCTGGCCCGTTTAAAAGCGCTGACCTTTCCCAAGGGAAACCTGCAGGAACGAACCGAAAACTTCATGCCTTTCTATGCCACCTATGGCCCTGATTTCCTGCAATGGATATATGATGCATCGCTGACATTCGGACAACGGTTTGTGGTACTGTCTATACCGGTGCTTCCCACCTGCTAACCGCTCAGGCCTGGTCGAAGCCATTGGGTTGTCCGCCGGCCTTTAGCTTTTCGACCTTGACCAACACCTCTTTCTCCAACGAGGCTTTGTAAGCGGCAACTTTTTCACCCACTACCGGATCAAAGGCTCCGATGATGGAAGCCGCCAGGATACCGGCATTTTTTGCGGCATTCAGCGCCACGGTAGCTACCGGGATGCCATTGGGCATCTGGAGAATCGACAATACCGAATCCCAGCCATCGATGCTGTTCGATGATTTTACCGGTACGCCGATCACGGGCAGCGGCGTCAGCGAGGCGACCATACCCGGCAGGTGCGCAGCGCCGCCGGCGCCGGCGATGATGACCTTGAGTGCACGGTGCTTTGCCTGCTCTGCATATTGCAGCATTCTTTTCGGTGTGCGGTGCGCCGATACCACCGTCAACTCATAAGGAATCCCGAATTGCACGAGCATATCTGCCGCAGGCTGCATAACGGGCAGATCACTGTCTGACCCCATAATAATTCCCACCAAAGGAGCATTGCTGGTTGCCATATCATTTCAATTGACTGCAAAACAACGGCAAAAAAGCCGTTCGGCGAAGGAATGGCTCATTTTCACCGCCCCTTCAATTAAAAAATCTTATTGCAACCCGGTTGCGCGATTGCCTGCTTTTTTCTGAATATTGCAATATTGTTGCATGAAGGCCGGTGGGCCTTTTCTGCGACCGGTTAACCCAACTGATTATACAAACAACCATGATCAAAGCAGTAAATCTTGTAAAAAATTACGGCCGGCAGGAAGTATTGAGAGGTGTTACGCTGGAAGTGAAGCCAGGCGAAGTGTATTGCCTGCTGGGCGCCAACGGCGCGGGCAAATCAACCACCATCAACATCCTGCTGAATTTTGTAAGGCCTGATAGCGGCAAGGCATATATCAACAATATCGATGTGGAGCAGCACCCGCTGGAAACCAAAAAACACCTGGCCTATATTCCTGAAATAGTGATGCTGTATCCTATGCTGACAGGGCTGGAAAATGTGCGCTTTTTCAGCGCGCTTTCCGGCTTCTCTTATTCGGATGAGGAGCTGGCGACATTTCTACGCCGGGCAGGGTTGCAGGAAACGGCTTTTCGCCGGCGACTGCAAGCCTACTCAAAAGGCATGCGGCAGAAAGTAGGTATTGCTATCGCGATTGCCAAAAATGCGGGGGCTTTGATCATGGACGAGCCTACCAGCGGGCTGGACCCGCAGGCCACCGATGAGTTTACGGCAGTCATACGCAGCTTCTGTACAGAAGGCAGGGCTGTGCTGATGGCCACGCACGATATTTTTAATGCAGTGAATGTGGGCACCCATATCGGTATTATAAAACAGGGCGCCATCATCCACACGCTTCGCGCTGCCGATATAAATGCGCAGGACCTGCAACAGCTTTACCTCGAAACCATTCAGCGGGTATGAAAACGATATGGACCATCGCCAGGAAAGAGATAGTA
>JASGFZ010000109.1:0-9926 GCA_047605345.1 Flavihumibacter sp. | reverse complement strand
GTGAACCCGGTGGGTCCGCGCGGGGTTCACATTGCCCCAGTATTCTTCCGTTTGCGGATGCACCAGCGGATCGCCGTACACTTCTGAGGTGGAAGCCACCAGTATACGTGCGTTCTTGGCCTTGGCAAGGCCCAGGCAATTATGGGTGCCCAGGGCGCCCACTTTCAGGGTCTGAATGGGTATTTTCAGGTAATCGATGGGGCTTGCCGGAGAAGCGAAATGCAGGATATAATCCAGGTCGCCCGGCACATGAATGAACTTGCTTACATCATGGTGATAGAATTCGAAATTCGACAGCTTGAACAGGTGTTCAATATTTCTCAGATCACCGGTGATAAGATTGTCCATGCCGATCACATGGTATCCTTCTGTGATAAAACGGTCACAGAGGTGCGAACCAAGAAAGCCGGCAGCCCCTGTAATCAATACTCTTTTTGCAGCCATAATAATGTTTCAGGAATTAATAAACGGGTTTACGGCCAATGCTTTCGTAGTGGAAGCCAAGCTCCGCAATTGCTGCCGTATCAAACAGGTTCCGGCCGTCAAAAATGGTTTTGTTCTTGAGCCTGGTAACAATTTTCAGGAAATCAGGCGTACGGAATTCATTCCATTCGGTAGCAATGATCAGCGCATCTGCGTCTTTGAGGGCATCGTACTGGTTGTCTGTAAACTCGATCTTATCCCCTATCAGCTGCTTCACATTTTTCATTGCTTCGGGGTCGAAAGCCGTGATGGTGGCGCCCGCGGCGGTCAACGCATCGATCATATAAAGAGCCGGTGCTTCCCTGATATCATCTGTATTGGGTTTGAAAGCCAGTCCCCACAGTGCGAAATGCTTTCCTTTGAGGTCGTTGTTGAAATAGGCCTTGATCTTGGGGATCAGGTGAAGCTTCTGCTTTTCATTCACGTCCATCACCGCATTCAGGATCTGGAACTCGTAGTTTACTTCTCCGGATGATTTTACCAGCGCCTGCACATCTTTCGGGAAGCAGGAACCGCCGTAACCGATACCGGGGAACAAAAAGCGCTTACCGATCCGGTCGTCGCTGCCAATACCGCGGCGAACCATGTCTACATCGGCATTCAATCTTTCGCACAGCTGCGCAATTTCGTTCATGAACGAAATCTTGGTAGCGAGGAAGGAGTTGGCGGCATATTTGGTCAGTTCAGCCGACCTTTCATCCATATAGATAACCGGGTTACCGGAACGTACGAAAGGTGCATACAATTCACCCATCAGCTTTTTCGCGCGCTCGCTGCTTACGCCTACCACAACACGGTCGGGTTTCATGAAATCATCTACGGCAACACCTTCACGCAGAAATTCGGGGTTCGATACCACGTCGAATTCCACCTTGGCATTTTTGGCAACGGCGGCGCGAACCTTTTCGGCAGTACCTACTGGAACCGTGCTCTTGTCAACCAGTACTTTATAATCTTTCAGCAGCTTGCCGATATCATCTGCCACACCCAATACATATTTCAGGTCGGCAGAGCCGTCTTCACCGGGAGGGGTGGGCAGCGCCAGGAATACAATTTTAGCGTCTTCTATGCCTTCAGCCAGGTTGGTCGTAAATTTCAGGCGTTCCTCTTTCAGGTTACGAAGAAAAAGCTTTTCCAAACCGGGTTCATAAATAGTGATCTCACCACCAGACAGCTTGTCAATTTTTCTTTGATCAATATCTACACAAACAACTTCGTTTCCGGTTTCCGCAAAACAGGTACCGGTAACCAGTCCAACATAGCCAGTACCTACAACAGCGATTTTCATCTTTTCTTTGATTTAATGATTAATGTAGTTTCGAGTGAATTTCAGTATATGATTAGTAATGTATTCCAATTGTTCTGCGTCAAGCTCGGTATGCATCGGCAATGAAATGACGCGGGTGGTAAGCCAGTCGGTAACCGGCAATACCTGCTGGTCAGAACCAAAGGCAGCAAACATTTTCTGCCGGTGCGCAGGCACCGGGTAATATATCATGGATGGGATCCTGTTATCGGCCAGGAACTGGTGCAGCGCATCGCGGTCGGCTCCTTCCACCAGCAGTGTATATTGATGAAATACGTGCTTGTTATTGGGTAGCGGAAGGGAACAGTGAGATTCGGGTACCCGTAAAAGCCTTGTCGTAATAATCCGCCGCACACGCCGCGCCGTAATGTATTCATCCAGCTTAGGCAGCTTCACATTTAATACAGCCGCCTGAATACTGTCAAGCCGGCTGTTGCAGCCTACGATATCATGATAGTAGCGAACCGACTGGCCGTGGTTGGCGATCATCCGCATCCTGGCTGCCAGCGCATCATCATGGGTGCAAATCGCGCCGCCATCACCATAGCAGCCAAGGTTTTTCGACGGGAAAAACGAGGTGCAGCCGATGGTGCCTATCGTACCGGTTTTCTTCACGGTGCCGTCGCTGAAATAATAATCGGCGCCTATGGCCTGCGCATTGTCTTCAATCACCGGGATATTGTGCTTCTGCGCAATGGCCATGATCTTTTCCATATCGGCCGACTGGCCGTACAAATGTACCGGTACAATGGCCTTTGTTTTGGGCGTGATGGCTTTTTCCAACGCTTCGGGATCCATGCAAAAGCCCGCCCTGTCTACCTCCACAAAAACGGGTTTCAAACGCAGCAGGGCCACTACTTCGGTGGTAGCGATATAAGTGAAAGATGGTGTGATTACTTCGTCGCCCGGCTCCAGGCCCAGCGCCATCATGGCTATCTGGAGGGCGTCGGTACCGTTTGCGCAGGGAATAACATGCTTAACAGAGAGGTAATTTGCAAAAGCCTCTGTAAATTGCTGCACAGCCTTACCATTGATAAAGGCTGTATTTTCGATCACTTCCAGCATGGCCGCATCTACGTCATCTTTAATATGAGCATACTGACGTTTTAAGTCGACCATCTGTATAGGACGCATAGTGCCTGTTTTTTTAAAATGCGCACAAAAATAGCAAAATATAGGTAGGGTGAAAGTTTGAATTTAGTTTTGTGCCCTTAACGGTTTGATTCAGTGAGCCTTTTACTATATAATATATTTTTGCTGCTGTATACGGCCGGTGTTCGGGTGGCCGCTTTTTTCAATCCCAAAGCGAAACTGTGGTTACTGGGTAGGCAGCACTGGGCGAAAAGGCTGGGAGAGCAGCTGCCGGCCGGGCAAAAACGCCCTGTGCTGTGGATGCATTGCGCCTCCCTGGGCGAGTTTGAGCAGGGCCGGCCGGTACTGGAAGAAATCAAAACAAAATACCCTGATTATCAAGTATTAATAAGTTTTTTTTCCCCTTCGGGTTACGAGGCCTGTAAAAATTACCCGGGGGCCGACCAGGTGGTTTACCTGCCGATGGACAGCGCCAAAAACGCCAGGCGCTTCCTGCAGCTGGTGCAACCCGCCCTGGTATTGTGGATCCGGTATGAGTTCTGGTACTATTACCTGCACGAGCTGCAGAAAAAAAAGATCCCCGTTGTACTGGTTTCCGGTCTTTTCCGCCGCTCCCAGCCTTTTTTCCGCTGGTATGGCGCCCTGCACAGGCATATGCTCTACTGTTTCAATGCGCTGTTCCTGCAGCAGCAGGAGTCGGTTGACCTGGTAAAAAGCATTGGCCTGCAAGCTGCTTTTTTAACCGGCGATACCCGTTTCGACCGCGTTTCCGCCACAGCGGCAAACCCTATTTGCCTGCCGGAAATTGAGGCCTTTATCAACGGCCGGAAGACCCTGGTGGCCGGCAGCACCTGGCTTGAAGACGAGGAAGAGCTGGATCACTACTGCAATACACGAACGGATTACTGTTATATACTGGCACCGCATGAGATCGGTGAAGCGCACCTGCAAGACCTCGAGAAGCTTGTACAGAACAGCATCAGGTATTCTGCCTGGAAAAACAGGGCATCGACAGATCATTCCTTCCGTGTGCTGGTCATCGACAATATCGGTTTGCTATCGCGCCTGTATAAATACGCCGACCTTGCCTATGTGGGCGGTGGCTTTGGCGACGACGGCCTGCACAATACCCTGGAGGCTGCTGTATTCGGCATTCCCGTGCTGTTCGGGCCCAACTACGAAGATTTTCCCGAAGCGGTAGCGCTGATCAAAAGAGGCGCCGGCTTTTCTGTTGAAACCGCATTGGAGCTGGAAAAACTGGCCGACGAACTATTTGCCAATGAAAACAGCCGGCGTAAAGCAGCTGAAGCCGCCGCTGCCTATGTAAACGATAATAAAGGCGCCAGTAAAAAGATCATACACTATTTGGAAGCAAACCGTCTTCTTACCAATTGAACGAAATGATGAACCGCTTCTTTCGATTCATCCCATCCTAATTTTAGCTTCAGCTCGCGCTCCATCCAGAATTCTGCTTCCTGCAATACATGGAAGGAATTGATGGTTTTTATGCTGCGTTCGTACATTACTTCATCGCCACGGAACAATTCATTCACAAATACAAAGCGGTCATTGATGCCAATGGCTTTTTTAAGATCGCGCACCGGCTCCCGGGTCAGTACTTCAGCCACTTCCACCGATTCCTTTTTCAGCGCATCGTTCATGGAGGCGCCTACCTGGTTGCTCATCACTTCGTTGAGCTCCCTGATTTCTTTCTGGTGCGCCAGGGTAGGAATTTCCTGCATGAGGTTCTGCAGCCAGTCCTGCGCGGGGGGCTCTGCCGGGCGGGCTTTTTCCTTGACCGGTTCAGCGGCAACCGGTTGAATTATGGTGCGTACCGGCGCATTACCGGGCATTACCACAGCTACCTTACTCAGCGGCTTCATGGCAGGGAGCGGTTGCGGCGAAGCACTCACCTGCTGCTGCAGCAAGGCCTGCAATTGCTGTAAAGTATCTAACATGGCAGTGGCATCAGCCGATTGCCGTAGCTGTTCCTGCAATTTATCTACCAGTCCCTGTACGTTTTCCATTCGTTGTGATACCTTTGGGTTCGTATTGGATTTCATAAAGTTACAGAAAGTTCATCGTTTTACATGTTCATTGAACCTATATGGCACAAGAATCGGCAGGGCTGGATTGAAGTCATCTGCGGATCGATGTTTTCGGGCAAAACCGAAGAGCTCATCCGCCGCCTCAAAAGAGCGCGCATTGCCAACCTCCGGGTGGAGATCTTCAAACCGGCCGCTGACACGCGTTACGACAGCAAAAACATTGTTTCGCACGACGAATCTCATATTCCGTCCACACCCATCGAAAGCGCACAGTCCATATTGCTGCTGACCCAGGACGTAGATGTAGTAGGTATTGATGAAGCCCAGTTCTTCGACGACCAGCTGCCGGCGGTTTGCGACCAGCTGGCAGCCCGCGGCACAAGGGTTATTGTTGCCGGCCTGGATATGGACTATAAAGGACAACCTTTCGGACAGCTTCCTTTCCTGCTGGCGAAGGCAGATTATATCACCAAGTTGCATGCCATTTGTGTGAAATGTGGAAATATTGCCAGCTTCAGTTACCGGAAAAGCGGGCACAACCAGCAGTTCTTACTGGGTGAAAAAGAACACTATGAACCCCGCTGCCGCAAATGCTTTCATGACCCTGAATAACCCATGAAAAAGATCATCGCCCTGCTGCGCAAAGACCTGCTGCTGGAATTCAGGCAGCAATACAGTCTCTACGGCATATTGCTGTATGTTGCCAGTACCGTATTTGTGCTGTACCTGGCAATGGGGCAGCCCGAAGACCAGGTGTGGAATGGCCTGTTCTGGATGATCCAGCTCTTCATTTGCGTGAACGGCGTTGCCAAAAGCTTTCTCCAGGAGAACCGGGGCCGTATGCTTTATTATTATTCTTTATCAGGCGCCCGGGATTTTATTCTTTCCAAATTATTGTTCAATACGCTGCTGATGGCCGTGTTAAGCGTGCTTTGCTGGGCGCTTTTCAGCCTGCTGCTCGGCAACCCGGTCAGGAATGGCGGGCGTTTTCTGGCTATTTCGCTGTTTGGCGGCTTCGGTTTGAGTCTCGTATTCACCTTTCTCAGCGCCATTGCCGCCCGGGCCCAGCAGAATGCCGCCATGATGGCCATTTTGGGTTTCCCGCTGATCATCACGCAGCTTCTGATGCTGATGAAGCTGTCAAATACCGCTTTCAGCCAGGTAGTGCAGGACAGCCTGCTGCAGATGGTTTTACTCATCGCAGGCCTTGATGCGGCCGTGGTGGTGCTGGCCCTGATCCTCTTCCCTTTTTTGTGGAAGGACTGATGTCGGGTCTTTCCCCTAATTTTGCAGCACTTATTTCTCCGTGTATGCGTCTCTCCTGGTGGAAAATACTTTGCATGTTGCAGTTGCTTGCCCTGGCCGTTGTAGGGCTGGTTGGCGGTGTACCTGCAAAACCCATCATCAACGAATCGATCCGGAACCTGTATTTCCATGTTTCCATGTGGTTTGCGATGATGATCCTTTTTACGGCTGCGCTGGTAAATACCGTCAAATACCTGCGTACCGGGAACCTGAAATACGATACCTATGCCGTTGAATACACCAATTCAGGTATCATTTTTTGTATCCTGGGGCTGGTTACCGGTATGATCTGGGCAAACTATACCTGGGGGAAGCCCTGGAGCAATGACCCCAAGCAAACCGGCGCCGCCATCGCCCTGCTGATTTACCTGGCTTACCTCGTATTGCGCGGATCGCTGACGGATATTGACAAAAAGGCGAGGATCAGTGCGGTGTATGGGGTATTTGCTTTTTTCATGCTTATTCCCACACTTTGGGTTATTCCCCGGTTGCTGGAAAGCCTGCACCCGGGCGGTATGGGTAACCCTGCTTTCAATACAAAAGACGCCGACGTCAGGATGCGGATTATATTCTGGCCCCTGGCCGTTCCCGGCTGGACCCTGCTGGGGGTTTGGATCACTACCCTGCGTATCCGCCTGCGAATACTGGAAGAAAAAAAATTACAACATGCGTAAATCCGTCTATTTTACGTTCCTATTCTTCGCGCTGCTGGCTATCTGCCACCCCGGTTTTGCGCAAATGCCAGATGAGCCTGTTCAAATGGCCGATGGCCTTCGCGCCAACGGAAAGATCTGGGTGGTGGTTGCCGTGATCTTCACGATCCTGCTTGGGCTTTTCGCCTACCTGATCAGCATCGACCGCAAGATCTCAGCGCTGGAGAAAAAATAACCCCGTTATCGATTGCTTAAACACATATTTAAAAATTTCTAAAACCAAGATCTATGTCCGCACAGCAGGAATACAGCTTTTTTGGAGCTGTAGAAAGTAGTTTTGACAAGGCCGCCAAATTCACCAAATGGGATCCGGGCATCCTGGAGCAGATCAAGCAATGCAACTCCGTTTACCGGATGCATTTCCCGGTAAAAATCGGTGACAGGATAGAGGTCATCAAAGCCTACCGCGTTCAGCACTCGCACCATAAAACGCCTTGCAAAGGCGGTATCCGGTTTGCCACTTCCGTTAACCTGGATGAGGTGATGGCCCTGGCCGCGCTGATGACCTACAAATGTGCGATCGTGAATGTTCCTTTTGGAGGGGCGAAGGGAGGTATCAGCATCGACCCAAAAAAATACACGCCCTATGAGCTGGAAAAGATTACCCGTCGCTATACCCATGAGCTGATCAAAAAGAATTTCATCGGGCCCGGCACCGATGTACCCGCCCCCGATTACGGCACAGGCGAAAGGGAAATGGCCTGGATACTTGACACTTATCTCAGCATGAACCCCGGCGAAATCGACGCCCTGGCTGCGTTACGGGCAAGCCGGTTACACAGGGCGGGGTACGCGGCCGCCGCGAAGCCACCGGATTGGGCGTTTTCTTCGGTATTCGTGAAGTGTGCAATATACCCGATGTAATGAGAAAGCTGGGGCTGACGCTGGGCGTGGAAAATAAAACGGTAGTGGTACAGGGAATGGGTAATGTGGGTTATCACGCCGCCAAATTCTTCCGCGAAGGCGGCGCCAAAGTAATCGCCATCGCCGAATACGAAGGTGCTATCACCAATCCCAACGGATTGAATGAGGAAGAAGTGTTCCAGCACCGCAAAAAAACCGGTTCTATCCTGAACTTCCCCGGCGCTACCAATATTGTAAAATCGACCGATGCCCTTGAGCTCGAGTGCGATATTTTGATACCTGCTGCGCTGGAAAACGTGATCAACGGTGAAAATGCGCCACACGTTAAAGCAAAGATCATCGGCGAAGCAGCCAACGGTCCGCTGACCCCGGACGCCGACGAAATCTTCGCCGCCAAAGGCGTACTGGTAGTACCCGATATGTACCTGAATGCCGGCGGTGTAACGGTTTCCTATTTCGAATGGCTGAAAAACCTCAGTCACGTACGTTATGGCCGGCTGGAGAAGCGGTTCACCGAAAACCAGAATAAAAACATCCTCAGCCAGATCGAAGAGCTGACCGGTAAAAAAGTGAGCAGCGCTACCAAAAGCATTATCGAACATGGCGCCGACGAAGTGGACCTGGTATATTCAGGTCTCGAAGAAACCATGATCACCGCCACCCGCGAAATCATCGATTGCTGGCACAACAACAGCGATATACCCGACATGCGCACCGCCGCCTATGTAGTGGCGATCAACAAAGTAGCGACCAGCTATGCGGAACTGGGCATCTTCCCATAAGACAAAGAGTTTAGGGTTTGTGGTTTAGGGTTTATGGTTGGTTTGAGGTTTGAGGTGCTGCCGCTGGTGCAGTATGCCTCTTATTATAGGCCACTTGCATCAACGTGCAGGTGGCTTTTTATTTTTCCCGGGGCATGGCGTTATGGCGCGGCCAAACAGGAACAGTAGTATTTTATAGTTACCAGCTTATGCGGTGATGGTCGGTTTCTCACAGAGATAAACGGAGGAACAGAGGCTTTTATATAGGAGCAATTTGCTTCCGGAATAGCAGCGCACTACTATGCGCAAAGTATGTTACTTCAAAGGCATTTCTCTGTTCCTCCGTTTATCTCTGTGAGAAACACAGCGAAATGCCCCCGCTTCAGCCACCTCCAACCAATCATAAACTATTTCCACACCGGCAACTCCGCAATAGCACACATCCCCTCACCCGTTCGCTCAAAAAAATAACTGGCAGCGCCATTTGTGATTACGAGGAAAGGCACCGGTATGGCCATATTGTACCGCAAAAGCTGGTGCATGACATCATCATTCAATTCGATATCGGCGCCCTTGCATTCAACCATCAGCCAGGGTTTGTGCATATTATCGTACACCAGTATATCAAAGCGTTTGATGCGTTCGCCCAGCATGATTTTCTTTTCGATGGCGATCATGCCGGCGGGATATTCTTTTGTTTGCAGCAGGTATTGCACAAAATGCTGGCGAACCCATTCTTCAGGTGTAAGCGCCACCCATTTCTTACGGATGCTGTCAAAAACCTGCTCTCGGTCCTGGTATCGCCTTAAACGGAACTGGTAATGGGGGTAGGCCAGCTGGATCATGCCGTAAAGCTATAATGTTTTACCTTGTGAGAATGAAAACCAAGGAAGAGATTGTTCAGAACTGGCTGCCCCGGTACACCGGGCAGGCATTGGAAGATTTCGGCAAATACATCCTGCTGACCAACTTCAGTAATTATGTTGAATGGTTTGCCCAATGGAACCAGGTGAAAGTGGTAGGCATCGGCAAGCCGATGCAATGTGCCACGGCAGGCGACATTTCCATTATTAATTTCGGTATGGGCAGCCCTACGGCTGCCACTATAATGGATCTCCTGACGGCCATTGAACCCAAAGCGGTTCTTTTTCTGGGGAAATGCGGCGGACTAAAAAAGCGGAACAAAGTGGGTGACCTGATCCTTCCCATTGCCGCCATCAGGGGAGAAGGTACTTCAAACGATTATTTCCCGCCCGAAGTTCCGGCGCTGCCTGCCTTTGCCCTGCAGAAAGCCGTGTCGACCACCATTCGCGATAACGGCGTGGATTATTGGACGGGAACCGTGTACACCACC
>JASGFZ010000108.1:0-9929 GCA_047605345.1 Flavihumibacter sp. | reverse complement strand
CCGGGGGTATCGTTGGTTACCCCGAATTTTTCGGGATGCAGCCCTACGGGGCTGTGTGCCGTCATGGTGAACTGGTGCCAGAAAGCGGATTGCAGTATCCCCGCCTGGAATAGCTGGCGAACCATTTCAAGCGAGTCGATCGTTTCCTGTGCGGTTTGCGTGGGAAAACCATACATCAGGTAGGCATGCACCATAATACCGGCTTCGGTAAAATGTTTGTTCACGCGTGCCACCTGGGCAACGGTAATGCCTTTGTCGATCAATGCCAGCAGGCGGTCTGACGCCACTTCCAGGCCGCCGCTCACACCCATGCAACCCGATGCTTTCAACAGGAAACAAAGATCGCGCGTGAAGCTTTTTTCAAAACGGATATTCGTCCACCAGCTCACCACCAGCTTTCTTTTAATGATCTCAAGCGCCACTGCGCGCATCAGTGCCGGCGGGGCGGCTTCGTCTACAAAATGAAAACCCGTTTGCCCGGTTTGCGTTATGATTTCTTCCATGCGGTCCACGATCAGCGACGCGCTAACGGGCTCGTATAACTGAATATAGTCCAGGCTGATGTCGCAGAAGGTGCATTTGCCCCAATAGCAGCCGTGTGCCATGGTGAGCTTGTTCCAGCGGCCGTCGCTCCACAGGCTGTGCATGGGGTTCATGATCTCGATGGCCGATATATAGCGGTCGAGCCTGAAATCGCTGTAATCGGGTGTGCCTACCTGCCCCTGCCGGTAGTCGGCGCAGGATTTGTTTTCGATATACAATACTTTGCCGTTTTGAAGCAGGAAAGTTCTTTTGAGCTCGTTTACGGCAGTATTGTTTTCGATATGCCGTACCAGTTGCTCGATGGGCGCTTCGCCATCGTCGAGCGTGATGTAGTGGAAGAACTCGAATACCCGCGGGTCGCCGAGCGAGCGCAGCTCGGTATTGGCAAAGCCGCCACCCATGGCGATCTTCACCTCCGGGTAAAAGCGCCTGACATATTGTGCGCAGCGGAAAGCGGCGTAGAGGTTGCCGGGAAAAGGCACCGAGATCGCTACCAGCCGCGGCCGGAGTGTTGCCAGCCTTTCGGCGAGCAGGGCCGTGAGGATACCGTCCACATAAGTAGGGCTGCCGTTCAGCAGGGTGTACAAGGCATCGAAACTGGCGGCCGAGCGACCCAGCCTTTCGGCGTAGCGGCTGAAGCCAAAATGCGGGTCTGCCGTTTCGCGGATAAAATCACTCAGGTCTTCCAGGAACAGGGTGGCAATGTGTTTCGCTTTGTCTTGTGTGCCCATATTGCCGAATGCATGGGTGAGGTCGTCGAGCTGATCAAAGCGTCCTGCTTCGGGCAGCATACCCCGTTGTGCGATACGGTGGGCCAGCGTGGGGTTATTTCCCCGTAAAAATCCATCACCGCATCGATCAGCGATACATAGCTGTCGCGCAACTGCCAGATGCGCCGGATATTGTCGTTCCAGCCTGACCCCTGCTCTTTTTCTGCGGCGGCAAACAACTGCTGCAAGCCCTGCCGGCAAAAGATCGCATCGGTCACTTCGATACCCAGGTCGCTTTGGTAAGATGAAATACCCAGGGTATTGAGAAAACCTTTGAGGTACGCTGTTGCAGGGTAAGGGGTGTTCAGTTGCGTGAACGGTGGTGTGAGGAGGTAAACGGAAACGGCCAAGTCTGTTATTTGCTGCAAAAATACAACGTATATTCATCGCCGCTATGTTTACCATCGATGCCCATCTTGACCTGGCGATGAATGCCATGGAATGGAACCGCGACCTGCGGCTGCCTGTTGCTGTATTGCGCGAGCGGGAAAAAGGGATGACCGATAAGCCCGATCGCGGCAGGGGCACGGTTTCGCTGCCGGCGCTGCGCCAGGGTGGTATCGGGCTGGTGGTGGCGACCCAGATCGCGCGTTATGTGGAACCCGGCAGTCCCTTGCCGGGATGGGCGTCGCCCGAGCAGGCCTGGGCGCAAACGCAGGCGCAGCTGGCCTGGTACAAGGCCATGGAGGCCGGGGGGCAGATGCGGATGATCAACAACCTGCCATCGCTCGAAAACCATGTGGCACAGTGGCTGCAGGCAACCGATGTTTCGGCTATGCCTGTGGGTTATATACTGAGCCTCGAAGGGGCCGATTCGCTGGTAACGCCCGACTACCTGCACACTGCTTACCAATATGGGTTGCGGGCTGTTGGACCGGCGCATTACGGGCCGGGGCGTTATGCCAACGGTACCGACGCCACGGGCCGTTTCACGGCGCAGGGAAAAACATTGCTGCGTGAAATGCAGCAGCTCAATATGATACTTGATGCCACTCATTTGTGCGATGATGCTTTTTGGGAGGCAATGGAATTATACGAGGGGCCGGTTTGGGCCTCGCACAACAACTGCCGCGCCCTGGTGAATCACAACCGGCAGTTCAGTGACGAGATGATCAGGGCCCTGGTTGACCGGAATGCCGTGATCGGCGCTGCGCTGGATGCCTGGATGATGGTGCCGGGCTGGCAAAGAGGGGTTTCTACGCCCGAAGGTATGCAGTGTAATATGGAAACGATGGTTGATCACATCGATCAGGTGTGCCAGCTGGCGGGCAATGCGCTGCATATTGGTATTGGCACCGACCTCGACGGGGCTTTCGGCAGGGAGCAATGCCCTTATGACCTGGAGACTATTGCCGACCTGCAAACCTTGCCGGCTTTACTGGCCCGGCGGGGATATGCCGCATCCGATATTGAAAATATCATGCATGGCAACTGGCTGCGGTTTCTGCGCCGCGCCTGGGGATAGCGGTTATTTTTTTAGCCGGTATCCGCCGGTTTTGGGGGCACCGGCAAACTCGATATGCCCCTGCTCTTTCAGTATCTTCAAATATCTTTCGGTAGTAGCAAGACTTTTACCCAGCATTTTGCTAAGTTCGCCGGCTTTTTTATCAGGATCTTCCTCTATATAAGAAAGTAATGATGCCAGTTCTTTATTTACACCCTCATTTACACCCTCACTATGACCAATGCCTGCAAAGCGTACTGTCAACAGGTTGTTTTTTTCTTTCCAGGCCGGCGTTTTGAATCCGTGTCGTTTGGCATCAGCAATCATTCGTAGTGTACCGCTGCCGATCATTTCTATATATTTTCTGATAAAACAGACATAGGCGATATCCGGGTTTCTCAATACCGAAACGTGCTCTGTTTTTAAATCCTTTAGTCCAATGCCTTCCGGCAGATTCCCGTAATTGGTTATTTCAGTCCGGTCTTTGAAAATGGATATGATCAGGAAGCTGTTTAAGGAGCTATAATCACGGTGTATGATTGCGTTCAGGACGGCTTCCCTGAATGCCAAAACCGGGTAATTGCTTTTTTCAGTGCGCTGCAGGTTTTCGATCTTGATTGATTTTCCGAAGAAATTTTCGAGGAACCCCCATATTTTATGAATGTTCTTGAAAATATTCCCATCATATATCAGATCGTTAATGAGGTTATTCCCGACAGATTTCCCCGGGTATACAAGCACCCTGATTTTAGATTGAGGTATAAATTTTGCGGGGTCCTTGGCAAACAGCAAAATACCAAACAATCCTCCTATTTCAAAAAAGGAATCTGCGTAAAATGGCGGAGATTGAATTTATCAATAACTTCCCGGTTATGAACCGCCGAGTTGTTTTAAAACAAATGATCTGGATGGGCGCAGCAGTCGCTTTTATGCCATCCTGCGTGTATAAGCAGGACAAGGTTTCGATCCAGCTCAAACACCTGCAAATCAATCCTGACCAGGAGAAAATGCTGGCTTTGCTGGCAGATGAGGTCATACCCAAAACCGGTACGCCCGGCGCAGCCGACCTGGGGCTGCACCTGTTTGCCCTCAAAATGGCCGACGATTGCTTTAATGAAGAGAACCGGCAACAATTTGCCGGCTCGCTGAAAGCTTTTACCGAAGCCAAAGCGAAGAATGGGTCGCTGACATTGCAGCAGGCGGCCGACGATGCGGCGCTTAAAGATTTTGCGAACGCTTATAAATCACTGATTGTACGCGGCTACACCCAGTCGGAGTATTATATGACCAAAGTGGTGCCGTAAAATTATTCCCGGTGGATAAAAGGTTGCGTACCGGTTGCTTAAATGCTGTTAAAAGAATATGGGTTATCTAAATACCAAAGGGCTGAAAGAAAGAACCTTCGATGCCATCGTTATCGGTTCGGGCATCAGCGGGGGATGGGCCGCCAAAGAATTTTGCGATAAGGGGCTGAATACGCTGGTGCTGGAGCGGGGGCGCGACGTAAAACACAATAAAGACTATCCCACCACGAATATGTATCCCTGGCAATTCGAACATCGCGGCCAGCTAACCGACGAAATCGTCAGGGAAAATCCCATCGCCAGCAAGTGTTATGCTTTCCGGGAAGATGCGATGCATTTTTTCGTGAAAGATAAAGAACATCCTTATGTGCAGGATAAGCCCTTCGACTGGATCAGGGGATACCAGGTGGGTGGCAAGTCGCTCTTATGGGCGCGGCAAACCCAGCGATGGAGCGATTTTGATTTTGAAGGGCCGGCAAGAGACGGATTTGCAGTCGACTGGCCGATCCGGTACAAGGACCTTGCATCCTGGTACAGCTATGTGGAAACCTTTGCCGGCATCACCGGCAATAAAGACGGACTTCCGCAATTGCCCGACGGTGAATTCCTGCCGCCGCATGAGCTGAACTGCGTGGAGAAATACTTCAGTGAAAAGATGGCTGCCGCCTATAACAAAAACCGGCCGGTGATTATCGGACGCGCGGCGCATCTCACCAAACCCGGGCAGATCCACCTCGACCAGGGAAGGGCGCAATGCCAGTACCGTGATCTCTGCCAGCGGGGATGCCCCTTCGGCGGTTATTTCAGCAGCAATGCCTCTACCATACCCTGGGCCCTGCGCACCGGTAAACTGACCCTGCAGCCGAATACAACCGTACATTCCATCATTTACGACGATAAGGCCGGCAAGGCTACGGGTGTTCGGGTGATCGATACCGTTAGTAAAACGGCTACCGAATATTTTGCACCGGTCATATTTGTCAATGCTGCCGCCCTGAACACCAACCTGATCCTGCTGAACTCCGTTTCCAACCGTTTCCCCAACGGACTGGGTAACGACAGCGGGGTGTTGGGCAAATATGTAGCGTTCCATAATTACCGCGGCCACGTGAGCGGCAGGTATGAAGGTTTCCCCGATTCCACTACCGAAGGCCGCCGGCCGAACAGCGGATACATTCCCCGGTTCCGGAACCTGCACAAACAGGAAACGGATTTCCTGCGCGGATATGCCGCCGGCTTTGGCGCCAACCGCATGAATGCTCCTGCCTCGGGATGGGGCGCAGACCTGAAAGCCCGGCTGGATAAACCGAAACCGGGCGTATGGCAGGTGGGCTCGCACATGATGGGTGAAACCATTCCCAAAGAAAACAGCCGGTTGTCGCTTGATCCCGTGCAGAAAGACGAATGGAGCATTCCCCTGATGCACATCGATATGTTTTACGACGACAACGATGAAAAGATGGTGAAGGATTACCATGAACAACTGACGGCCATGTTCGAGGCAGCGGGCTTTACCGATATTACCGTCAACGATTCCAAACAGGCGCCGGGACTGGATATTCATGAAATGGGCGGCGTGAGAATGGGCAAAGACCCGAAAACATCGATGCTGAACAAATGGAACCAGCTCCATGCCTGCAAGAATGTATTCGTTACCGACGGCGCCTGCATGACGTCTACTTCCACGCAAAACCCGTCGCTAACCTATATGGCGCTAACGGCGCGGGCGGTTGACTATGCGTTGGCGGAAATGAAAAAAGGAAACCTGAAATAGACCAGCACGCTTCGCGCAAAGCGCAGGCATTTCTATCGTAATTTTTTCAGGAAAGCCAGGTTGTGTTTCATGGCGGGGATCGGTCCGTCGGTATATTCTTCCTGTTCGATAAAAAAATACTTCAGTCCCGAACCCCCGGCTTTATCAACAATTGCCTGGATGGGTAATATGCCCTTGCCGAACTCGGTGCTTTCTTTTTTTGCCCGGTCCATGTCTTTCAAATGCCAGAGCGGAAAGCGGCCGGGGTATTTTTTGAAGTAGGCCAGCGGGTCATTCCCCGTCATTACTACCCAGCCAAGATCAAGCTCCATGTGCACCAGCGAAGGATCGGTTTCATCCAGCAGGATATCATATAATACTTTGCCGCCGGCTTTTTCAAATTCGTAGTCGTGGTTATGGTACCCGAATTTGATGTTTCTCTTCTTTGCTTCCTCGCCCGCCTTGTTAAACATGGCGGCCACTTTTTTATAATTGTCGACGGTTTGCCCGTCTGAAGGCATGGAAGAGCATATCAGGTATTCCTGTCCGCTGGCCGCGGCCTGGTCGAGTGTGTTCTCCCATTTGCTGTCCAGCGGAACATGTCCGCTGCGCAGGGTCATGCCCAGATCGGTGCAGATTTTTTTCATTTCTGCCGGCTGTAATCCATAGTAAAATCCTTTGGCGCTATTCGCCGATTCAATTTGTTTGATACCTAATACCGCGAGTGTTTTAAGCGTTCCCACGGCATTTTTCAGCATTTCCGTTCGTACGGTGTACAGCTGTATGCCGGGGTTTGTGTACTTGTTTTTTGACAAATCCAGCGAGGGCAGCAGCATTCCCCCGAGGGTGGTGATGCCTGTTTGGCGCAGAAAACATCTTCGGTTGAGCATGGCGGCCATTTTTTATAAGCTAATATCGTTATTTCAGCGTTACATCCAGGTACACCGAATGCCGGCCGTATGTATCGTAAAACGGTTTAAACACCACATCGCCGATAGTGAATGTCAACTGGCTGGGGTCGCCCTTGATCGACTTCCCGATATCGCTGGCATCGAGGGTAACGGCGCGCCATTCTTTCCTGGCTTCGGGCTCCTGGGCCGCCAGCAATATGGGGCCATAGAACAGGCTGGCGATATTCTGCTGGTCCATCACCGGGTCAAGATGAAACTGGAACGGCATTTTCAGTTCTATCACATCGCCGTTTTTCCAGTTGCGGCTTATGGTCAGGTAGCTGCCCGGTGTGGCGGACAGTTTCTGTTCTTTGCCGTTGATCTTTACAAAGAAACCTTTGGTAGCCCAGCCCGGTACACGCACATGGAGATCGAATTTTCCATTGCCCCTGATGGTAAGACGGGTATTGTCTTCTTTCGGGAAACTGGTCGTTTGTTCTATGGTTACCTGGCGTTCCTTCCAGTTGAGGGTGGAAGGAATGTACAGGTTCACATAGAGCGACTGGTTGTCTTTGCTTTTAAAATAAATGCTGTTTTGCAGTTTGGTGCTGCTTTCAATGGCGGTGCCGTTGCAACAGGTAAAGCCGGTCATATCGGGGTTGCCGAATTGTTTGATTGATCCAGGCCGCAGCGGTACGTGGTAGGTATTGGCCGGGTTGTCTTTATCAACAGAGGCAAGTATGTGGTTGTACAGCGCGCGTTCGTAATAATCCATCAGCTCCGCCCGCTGGTCGAAGAGGAACAGGTCGCCCGTCAGCTTCAGCATATTGTAGGTGGCGCAGGTTTCATTCTGGCCGCCGGCAGAGAATCCGTTCTCATATAACGTCGCCGGCTGGCTGATAAAGCATTCTGCGTTGGCCGGGTTGCGGGCGCCGGCAACACCGCCGATGCTGTACATATAATCATTAACGACCCGATGCCAGAAATTGTCGGCGATCTTGTAATATTCCGGGTTCTGCGATACGCGGTACATTTCGACGCTGCCCACGATCTGGGGTATGTGCTGGTTGGCGTGTAATCCGCGGAAAATATCAACGTTTTTGGCCAGCCCGTGCGAATGGGCGGTATCGCCGTAGAATACCCTGATATTGTCGAAAAGCTGTGCTGTTTTCAGGTATTCGGTTTTGCCGGTAATGTGGTACAGCCGGGCCAGCGATTCATTCATACCGCCGAATTCACCGGCGATATAGGTATTCCACATCTTGATCAGTGTATCGGTAGGCAGTTTGCTCAATCTGGCATATACCCAGTCGCTCATGCCCGCAGCGATGTCGAGGGCTTTTTTATTCCCGCTAACCTCGTATACATCGAGTAACCCGGCAAGTATTTTATGCAGCGTATAATACGGCGCCCATACCTGGGTTTTTTGTCCGCCGTACTTGGCGCCTTTTTCCAGCATGATAAACTGATCGGGCGGATAGGCGCTGATAAATCCTTTCCCCCAGTTCCAGTAGTCGGTACGGATGCCTGTTTCGCTCAGGTCCGAATCATAATCCGTTTTCCCGGGGCCAAAGGGTATGGCCGTGGGGTCGGTCACCTGCGCGCCGCCGGGTTCTTTCGCTTTACCCGATAGTTGCGAGAGGTCGTACAGGGTGTTCACCATATACGTCATTTTTTCGGCGAAGCTGGCCTGGAGCGTTTTGTTGTACCCCGTGCCTGCATAGGCCTGCGCGATGGCGCTGAGGTAGTGGCCGGTGGCATGGCCCCTTAATTTGGTATCGCGGCTGTCCCATACACCCAATGGCTTCGCGCCCGCGGGTTGTTGCTGGCCGAATGCATCACGGAACATATAGAGAAAGGAATTGGGATCGGTTTTGGCCAGCGTGCTGATGAACTTGTCGCGGTTCTCGATAAACTTCGTTTCGTGGCCGTGTGCGTCGTTTTTCAGCGATACCTGGCTCAGGTCAAAAGCTTCCAGGGTGGAACCGGGGGTGGTTGACCGGGCCTTGTCTTTTACGGTAACATATGCTTTCGGTTGAAAATCCGTTCCTGCCACGCGGCCGGTGATGCTGTATTGTCCCGGTTTGATAACGGCGGTATTATCGACCGCTTCGGGCCACAGCACCCGTACCAGCGGACCTTTACGGTTGTTCCGGTAAGTGCCCTGCACATAGCTGGGGAGTCGCGGCAGATTGCCTGTTTCCGTTTCTACGTGTACATCGGCTACCTTCAGCAGGTAGGCATTGTAAAGTTGCGGGCGGCCGGCCGGGAAGTGCGGCAAATCGTCTTCCACTTTTGCTGTTGTATTGACCGATCCGTCGTTGACGCCGCGGCGGCCATTGGCAAAAATCCCCGCAACCTGTTTTTCGCTCAGCGGAACCCGGTAAATGCGGAAATCGCGCAACAGGGCATTGAGAGAAGGATCTCCCGCAAACATCGACTTACCGATATAAAGCATTCTTTCTCCCGGTTGCCGGCCGAATACCGCCGACAGTTCCTGCGGCACCGGTTTGGCTTCGCCTACCGGCTTGCTGTTGACGTAGGTGGTCATTGTTTTCGAAGGCACATCTATTACAATGGCCAGGTGCACCCATTTATTCAGTTCTATTGCCGGAGAAGCTGTTTCGATGGTATTGGCTTTACCGGTTGCCAGGAGCGCCTGGTAACCTTCGCGCGTGGCAGTGCCTGCAGGCGCCGCAAAAAAATGCCGGCTGCTGTCTTTTCCGAAATCAAAAAAATGCTGCCCCGGCTGTTTGGAACGCAGGTATATCCAGCCCGATACGCTGAGCGATTCCAGGTCGGTCAGCGCGTCGCCGGGAAGGGTCACAAACGTATTGTTTTCGCCAGAGAGCGACAGCACTTTGCCAAACCGGTTGTCGTCGACAAAACCGATGCCGGTGCCGGTCGTTTTTCCGTGCAGGTTATTGCGCGACCAGTCTTTCACATCGCCGTTAAATACATAACGGGCAATCATGCCGGTTTCGCCGATACCATCCAGTATCTGGTCGCCGTTTTGCGCCTGAACGGCTGAAGAGCCCCCGGTCCACACAGCGACCAGCAGGGACATACGCAGCAATAGGTTGTTCATTTTCATAATACTCACTGTACGCCGGTGAAACTATGAAAAAGGAGGGTACCCCGGTAAGACGATTTTAGCTGATCATCAAATGATATTGACTGGCGCCGACCGCGGGAATCGGTTGAATACGTGTATTTTTGACATAT
>JASGFZ010000107.1:0-9948 GCA_047605345.1 Flavihumibacter sp. | reverse complement strand
CTACCATCATTGCCACCTCATTGATGGTAGGCTACAGTGTGCAGACTAACTTTTCGCGGGATTTTCACAAGCATTTCGGGGTAACACCCAGTAATTTTGTTTCCGGCAAAACAGCCTGATCCTGCCTTTTTATGCTATTTCACATACTTATTGCCAGGTCTGGCACGTTATTCGCAAAAAGAGGTCATGAAACAACATATAGACCGCATCTTTCTTGCTGCCATCTTTACCACGCTGGTATTGTTCTATTCTATATTTGCCCTGGTGCTGGCTTAATACCATCCGCCCGAATGTACTAGTTTCGGGTTATGGAATTACGACTTCGGGCTATTGAAGCGGCCGATAACCAGGCCCTGGCTGCCGTTATCAGGAATACTTTACTGGAGTTTGGTGCGGCGCGGCCGGGTACCGTGTATTTCGATCCCACCACCGACGATCTTTTCTCGCTTTTCCGGAAGGCCGGCAGCGCCTATTTCGTAGCTGTTGATCAGCACAATACGGTATTGGGCGGTGCGGGCATATACCCCACCACGGGGCTGCCCGCCGGCTGTTGCGAGCTGGTAAAATTTTACCTGCTGCCGGCGGCCCGCGGGCAGGGAACCGGCACCACCCTCACACGGGCCTGCCTGGCCGAAGCAAAGGCGCTGGGTTATACCCATGTGTACCTGGAATCGTTGCCGGAATTGAAAAAAGCCCTCCGGCTCTATGAGCGGGAAGGCTTTCAGTACCTGGAAAAGCCCCTCGGCGATTCAGGGCATTTCGGCTGCGACCTCTGGATGCTGAAGCAGCTCTGATTAATTTTTACGATAGGTATCGAGCATGCCACGGGGCGACAGGTACACCTGGAAGCCCACTTTCAATACAAAACCACCTTCGCCGTCGTAATGCTGCAACTTGGTTCGGCCGTAACCGGCAATGGTTTCGATGGCTACGTTCTGGTTTACAAAAGCTGCCAGCCCGCCGCCCAGCAACATCGACCCGTAATTGCTTTTAACCTTTGTGGAACTCACCCGGCTGGAATTGGTACCGAATTCAAATTCGGCCAGCACCATGGGCTTGAGGTTACCTTTCAGAAAATAATACCGGGCAAAGGGACCGGCGCCTATGCTGTTTGTTTTTGTAGCGCCTGTTTTGCTGTGCGCGAACGAGAAAATACCACCGGCCACAAAATTATCGGCGAAAAAATAACCGGCCGACGGTGTCAGGGTGAAGTTACTGTTATTGGTAGTGGTATTCAGGGCAAGGTTACCGCCTACCATCCAGTCGCCTTTATCGGTTTGGGCAGATACGGTTCCGGCCAGGATCAACACTAAAAAACACAGTAAACCAAAATGTTTTCTCATATAATCAGTTTAGGGCGCAAAAATAGTTAAATCTTTATCAAGAACTTATTTCCACCTCATATAAACCGCTGAACAGGTAAAGCTTACCGGTTGCCAGCTCGCGGCACTGAAAGCGTTTCCGCAGCTTTTTTCCCTTCTCGAATAGGCGTCCGCCGTTAATGGAAAAAAGCGCGCCTTCGGGCAGCTCTTCCACCAGCAGGGCCCTTTCTTCAGCCGGGTCGTATTGGCGCAGCACCCGCATCAGCGGCTCGTCGGCGCAGCTGCTGGCCGGCAGGTTGTCGATGCTGCGCAGCAGGGCGGCTTCTATATCGGCCGGGAAAATACCCACCCCCAGGAACCCGCTCAGCAACTGGCGGTATATCGCTTTCCATTCGCGGCCATGGGCGGCCACGCGGCGGTGATAACGATCAAAGGTGAGCAGGTGGGCCAGCTCATGCACCAGCGTGATGAGAAAGGCATAGGGATTGAGGTTGCCGTTCACACTGATCCGGTGCTGGGCGCCGGGATGCGCATGGCGGTAGTCGCCCAGCAGGCTGCGTCGCTCGCGGGTGATCGTCAGGTGCACCTTGTACTGCTGGATATAAACGATCACTTTTTCGAAAGCGCCGGGCGGCAGAAAATGCGCCAGCTGCTGCATGGGGTATTCTTTACGGGGCATCAGGCATTGGGCTTTCGCTGTGCGGCCAGCTCAATAAGGGAATACACGAGGTAGAGACCCATGCACACAAACAGCGCCGGTTTATTTACCTGGTCGCGGGCAAAATAGATATAGAAGAAAGCGGCTATCGCCAACCCGAAGAATTTCAGCATCATGCCTGCATATACCGGTGTTAAAAACGCCGGTGATTTAGGGTCGGCTGTGCCGCGGCTGCGAATAACCAGTGAAAGCCAGAACACCAGGAACAGCACCAGGTTCCCTACCTGGATCACGGTGCGGTCTACCCCGGCGGTGGCCAGCCTGTCGGCAAAGACCCGCAGGCCCAGGTTCACCAGCACAAAAATCAAGAAAAGGAAGCTGAAAATCGCGGTTAAAGATCATCGGTTTTTTGTCCATCGTTGCGTTTCGCCGTTTCTTTTATCAGTTGGTACAATAAAACAGCCATCAGCAGCAAAGGTAATAGCCAGATGAATAAGGGCGTAGCCTTGCTCATCCGGCCGTCGAGCCAGTTTCCTGCCCACAAACCAAAACCGATGGCGCCGGCAAACTGGGCGCCAAGGCCCATCCAGCGCGTCCAGTTGTTGTTATCAGGCGGCTTTACTGTCTTTTTGCTTGTCATGTAAGGAAGATGACGCCGCGGTTTCAACCGGCGAGGTCATATGGCAGGCTCCGTTAAAGGTCGCTGCTGGTTCTATCTGGAGCTTGCCTGCATGAATATTGCCGTTTACGATTCCGGAGGCTTTTAACTGCAACAGGTCTTTTACCTTGATGGTACCGGTCACTTTGCCCATGATATCGGCCTGGGCGCCGATGATATCGCCTTCTACCACCCCGTTGGCACCGATAACCACTTTGGCTGTGCTGTTGATGTTACCGATCAGGGTGCCGTCGATGCGCATATCGCCATTGCTGCTGATATCGCCTTTGAGGGTGGTGCCGTTGCCGATGAGGCTGGTGCTGGTACCGCCGCTGCCTGTTTCTGCAAAATTGTCTGATTTGGATTTCCCGCTAAACATAGTAAATGGATTTAATCTGTTGTTGTTTCCGTTGCCGGTATATTGAGGGAAGTGGTGTCCAGTTTTACGGACGCATCTCCCTGTAATACTTTTTTAATGTCCTGCAGGTATTTGTCGCGGTACTCCATCTCCTGCTCCAATGAATCTGTCCGGATTTTCAGCTGCCGCAATTCCCGCGTGGCATTGGCGCTGCCATAGCCGGGTATATACAACTTCAGCGGGGTGAAAACGATCAGGGCAACGGTGAGTCCGGTCAGCACGACAAACAAGGTACTCAGCCCGATATACACACTCAGCCTCGACAGTTTGAAAGTAACGACTTCTTCATAGCTGTCGTCGTTCATCACCACCAGGCGGTACCGGTTCCGTAAACGTTTAAGGGGGGTATCTGTATTGCTTTCGGCCATTAATTTTTTTGCAGGTTAATCAAAGGTAGCGTCGGTTCCGGGAAGTTTTTTCAATGCCTCAATATCGGAAATATCTTTTGGTCGGGATACAGCAATCTTGTCTTTTAATAAATCTTCGTATGGTATCACCGGTAAAATAAAACTACCGAGGTCCAGTTCAAATGTACGATTGTAGGCTTCCCAAAACTTAAGTTGAAGTTTTATAGATGGAAGGAAATCAAGCGTAAATAACGGGAACTGGTATCGAAAAAAAGAGCGTTTCGGATCAGGTGTCTGTTCGTCCCGAAACACTTTCACATCCTGTCCCAAATCTTCAAGAACATCTATCACCCGGTAATAATTATCATATTGCAGGATTATACCAAAAAACAAGGTCCGGTTTCTCACGAAACTGACCACTTTCATCCATCGACATGCGGGTATAACCATGTGCAGCGACTGCCAAACCACCAACCGCTAAATATTGCACCTTCCGAACATCCAGGAACCTACAGACTTTTTCCAGTTCGCTGATGGCTGGTATCATCGTGTTTCTTGTTTTGAGCTTCCCTTGCGTTGGAAAAAAAACGCCAGAAAGCCAGTTGCTTTTTAATGGCTTCAGGGTCACTCGTCACCCTGACATCCGCTTTAAGCTGCTCAAAACTGGTGTATTTTTTTACAGGTGCTTTCATACTGTCATTTCAAATGTAGCAAAGAATCTTAATATCATACAATCTGGCGCAATAATTGCGCCGGTCACCCCGCCCGCCCCTGCTTTCATACAATAGCGTTCGAACGGCTGCGTTGTAGTTGACGCGCCATCTTTAACGAAATTTTCTTTGGCGGTAGTATTAATACATTTAGTTTGCGCAGATGATCAACCCCCGGTACTGCCACCATATCCTGCTCGTTCTGCTCTGCCTGACCGGCCGGTACGCTGTACTGTCCCAGCCCACCCTGACGGCTGCCGACCTTAAAAAGCCGGCCAAATACGAAAACAGGGTGCTGAAAGCCGAAACAACCGGCGAAAAGAAATTCACCCTCCCCCGCCGGCTTACACAGAATACCTATACACACTACAACTATGCGTTCAATGCACAGTTTAAGCTCGACCGGGTGCTGTCCATCGCCAAAAGCCAGCATGTCGATAATTTCAACGCCCCTCTCTCCTTCTATAACTACGACCTGGAAACCACCGCTGCACAGAAGAAAGAGCTCGACTCGGTCATCTACAAGGTGAACGCGGGCATTTTTTTGCACGACCTGCGCAACAACTGGATCGACAACCTGTACCTCCAGCTGGGGCAGGCCTACTACCTCCGCAATTCGCTCGATTCGGCTTACCTGACCTTCCAGTACATGAACTTTGCCTTTGCACCGAAAGACGAGCAGGGATATGATCTCTATATCGCCAGTAATTCGAACGAGGGCGGAAACAACCTGAAAGTGTCGACCGTCGAAAAGCGGACTATCATCCAGCGCAGCTTTTCAGAACCGCCCAGCCGCAACGATGCCCTTATCTGGCTGATCAGGACCCATATTTCGCAGAAGAACTATGTTACCGCCTTCACGCTTATACAAACCCTGCGGAATGACCCCGACTTTCCCCAACGCCTGCAAACAGCCCTGGCCGAAGTGACCGCTTACTATTTCTACCAGCAGCCCCAGTACGACAGCACGGCCTACTACCTCGAAAAAGCCCTGCCCAATGCCGGCAACAGGGAAGAACAGGCCCGCTGGGAATTCCTGCTGGGGCAGCTCTATGCCCGCATCGGCAAACGCGATGCGGCCAAAGAAGCCTACCAGCGCAGCATGAAGCATACGCTGAACCCGATTATGGAAGTGGCGGCGCAATTGCAGGCCACCCAGCAGTTCGATACCGGCAACGAGCTCGACTGGCAAACCGCTATTGCAGCGCTGGAAAAAATGGCCCGCAAAGAACGGTATGCCAACAACCGCGACCTCATCTATTATACCCTCGCCCAAATAGAAGCCAGCCGCCAGCGGTACACACCCGCACACCAGCACCTGCTGAAAAGCATCCGCAACGCCTTTGACAACCCCGAACAGAAATCGAAGTCCTACCTGCTGATGGCCGAGATCGCCTTCGCGCAGAAAAGATATTTAGACGCCCGCTATGCCTACGACAGTGTAGACGGCAATTACCTGACCGAGCAGGAAGTGAAGGATTTCACCCCGCGCAAACAGGCCCTGGCCGTTATCGGCACGCAGCTCATGGTCATGCGGCGGCAGGACAGTGTGCAGCAGCTCGCCGCCCTGCCCGAAGCGGAACGCAATGCCTACCTGAAAAAAACACTGCGCAGCCTGCGGCGGCAACAGGGATTGGCCGAAGAAGAAGCGATGGGCGATAACAACCAGAACCCTTTGCTGAACAATGCATCGGGCGCCCAGCAGCAGGCCGACCTGTTTTCGGGCAGCGCCGGCAATGCAACGGAGTTTTATTTCTACAACAGCACCCTGAAAGCCCGCGGCTTTAACGAGTTCCGCAGCAAATGGGGCAATCGCCAGAATGTAGACAACTGGCGGCGGCTCAGTGCCGCCGGTATGCCGGGACGGCAGCAGGTTCCCGAAGCGGGCGCAACGGGTAACCGCAGCAGCGATGCGGGGAATACACTGAGCATGGAAAGCCTGCTGGCGGGCATTCCGCTGACGCCTGAAAAAATGCAGGCATCGAACGATTCCATCCGGCAGGCCAGGTACCTGCTGGCCCTCGCCCTGCAGAACAAGCTGGAAGACTATGCCGGCGCCGCCACCGAATACGAAACCCTGCTGGAGAAATTTCCCGGCGATAAAAAAGAAGCCGAGATACTCTACAACCTCGCGATCTGTTACCAGCACCTGGGCAGAGAGCAGGATTTCGCCCGCGTCAGAGGCAGCCTGAAAGCACAATACCCCAACAGCCGGCAGGCCCGCATCGCCAGCGACCCGCTTGCCGTGCGCGACGCCGACAGCGCCCTTGCCAAAAAAGCGACTGCCCAATACAATACGGTGTACGATCTTTTCCTTGAGGGGCAATTCGATTCGGCCATGGTGCTGAAGAAACAGGCCGACAGCCTTTTCGGCAACCAGCACTGGACGCCGCAGCTATTGTATATAGAAGCCATCTACCAGGTGAAAAAGAAAGAAGACAGCGCCGCCGTCGAAACACTGAACGCAATCAGCGATATGTTTTCGGAACATCCCCTTGCCCAGAAAGCAGCCACCATGATAGATGTACTGAAACGCCGCAAACAGATCGAAGCCTACCTCACCAACCTGCAGGTAGAACGTCCTGCCGGCGACAGCACGCTTGCCAGCCCTTCCGAACAACCGAATACAGTTACACCCCGCGTCACGCCCAGCCGGTGAAGAAACGCCCCTGCCAGGGAAGCGGTAACCAAAACACCAAATTGCCTGCCCTGCCGCCAACAAGCCGGGCGCCGACAGCAGCCGGCTGAAAAAAGAAGCCCCATGCCCGCCCGCCAGCAGCTTAACCGGCATTCGCAGCAGCCGCATTTCGTGGGCATCGTGCTCGACGATGTGGATCCGGTATATGTGGCCGAAACCCGCAACGCCTTCGATCGTTACAACAAAGAAAAATATTATACCCAGCCGATGAATGTGATGGTGGTTGACCTGGGCGAAAAGAGAAAACTGGTATCGATCAGGGGCCTGGAAAATGAAGCCGCGGCCATTGATTATATCAGGAAGGCCAAAGACCTGGCGCCGAAAGAAATCATCCCCTGGCTGAAAACAGGAAAGTATTATTTTGTGCCGATCGCCGAAGACAATATGGAACTGCTGCTGCGCAACCAGGATTTCCCTGCCTACCAGCAATTCATCAAACAACTATTTCCCGATCTGTAACCGAATGTTGAATATGAAAAAAGTAAACAGTATTTTCTGGAAAGTATTTCTGTTCGGACTGGGCGCTTTCGCACTGCTGTTGCTGCTGATCAATATCGGCGTGTTCGGGAAACTGCCTTCGCTCAGTGAACTGGAGAATCCGTCTATTGCACAGGCCACCGAAGTATATGCGGCGGATGGCACCCTGATGGGCAAGTATTTCAAGGAAAGAGGCAACCGCAGCAATGTGGACTACAAAGACATTTCAAAACATGCCATCAATGCCCTGGTGGCTACCGAAGACGAACGCTTTTACCAGCACTCGGGCATTGATGCCAAAGGGGTGCTGCGGGCCATCGCCTATCTCGGCCGCCAGGGCGGCGGCAGCACCGTTACACAGCAGCTTGCCCTGAACATGTTCGATGAAAGGGCGCGCAATCCCGTTACACGCATGATCCAGAAATTAAAAGAGTGGATCATCGCCATCAAGCTCGAACGCAATTTCACCAAGCAGGAGATATTGGCGCTCTACCTGAATGTGGTGCCTTTCAGCGATAACGTGTACGGCATCCGGAATGCATCGCTTACTTTTTTCAGCAAAGAGCCCGACCGCCTCAATGTGGAAGAAGCCGCTACCCTGATCGGCATGGTGAACGGTCCCACGGTTTTCAACCCCCGCCGCAATCCCAAGGCCGCGCTGAACCGCCGCAACCACGTGATCACCAAAATGGCCGGGAACAATTATATCACCGAAGCCGAAGCCGGACGGCTGAAAAAGCAGGACATCGTGCTGAACTTCAAAAAGCAGGACGAGAACACCGGGCTGGCGCCTTACCTGCGTGAGGTGATCAGGGGCGATATCCGCAAATGGTGCAAGGAACACAACAACCCCGCCACCGGCGATCCCTACGATATATACAAAGACGGCCTGAAGATCTATACCACCATCAACCCGCGGATGCAGCTCTATGCCGAAGAAGCCGTCACCAAACACATGCCGGCGCTGCAGAAAGTGCTGAATGCGCAGAACAGCCTGAAAAAAGGCACTATCTGGAAAGACCGCGACAATATTCTGCTGGCTGCCATGAAGGCCTCCGACCGCTGGGAAAATGAGAAGGACGACGGCATGAGCGAAGCCGATATCAAAGCAAGCTTCAACCGGAAAGTGCCCATGAAGGTATTTGCCTGGAACCAGAAGCGTGAGCGGGATACCGTCATGTCGCCCCTCGATTCCATCAAATACCACCACCAGCTGCTGCAAACCTCTTTTATGGTGACCGATCCGGTAACCGGCGAAGTGAAAGCCTGGGTGGGCGGCATCGACTTCAAAACATTCAAATACGACCACGTCAACATCAACACCAAACGCCAGGTCGGTTCATCAATCAAACCCTTCCTGTATTGCCAGGCGATCTATGAAGACGGTTTTACCCCCGAAACGCCGGTGCAGAACGTGCAGCAGAATTTCCCGGGCTTCGGCCTGGTACCGGCCAAAGACAAATGCAACGGCAATACCGTAAGCATGGCCGGCGCCCTCACCTATTCACTCAACTGCGCCACTGCCTATATCATGAAGCAGGTTGGCCCGCAGCGTTTCGTCGACTTCCTGCACAATATCAATATCAAGTCGGAGATACCCGCTTACCCTTCCATCTGTTTGGGTGCGGTGGATTTGTCGATGTACGAAATGCTGTACGGTTATACCATGTTCGCGAACCGCGGCTTTAGCGTACAACCTACGTATATTACGCGTATCGAAGACCGTAACGGCAATGTGCTGGAAAGTTTCCAGACCAAAATAAACCAGGTGATCAGTGAAGAAGCGGCCTATACCACCACGCGGATGCTGGGCGGCCCGGTGGAGATTGGCACCGCAGCGGGCCTGCGCGCGCGTTTGGGCGCAGCGGAGATGGCAGGCAAAACCGGTACCACGAACGATAATGCCGACGCCTGGTTCATCGGGTTTACGCCCCAGTTGCTGGCCGGCACCTGGATCGGTTGCGACGATCGTTTTATAAGGCTCGAAAGCGGCCTGGGTTATGGCGGTAAGGCTGCCATGCCGATCTGGGAATATTTCTTCCAGAAAGTATATGCCGATAAAACGCTGGGCATCGAAAAAGACCAGCGCTTTGCACAACCGGAACAGATGCGCAAAGAAGCCGAATACGATTATATGCGCATCATCGAGCAGCAGGCGCCCCCCGGCGCCGAAGGCACCGACCAGGGCAATGGCGGCGCCGACCAATACCTGATGGAGCCCGATACCACCAACATCCCGCCCGAGTCCAACCTCAACGCCGACGAAATGAAAGTGTTGAAAGAAGCCACCCAGGGCACCAAAAAAGAAGAGAAAAAACAACCCGAAAAACCGGCGGCCAAACCCGTAGAAGAAGAGAAAAAAGAAAAAAAGGGATTGTTCAAAAAGATCTTCGGCAAGAAAGACAAGAGTCAATGATGTGTGGGAAGAGGTGGGGGTGTTTGAGTTTGAAGTGCTGCCGCGTGCCGGGTGGGTTTTGTTTTTGCCGGCGAGCTTTGGGGGTGCGTTTTTTTCACGCAGAGTACCGCAAAGGAGCAATGAACGCGGAGGAATGGGTGACTAATTTTTATCGTTATCAGCAACGATAACCAGGTGAGTGTAGATACCGCGGTGCAGGAGAAAAACATAACCTATCCTGCCGATGCCAAACTGCATCATCGTA
>JASGFZ010000106.1:0-9962 GCA_047605345.1 Flavihumibacter sp. | reverse complement strand
CACCTATTCGGCAAACGGCAATTTTACCGGCGTTACCGAGCTTCCCGCCGGCAACAGGCCCGACACATCCGAACTCCGTTGCTGGAAAACAGAATACTCCACAGCAATATTGAGCGCATCCAACCTGAAACTGTCAAAAGACAGGCTCGACAAGGAAATCATGTTCATTCCCAACTATTCGCCCAAATTAGATGAACGCTACTCGATAAAAATAAATATGCATGCCTGCAGTGCTGCCGGTTTTGATTTTCTGCAACGCCTGTCGAAGAACAATGAGCAGCTGGGGTCTATTTTTGATGCGCAGCCAAGTGAGCTGAACAGCAATCTTGTGTGTGTCAGCAATCCGGCAGAAAAGGTAATCGGGTTTGTGGACGTGGCCGACGGACAGGAAAAAAGGATTTTCATCACCCGGCAGGATGTGGGCGGCTGGAATTACTACCCGCAATGCGAACAGTTGGTGAAGCCCAATCTGGCAGATACACTCGCATCATATGCGAGTGCCTATGCACCATTAAACTTCAATGATCCGAAGCAGTCGGAAGTTGTGCTCGGTTCCGCTCTCTGCAGCTATTGTACGCTTACGGGTGTTCACCTGAAGCCCGATTTCTGGCCGTATTAAAGAAGCAGGGCAGCGGCAGCGCCGCACACCGCTTTTGCCAGCATAAGCCCGTCTATCGTTGTATAGTAGTACAATAAAGGCCGCCGGCGGCGCAGCGACCGGGCAGCCAGCAGCAATAACAGGAATGGTATCACGTTGATGACTATGCGCAGCGGGTTGAATTGCCGGTTTATACCGTACACCACCAGCGCGGCCAGTCCGCCGATGCAAAGCGGCATCAATATCCCGAATATGGTTTTCCGCAAGCCGTATTTGACCACGTAGGTGCGTATATCGCCCGAATGATCGGCCGCATAGTCCTTTACATCAAACATGATGCAAAGCAGGGAAATGAACAGGAAGTTCTTAATGAAGAGAAACAGATCGGGCGGGTCGAATACATGTTCCGTTCCGCTGATAATCGAGTGAAGCAATACCGGGTAAATGGTTACGGCGCCAGCCCAGGTAAAGCCGATCAGGTAAGGCTTCAGCCAGCCCACTTTTCGCAGGTTCAATTCGGCGGGAAAAATGCTCAATCCGTAATACAGCGCCGCCACAAAGGGAAATACCACTACCAGGAAACTGTTCATCCACGACAGGTGCATGGCCCGGTTGCCGTAATGGTACAGGAAAACCGCCGAACCGGCGGCAAGCGCAAGGGTGTACACTATCTGGGTATTCCTCACCAGGATATAATGCTGCTGGTACCACCTGGTGCGCGGATTGGCAGCCACCCCCTTCACCCGCCGCACATAAGGATAGGAGTAAAACAAAACCGTTCCCACAAACAGCATCCCGTAAAACGGTAAGCCGTTCAGTGGTTGCCCCTGCTGCAACGACGCTTCAATAGCCAGCGCCACCGCACAAAAGCCATAGAAATAATTGCCAAAAAAGAAAAAGGCGGTAAATCCTTTCATCTGCCACGAAAATAAGCTGCGGCGCGCTTATTCGTGCTTACGCAGCTTGAGGCGGTCCAGCACCAGCTGACCGATCAGTCTTCCTTTTTCATTGCCCACATCGCAGGCGTGCTGAAAATGAATACCACCGTACACCCGCGACTGGGCCGCTTCTTTGGCAGCCTGCCTTACGGAAACAAAATTCCGCGGTGCGATGCCGAATTCCGTTTCGGAAGTATCGCGGTACGGAATACTGTCCGTGAGGTAGTAAGCGATGGTTTCGGCGGCCGCGCCCGATATCACGGCGTGCCCGCTCGAATATTCGGGAAAGGGTGGTGTTTGCAGGTAAGGCCGCCAGTCGGGGTCGATATACTGGTTAATCGCCGTTTCCGGCCGCACATAATTACTCCTGTATTTTTCATCCCAGCAACTGATAAAGGCATCAAACAGCGCTATGCCGGCAACGGTATAAACCGCCACCGTGCCCGAAAAATCCTGGTTGGCTTTCTGCGCCAGGATACCGGTGATATTCATCCAGTGACCGGCCGGTGAAAACTTTTTGGTGCCGTACATCACATGCCCGGTCACGTGCAGATTGAAGGGGTTATCATCCCAGAAATCGGCCATATGCTTCTGATCGGGGGTAAGACTGTCAACCATGGTTTTGACCTGCATCAGCGCCTTGAAAAATTCACTTTCATGATTCATCGGGTCAAATTTCGGCGGACGGATAGGCACAAACTGTGAAGCCGAATCAAGCACCAGGGTTCTGATTTCCATCCAGTGAGGCTCTACCGCCTGCCCGTACATAGGCGGGGTGGGCACCCAGCGGCCGGCTTCCTGGGTAACGGTATATTTGGGCGCCGACCTGGTTTGGGCATAATTGTCTTTTTTACTCCAGGCCAGGATGCTGTCGGCTACCTGGTTGGCATAAGCCACGCTGGCTTCGAAAATCGCCTTCGGCATACCCGCATTCCGTATGGTATCTTTTAATTGCTGCACATAGCTGTCCATGCTGCCCTCCGGAAAGGTAACCGCATTGCCTACCTTGCAAAAGGCCAGCATGCTGGCAAAGGGATAGTCAACCGTGGTGGTTGCCCTGGGCATGGGCGGCAGGTGTTTGATCTGCCCGCTAAGCGAATTGTAGTTTGTATCACCGGCGGCCATCACTTCATAGGCCGCAATATTGGCATAAGCATAGTTACGCGAGGCCACCATCGGCGGGAAATTATTTTCCAGCACAATATCGTTCAGCTTTTAACCGTCTTGGAATACATGAACGGGTTGTGCGAAACGGCCTGGTAATTTTTCGGTTTGCACGAAACCATGGCCAGCAACGGCAACCATACGGCCGCCCAACGGATCTGCTTCATATCTACAGAGGGGATTTTTAATAAGGTCTGCTGGCCGGCGCCGGCGAGCAGGTAAAGCGCCAGGATGCTTCCATAGCTGCCGCCTCTTTCTATCCATTCGAAAACAGGCCAGGCGGGATAAAACATTTCCGTAGCCATCTTCCAGATAAATAGCAGCAATAGCACCCAGCGTATGGGACGCAGTAATACCAGCAAAGCGGTCATCACTTCAAAAAGGCCGGCCCCGCGGGCCACCGCTACGGGATTTATAAATCCCAGCGACAGGTACTGATCCAGCAGGCCTTTCTTACCCAGCAGGTTCAGCCAGCCATGCCCCAGCAATAACAGGAAAACGATCCATTGCAGGCTGCCGCGCAGCAGTGTTTCGGGGTAGGCAACCTGGAAAGGCCTGACGCGGTCGAACCAGTACGACCTGAGCACCGACTGCGTTTGCGCCAGCAGCAGGAAAGTGAAAGGGGCTCCGAAATTACCGGCCCTTTCAATGAATTCGGCAAAAGGCTCGCCCGAAAGGGGTCGCAGCAGCGCCGTAAAAATACCCCAGACCACCAGCCAGGCAGCGATAATCCGCATCGGTCGCCACAGGAAAATTATGCCCAGCAGTATATCGAACCCGCCTACCCAAGGCATCAGCCTGTAAGACCATTCGGTACCGATTCCGAAAACACCGAAATAGTTGCACCATACCTGCTTGGTAATAATACCGAAAACGCCGTGCCCGATAAAGCACATCGCCACGGCCAGTCGCAAAATATAATGCAGGGCCACCGACTGATTTTTTGCTGAAAGCATACGCGAATGCGGTGATAAGGGGGCAATTTAAAGAAAAAAAGGGTGCAGGGAAGCCTTCCGTTGCCGCGGGATGGTCGCAAAAATCGGGGAGCTGGTCGCAACAGGCGCTTCCGGCGGGTGGCGGCACCCTAGCTTAGCGGCAAGGTTATTAATATTTGAAAAAAGCCGGGCAGTGTCTACTGCCGGGCTTTTTTTATGCCGGCCGATTCAGGTACGGCGCCTGTTCGGCGCCGAACATTAACGGGAATGTTTTATTTTGAGGCGCAAAAGGGCAGGCAGCACATGACAATGAAACGACAGCATGATACGATCGACTGGAAGCGGGTCTACAACGCCAAAAACTTTTTCCAGATCCTGGTCGGTGTTTGCCTGGCCATACTGGCCATGAAAGGGTTTATGATACCCAACCTCTTTATGGACGGCGGCATTACCGGTATTTCGATATTGCTGCACGAGATTTTTCACATTAATATCAGCCTGCTCATTATTTCGCTGAACGTATTGTTTATTTATCTTGGTTACCGGAGCATCGGTAAAACCTTTGCGGTGCAAACTTCGGTGGCGGTCGTATTGCTGTCGCTCGGCCTGCTGTTTGTAGATATTCCTTCCATCACACACGATAAGCTGCTGATCGCCATTTTCGGCGGCGTGATGATGGGTGCGGGCGTGGGGCTGGTGATCAGGGGCGGTGGCGTGATAGACGGTGCTGAAGTGGTGGCCGTGTTCACCCGGCGCAGAACCGGCTTTTCCAACAGCGAGATCATCCTGCTTTTCAATACCATTATTTTTGCGATAGCGGCTTTTCAGCTGGGTATTGAAACGGCCATGTATTCGCTGATCACCTATTTCACGGCTACACGCGCCACCAACTACGTGGTAGATGGTATCGAAGAATTCACGGCGCTGAATATTATTACGGCCCGCGAAGAAGAAGTGAAGGCCCTCCTGGTGTCTGATTTCGGCAAAGGCATTACCGTTTACAAAGGGGAGCGGGGTTATCTGCCGGGCAGTTTCGATGTAAAGACCGACTGCCAGATCATTGTCACGATTATCACCCGGCTCGAGATCAAGCAGCTGCAAGACGCCATCCTCGATATCGATCCAAAAGCTTTCATGTATGTGCAGAGCATCAAGGAAGCCGCGGGTGGCATATTAAAAGAAAAAGCACATGCATCTTGACGCCCCCTTGCTGGCCATGTTCGTTTGCCGTTACATGGTACAGCTGGCTAAAAGCAAAAAGATAGACGCAAGCTGGGGAAATTTCTTCCAGTTTCGTTTCTATATATCACTGGGGCTGCTCGTCGCCTCCACGCTTTTGAGCCATTACGAATGGATTCCTGCCTGGGCCAACCTTGCCTTCAATGTGTACCTGGTATGGATACTGTACCAGACGCCCGCGTTCAAACCGCAACGCTGGCTGGTATGGGCGGTAACACCTTACCTCGTAGTTAGTTTTAGCTCCCTGTTTTGCAGCAGTCTATTCAAGAGCTGGTACGGCCGGTGGAGCGATTATTTTGACACGGTTCTGCTTTGCTCACTCGCGTGGGCTTTGTTCATGTGGCTGTATTCCCGCAACCAGCGCAAGGCGCAGGAGCTGGAACAGAAAAAGCGCCTTGAGCAGGAAGAAGCTTTCCGGCTAAGCGAGAAGATGAAAGAAGAGCTGGAAGTACAGGTAGCGCAACGCACCGAAGACCTGAAACGGCGTAAGGAAGAACTGGAACAGACGCTGGCCGAATTGAGGTCGATGCAGGCGCAACTGATACAATCGGAAAAAATGGCTTCTCTCGGTGAGCTGACGGCGGGTATCGCTCATGAGATCCAGAACCCGCTCAATTTCGTTACCAATTTTTCGGATGTTTCCATTGAGTTGATCGATGAAATGGTCCTGGAGCTGGACCATAACAACCCCGCCGAAGCCCGGCTGATCGCGGGCGACCTGAAGAATAACCTCGATAAAATTTTGCACCACGGCAAACGGGCCGACGGCATTGTAAAGGGCATGCTGCAGCACAGCCGCAACAGCAGCGGCCAGAAAGAGCCGACCGATATCAACTTACTGGCCGATGAATACCTCCGCCTGGCCTATCACGGGTTAAGGGCCAAAGACAAAAGTTTCAATGCCCTGATGCATACCGATTTCGACACCGCCCTGCCGCCCATCAGCGTGGTACCGCAAGACGTAGGCCGTGTGCTGCTGAACCTCATCACCAATGCTTTTCACGCCGCCACCGAGAAAAAGAGAATGGAACAGGCAGCCGGCCGTAATTTTGAGCCGGCAGTGCATGTCGCCACCCGCAAACAGGGCAATAACCTGGTTATAACGGTCTCCGACAACGGAAACGGCGTTCCGCCCGGCCTGGTTGATAAAATTTTCCAGCCCTTCTTCACCACCAAGCCAACAGGCCAGGGTACGGGGCTGGGCCTGTCGCTGAGCTATGACATTGTAAAGACACATGGCGGCGAGCTGACCCTGACCAACGCACCGGGCGCCGGCGCCAGCTTTGTCATTTCTTTACCCTATCAAAACAGCTAAATGAAGATACTGGTAGTAGACGACGAACAGGATATACAACGGCTTTTCGAGCAGCGGTTCAGAAAAGAGATCCGCAGCGGCGAAATGTCGTTTGCCTTTGCCTTTTCGGGTGAAGACGCATTGAAATACCTCGACACACACGTGCAGGAAGCTGTGCTGATCCTGTCAGACATCAATATGCCGGGTATGAGCGGGTTCGAGCTGCTGGGTGAAATCAAACAGCACCGTTACGTGCCGCCCCCCATTGTGATGATGATCACCGCCTATGGCGATAATGAAAACCACAACAAGGCCATGAGCCTCGGCGCAGACGATTTTCTGACCAAACCGCTCGACTTCGGCCTGCTCAAGGAAAAACTTAAAACCATCGGTCATGTCTAAGATATTAGTGGTAGATGATGAGGCCGATCTGCAGTCGCTGATCAAGCAGCGCTTCCGCCAGAAGATCAGGGAAAAGAAATACGATTTCCTCTTCGCGCTTAACGGGCGGGAGGCGCTGGAAGTAGTGCAGGAGCATCCCGATATTGATATCGTGCTGAGCGATATCAATATGCCCGAAATGGACGGTCTTACCCTGCTCAGCAAATTAACCGAAGGCCATCCGCTGATCAAAGCAGTGATCGTATCGGCTTACGGTGATATGGAAAACATCCGCACGGCCATGAACCGCGGGGCTTTTGATTTTGTTACCAAGCCGGTCAATTTTGAAGACCTCTCCGTTACCATGGAGAAAACCCTGCAATACGTAAAACAGATCCGCGATACCCTGAAGGCCGTGCAGGAAAATAATATTCTGCGGATGTATGTAGATGAAAACGTATTGCGCTTTATGGGCGGGCAGGAATTTGAAAAGACCCTGCTGGTGAATGAAACCGTGGTGGCCACTGTTGCCTTTATCGATATCTGCGGCTTTACCCGCATCAGCGAAACCGCCAATGCCGACGTGGTGGTGCACCTGCTCAACAAGTATTTCGACGTGATGGTGAAAGAGATCATCCGCCAGGGCGGTTATGTAGACAAGTTCATAGGCGATGCCATCATGGCGGTGTTCAAGGGCGATTATCACCTCGACCGGGCGGTCGATGCCTGCCTGGCCGTTCGCAGCGAGATCATGAAAATAGCGCCCGATGCCACCATACCTGATTTTGTGCCGAGGGTATCCATCGGCATCAACAGCGGTGAAATGATTTCGGGCAATATCGGCTCGGCCTCCCTGCGGCGGCTGGATTATACCATGATCGGCGATACGGTAAACACGGCGCAGCGCCTCCAGGCGGCAGCCGCCGAAAACCAGATCCTGATCAGTGAGCAGGCCTGGCAGCAGATCAAAGAATCATTCCGCTGCGCCACCGTTGGCGAAATGAAGCTGAAGAACAAAGCCAAACCGGTAATGACCTACGAAGTGCTGGACTAGCGCGCCGATAGATTTTGTACATTTAGCAGCAAACGACTATGTATATGCGAAAGTTAACCGCGCTGCTTTGTTTTCTCCTGCTGTTTTCCAGTGCGGGCTGGTGCCAGAAAAGAGGCACCGCCCGGAAAATAAAAGCGATCATGCAGGAATACAAGGCAGTGGCGCTGGCTGCTGCGGTGGTGAACGACAATCAGCTGGTATATGTAAAGTCATTCGGGAAAAAGAACCTGCAAAGCGGCGGGAAGCGGCGGCCGCGCGATATTTTCCGCATCGCTTCCATCTCCAAATCCTTTTCGGCTACCAGCATTATGCAGCTGGTGGAAGCGGGCAAGCTCAGCCTCGACGATGACATGTCGAAGCTGATGGGCTTCACCGTCAGGAATCCCCGCTATCCCGATATTCCAATCACGTTGCGTATGTGCCTGTCGCATACTTCCAGCATCAACGACAGCCAGGGCTATTTCACCCTCGATGCCATCAACCCGGCGAAAAATCCGAAGGCCGACAGCTGCTATAACGACTATGCACCAGGTAAGGGATACAGTATTGCAACCTCAATTTCAATATGATCGGCACCATCATAGAGAAAACCAGCGGCGAACGATTCGACCGGTATGTGCAACAGCATGTGCTGGCCCCGCTCGGGCTCTATGGCGGGTATTGGGTCGACGGGCTCGATTCCACCTTGTTTGCCTCGCTCTATGAATACGATCCGGCTACGGGCTTTACCCTGGCCGACAGCGCCTATAATCCGCGGCGCGAAGCGATCAGCCACTATACAATGGGATACAGCACGCCATTTTCTCCCCTACCGGCGGCATGAAAATTTCTGCGGCTGACCTTGCCCGTTATATGACCATGCACATGAATTACGGCGAAAGCCACGGCATACGGATCATCAGTGAAAAAAGTTCGAGGGAAATGCAAACGCCGCTGTCGGCCGACGAAAACTACGGACTGGCGCTCCTGAAAACCGGCAACTATATTCCGGGTAAAACGCTTACCGGCCATACCGGATCTGCTTATGGGTTATACAGCAATATGTTTCCAGCCCGAAGAAAAATGGGGACTGGTGCTTATCACCAATGGCTGTGTTCCCGAAAGCCAGGGCGATTATATGCTCGTTTTGCGTAAAACAGCCAATCTGCTTTATAAAAGACTGATAAACAAATAAGAGCGGAAGACGGGACTCGAACCCGCTGCCTACAGCTTGGGAAGCTGTCGCTCTACCAGGTGAGCTACTTCCGCTTGGTCTGCTGCAATCTAGCTTTTTTCCGAAGCGGCCGCAACAGGCGCCGGCAGCGGGTTGGTATTGCAGCAAATACCTGTTATCTTGGCAGTAGCTTACCGATACAGCCATGCGACTGTTAACCACTGTAATTTTTGTTTCTTTAGCTATCGCCTGTTCACCATCCGGCGATCCGCCCCGCCTCACCCGCAACCTGGTGGGCACGATCCGTTGTTTTGACGAGTTCGGCAACAGTTTGCCGGAAGACCTGCCGGGTATTTCCGTGAGCCTCGGCAATGGCAGCGCTGGCCAGGCCACCCCCACAGACGGAACCGGCACTTATCGTTTCGCACTGGTAGACAGCGGGCAGTACACCATTACGGTTAGCAAAAACGGTTATGGCACCATGCAGCAGTTTGGCATACAGGTGAACCCCCATCGCGATTCCATTAATATCACCCAGCAACTGGCGCCGATGTCGATCAGCCGGTTAAGCACCACTGCCATTTCCCAATTTTCCGCGCACTGCGAACCGGGCGGCACCATCGCCTTCAACCTTAAGATAACACCCGCACCCACTACCAATCAAACACCGCGGTATTTCCGCGTTTTCCTGGGAAAAGACTCAGGGGTATCGTTTACCCATTTCGACCGGTTCCTGCCGGCGCTCCCCATCGAAAGCTCGGAAGCGGGAAAGCTGGTGTACAGTAATTTTCTCGAGACCTTTCCCGCCGGCTCTACGGTGTGGATGCGCGTCTACGGCGACGCCTATCTCAACAATATGTACACCGACAAATTGCTTGACATACCCGTATTCCCCTGCCTGAACCCGGTAACATTGCCGGCTGTTTCCTTTATCATGCAACAGGCATTGTTTTTGGGGCATGCCTTGATAATTATAACAAAAAAATTAAATTCCCTTCTTTACATTGCAGACCGCGTATTAAAAAAAGCCGCTTATGCCAGCAGTAAAGAACGATAGGTTCAATCGTATATTCCGGGCCTGGAAACCGGGCCTGGCTTGTGTTGCGTTGCTGGTTTGGGGTTTGGGCGCTTTTTCCCAAAACAACCTGAAGGGATCTACCTACGACAAGCTCACCGATTCGCTGCTGGGCGGCGTTAATATCTGGA
>JASGFZ010000105.1:0-10023 GCA_047605345.1 Flavihumibacter sp. | reverse complement strand
GCAACGCTCGCCACCTGGGCCGATCCCATTGCCAGCCCACGGGCGCCGGCACCGATATTCAGGAACTCATTGGAGTATTTCCTGAACTGGGCCTGGGAAAGCAGCGGGAGCAGGAATACAAAAAATGCCAGCCCGCGGTTGATTAGTCGCATGGGGTCAACTTTCAGAATAAGCATAATTACGGCAATCAATACTAACGCAGGCGCGGGCCCGATATTGCGTGGCGCCTTACGTGTATTGCCTTAGTTTTGCTGCAAATTGCAGCCTTTTTATGAATTTGATAGAAGAATTAAGATGGCGGGGTATGCTGCAGGATATCATGCCCGGAACCGAAGAACAGCTCAATAAGGAAATGACCGCGGCCTATATCGGGTTTGATCCTACGGCCGACAGCCTGCACATCGGCAGCCTCGTACCCATTCTGCTGCTGGTACACCTGCAAAAAGCCGGGCACAAACCATTTGCCCTGGTGGGCGGCGCTACCGGCATGGTGGGCGATCCTTCGTTCAAAGCCGAAGAACGGAAAATGCTCGATGAACAGACCCTCGCCGCAAACCTCGAGGGCATCCGGCAACAACTAGCCCGCTTCCTCGATTTCAACCCCGAATTACCCAACGCCGCCGAGATCGTCAATAACTACGACTGGTTCAAAGACCTCAGCTTCCTGCATTTTATTCGCGATGTGGGCAAACACATTACGGTAAATTATATGATGTCGAAAGACAGCGTGCGGAAGAGAATCGAAGGCGACAGCGGCATCAGCTTTACAGAGTTCAGCTACCAGCTGATCCAGGGATACGATTTCTACTGGTTATACAATAATAAAAACTGCAAGCTGCAAATGGGCGGCAGCGACCAGTGGGGAAATATCACTACGGGTACGGAGCTGATCCGCCGCATGGGCGGTGGTGAAGCCTTTGCCTTTACCTGCCCGCTGCTCACGAAATCGGATGGCGGCAAATTCGGGAAAACGGAAAAGGGCAATATCTGGCTCGACCCGGCCAAAACATCGCCTTACCAGTTTTACCAGTTCTGGCTGAACGCTGCCGACGACGATGCCGTCAGGTGGATAAAAATTTTCAGCTTCCTGCCCAAAGATGAAATTGAAACCCTGGTGGCCCGCCACCAGGAAGCGCCCCATCAGCGCCTGTTACAAAAAAAGCTGGCCGAATCCATCACCTGCTTCGTACACGGCGCCGACGAATATGCATTTGCCGTTAAGGCATCCGAGATCCTCTTCGGAAACGCCACCACCGAATTGCTGCAGCAATTCAGCGAAGAGCAGTTGCTACAGGCGCTCGACGGCGTTCCGCAGGTGGAATACAGCAAAGCAGCGCTGGATACAGGTGCGGATATCGTCAGCTTCCTGGCCGAATCGGGTATTTTCCCCAGCAAGGGAGAGGCCCGGAAAATGGTGCAGAACGGCGGCATCAGCATCAACAAAACAAAAGTGAAAGGCATCGACCATACCGTTTCGGGCAGCGATCTGTTGAACAACCGGTACCTGTTGATCCAGAAAGGGAAAAGGGATTATTTCCTGGTGAAAGCGGTTTAAAAGCTTTTCTGCTGAACAAATTCCCGGATGGCATCCACCAGGGTATCGAGCTGCCGGGTAGTGGTGTACACATGGGGCGTTATGCGTACCCCCCTGATATTTTCCCATTCAATGCCCGTCACATGGATTTTGTATTTGTCAAACAGGAAGCTGTCGAGTTCCGACGGTTTCCTGCTCTTTATATTAACTAACCCTATGGCACAGCCGAACCCGGGCGACAAAGGCGTGCCTATTTCCACCCCGGGCAGGTCTTTCACCTTATTGATCCAGTAGTTTTTCAGGAAATGCAGCCGTTTTTCTTTACGGTCGGCCCCGATCATTTCATGGAATTCGATCGCTTTCCCGATGGCCTGTTCAATAAAAAAAGGCCGGGTTCCCAGGTTCTCGAATTTGCGGATATCGGGCGACCGGTGATCGGGTGCGCCGAATAAGGGGTACAGCGCCGCAATCTTTTCTTTTTTTACATAGAGCATGCCTGTTCCGATAGAAGCGCTCAGCCATTTATGCAAACTGGTGCCGAAATAGTCGGCTCCGAGGGCAGGAACAGTAAAATTGAAATGGGCAAAGCTGTGGGCTCCGTCCACCAGCACCTCGATTCCCCTGCATGGGCGGCATCGGCGATCTGCCTTACCGGCATGATCTGCCCGTTCCAGTTGATGGTATGGGTAACGTGCACCAGCCTGGTTTTGGGCGTAAATGCCTTTGTGTACTGGCTCACGAGGTAGGTTTTGTTTTCGGAAGGCAGTTCCAGGTTGATCCAGACCAGCCGGATGCCATCACGCGCTTCGCGCTGCTTCCAGGCATTTATCATATTGGGGTAATCCTGCTTCGACAGCACCACTTCGTCGCCGGCTTTCAGCGGCAGGCCGAAAATAACCGTTTCCAGGGCCTCGGAGGCATTTCGCTGGATAGCGATCTCATCGGTACCTGCGCCGGCCAGTTTTGCCAGGTTGCGACGCAGGGGTTCGCGGCCGGCGTCCAGGATCCGCCACATATAATAGCTGGGGCCTTCGTTACTGAGGTCGTGGTATTTTTTCATTGCCTCCTGCACCACCCTGGGCGAAGGGCTTACGCCGCCATTGTTCAGGTTAATGAGCGCGGGGGAAACGGTATAGGCCTGCTGAACGGCATACCAGAAATCCTCTTCCCCGGCCAGGTCATCGGCCGGCCAGTTCCTGAATGTTGCCAGGCGACGGGTAAGGTCCCGGCTCCAGGCAGGCTGGAAGGCGGCGGTCAGCAACGCCGTTACGCCCCATTTGCCGGCGCCACTGATAAATTTTCTACGGTGCGTATGCATGCGGGTTGTTTGGTTAAAATTATCTGTTCCTGTCCACTTACTCTTGCCGGATTATATCCAAGTTTTTTTGGCGGAAATAAAGTTGACCGCTATTTTTGCACTCCCTTAGCGGAACGGATTGCCCGATAGTATAATGGTAGTACGACAGATTTTGGTTCTGTTTGTCTTGGTTCGAATCCAGGTCGGGCAACAAAAGACAAGTCTTAAACGGCTTGTCTTTTTTATTACCCTCTTTTGGCCGGTTGCTGCCTGCCGAAGCACCATCCCGTTAACCAGCCATTAACCACCTCAATCGCGAAATTGGCGCCGTGAAAAAAGCTATACAGGTATTATTACTGCTGGCAGGCAGCAGCGCCGCATTCGCACAGGAGAACTGGAGTTTTCATTACCAGCTAACCACCATTATGCAAGGGCACCCTTCTTTTAAGGCTGCCTATGCCGGCACCAACAGCCTGGCTGATACGGCCGAACATGAACTGTCGCTTACCAGCACCTTTTACCTGGGCAGAAGGCTCTGGAAAGGTGCCGAAATATATTTCAACCCCGAGATATCCGGAGGCAGGGGCATGAGCTCGGCGCTTGGTATAGCCGGTTTTCCGAACGGAGAAACCTTCCGGATCGGTAATCCCGAACCGGCCTTATACACGGCGCGGCTGTTTATCCAGCAGCAATTTAACATCGGGCACAGCGATACCATTTCAATCGATGCCGACCAAAACCAGCTCGCAGGCTACACCTATAAAAAAGCGCTTTTTGTGCGGGCCGGAAAGTTTGCTCTTTCAGATTACTTGACAACAATGAGGTATCGCACGACCCGCGTGTGAGTTTCATGAACTGGTCGCTGATGAGCAATGGCGCGTGGGACTATCCGGCCAATACCCGCGGCTACACGTATTCGCTGATGGCCGAACTGATCCTGCCTTGCTGGGAATTCAGGGCGGCCACTTCAATGGTGCCAACCTATGCCAACGGTCCCAGCATTGACCTGCATTATTTTAAAGCCCATGCCGAAACGGTGGAAGCGGCACGGAAATTCAGGCTCGCCAACCGCCCGGGGATACTGCGGTTGCTGGCATTCCGTAATGTAACCAAAGCGCCTGCTTATCAAACAGCCACTGCCACCGACAAAGATGTTATCTACGGTAAAAGATACGGTGGCGTTAAATACGGTTTCGGAATGAGCGCCGAACAGGAAATTGCCAAAGACCTCAGCCTTTTTGCACGGGCAGGCTGGAACGATGGGAAAACAGCTACCTGGGCATTTACGGAAATCGATCAAACAGCCAGTGCAGGCCTGACAGCAGGCGGCGCGAGATGGCGTCGTAATGATGATAAGCTGGGCATCGCGATCGTAGGCAATGGCATATCGGCCGATCATGCCGCGTTTCTTGCCAGCGGCGGTTACGGGTTTATGGTTGGTGACGGAAAACTAAACAGGCGCGGCACCGAAACCATCGCTGAAATATTTTACAGTGCAGCGCTGCTTCCACACTGCTGGTTAAGCGTCGACTACCAGTTTGTCAGCAATCCGGGCTACAACAAAGACCGCGGGCCTGTACATGTATTCGCAGCAAGGGCCCACATCAGCTTCTGAGCAAAATAAAAACGGTTGCTTCCGTGGGAAGCAACCGTTTTGTATAAGCGCAAAAACGCGATTACTTATTTTACGTTGGCGCTAACAACCTTGGCGAGATCAAACATGGAGATCTGCGCCTTGCCGCCGAAAAGAACTTTCAGCTTGGCGTCGGCATTGATCATACGTTTATTCTTGCTGTCTTGCAGTCCTTCTTTCTTAATATAATCCCAGATTTTCTTAACGATATCGGGGCGTGAAGCTGGCTTTGCACCTATTACATCAGCAAGCGCTGCACTGGGTGTAAGCGCGGCCATAAACGCTGCATTCGGCTTACGGGCTGATTTTTTCTTGGCGGCTTTTTTAGGAGCAGCTTTTTTAGGAGCGGCTTTCTTCGCAGCAGCTTTTTTAGGAGCGGCTTTTTTAGGAGCAACTTTCTTCGGAGCGGCTTTTTTTGCAGCAGCTTTTTTCGGGGCTGCTTTCTTGGCAGCTTTCTTCGGAGCTGCCTTTTTTGCGGCTTTTTTTGCGGTGGCCATTTGTGTAGAATTTATATGAGTAAAGTAACTGTAATTAAGCTAATGTAATAGAAAAAAATCAGACCAAACATTTAAGTTGATCACGAATCTGAATAAGCTGTGCACTATTGTGAACCGGCTGAAAAAAATCATTCGCCCAATTTTTCGGCTTCGTTTCAATATTTCTTATAATTAACTGATAATCAATTTATTAAAAGCATATCACAGCACCCCGATATCCGCGATTTTGCTGTTTACTTTTTACAACCAGTGTTGCCGCAGGCTGCATTTCTTTCATTAAAAAATATGATTTCCCCTCTGAAACCGGCTGTGATGAACGAAATTGTCATTGGAAAAACAGGAAAACAGCACTATGAATTTTGATCGTTTTCGCGCCATTTGCCTCGAACTGGAGGATGTTTCAGAAACATTTCCATTCGGGCCCGAAACAGTGGTTTATAAGGTTGGCGGAAAGGTTTTCGCCCTTGCAGGCATCGACCCTTTCGAAAGCGTCAACCTCAAATGTGACCCTGAAAAAGCGCTTGAGCTGAGAGAACAATTTGACGCAGTTCAACCGGGTTATCACATGAACAAGAAGCACTGGAATACGGTGCACATGGGTCGCTCTGTACCAGACCGCATCATCGCCTCCTGGATCATTGATTCATATCAGCTCGTTGCCGCAAAACGCGCCGGTAAAAAAAGCAAATAAGGCTTGCTCATTTTGCCAGCAGTTGCCTGATTTGCAGCAGGCAGGCCTGCAGGCTGTCTTTCCAGGCAATACCCTCCAGGTGAAAGGTGTTTTTGATTTTGGTTTTATCAAATACGCTGTACGCCGGACGTTTCGCCGGTGTAGGATAAGCGCTGGAGGGAATCGGGTTCACTGCACATTTACTGTTAGTCAGTTCTGCTATTGCACACGCAAAATCAAACCAGGAAATAGCGCCTTCATTCGAGTAGTGGTAAATACCGGCATAGTCATCTGCGCCTTTTTTCTCCAGCACAACCAGTATATCCAAAATTGCTTTTGCAAGATCTGCTGCATAGGTTGGCGTACCGATCTGGTCGTTAACCACATTCAGCGAAGGGCGTTCGGCCATCAGCCGCAACATGGTTTTCACAAAATTGGCTCCGAAACCGGAATACACCCATGACGTGCGGATGATGATAGAATCGGGAGCAAGGCTGAGTGCCAGCTCTTCACCACGCTGTTTCGACGAACCATATACCCCCAGGGGGTTTACGGGCTCGTCTTCTTTGATAGGCTGACTGGCTGTTCCGTCAAAAACATAGTCGGTCGAAATATGGATCAGCCTGCATCCCCGTTTTACCGCAGCAGCTGCCAGGTAGCCCACGGCAGTTGCGTTGGCGGCAAATGCTTTTTCGGGCTCTGTTTCTGCCTTGTCAACGGCGGTATAAGCTGCACAATTGATACAGTAATCCGGTTTGTTCTCATCAAACCATTTTTGCACAGCTGCTTCGTCGGCAATATCCATTGAGCTGCTATCGGTAAAGCGAAAGGTAAACGCCGGGTAGAGCGGCGCCAGCACCTGCAGCTCACTGCCCAATTGTCCGCGGGAACCGGTAACCAGTACTATTGGCATAACTTAAAATTGAAACGGGTGATCAACAGCTGCAAAAGGCTGGTTCAGCAGGTCTTTCTCAGACAGGATCATTTTATCGGCTGGTATTTTCCAGTCGATCTGCAGCGCAGGATCATTTACCATCACACCGCCTTCGCTCGCCTTATGGTAAAACTCATCACACTTATACAATACTTCAGCCGTTTCGCTCAGTACAGAATAACCATGGGCAAATCCTTTCGGAACCAGCAGCTGCAGCTTGTTTTCCGCGCTTAATTCTATGCTGAACACTTTGCCGAAGCTGGGCGAACCTTTGCGGCAATCTACTACCACATCCAAAATGCTTCCTTCCAGGGCGCGAATGAGCTTGGTTTGCGCATAAGGTTCTTTCTGGTAATGCAACCCCCTTACAACGCCGTATGATGAACGCGCCTGGTTGTCTTGCACAAAAACGATATCGATGCCGGCAGCACTCAAACTGCGGGCACTGTATGATTCAAAAAAATAACCACGGTTGTCGCCAAATACTTTCGGTTCAATGACAACGAGGCCGGGGAACGCGGTTTTGGTTACCTGCATAATTAACGGTGATGATACTGGTTTTCGTAATATTTCTGGTAATCGCCACTGGTAACGTGCCTGATCCATTCGCCATTGGCCAGGTACCAGTCGACAGTTTTTTCCAATCCTTCTTCAAACTGCAGGGATGGTTTCCACCCCAGCTCTTTGTTAAGCTTGGTGGCATCTATGGCATATCGCAGGTCATGGCCGGGCCGGTCGGTCACATAGGTGATCAGGCTTGCCGATTCACCGGGTGTACGTTCCAGCTTCTGGTCCATTATTTTGCACAAGAGGTGAACCAGGTCGATATTCTTCCATTCGTTGAAGCCCCCCACATTGTATTTCTCGCCCAGTTTTCCGTGGTGGAAAATGGTATCGATGGCCGCCGCATGGTCTTCCACGAACAACCAGTCGCGCACATTTTCTCCCTTGCCATACACCGGCAGCGGCTTGCGGTTGATGATGTTATTGATCATCAGCGGAATCAGCTTTTCGGGAAAGTGATAAGAGCCGTAGTTGTTGGAACAATTGCTCATAACCACCGGGAAATGATACGTGTGGTAATAGGCCATTACAAAATGGTCAGACGAGGCCTTTGACGCCGAATAAGGCGAACGCGGATCGTAGGCGGTTTCTTCGGTGAAAAAACCTGTTTCACCAAGTGATCCGTACACTCATCGGTTGATACATGGTAAAACCGTTTTCCTTCCAGCTTTCCTTCCCATGCCTTACGCGCCACATTCAGCAGGTTGGCCGTGCCCAGCACATTGGTTTTTACAAACTGTAAAGGATCCACTATGCTGCGGTCTACATGGCTTTCGGCAGCCAGGTGGATGACACCGTCAACCACATACTTTTCGAACAGGGCTTTCATGGCCGCTTCATCGGTGATATCACCTTTCTCGAAAATATAATTCGGCGCCTTCTCAACGTCTTTCAGATTTTCGAGGTTTCCGGCATAGGTAAGCGCATCGAGATTAACAATGGTATAGTGTGGATACTTATTAACCATAAGACGCACCACATGAGAGCCGATAAAACCGGCGCCCCCTGTAATTACAATAGTTTTTGATTCTTTGCTCATTATAAACTCCAATAAGGACGTGAATGAATTTTGCTTCGGTATATTCCTTTCAGATCAACCACTACGCCGTGCGGCCTGGTGATGGTTGCAAAAAAGCTGTCGTCCAGCTTTGTGTACGGTGCATGCGGAACAGTTATTACAACGGCATCATATAATCCTGTCGGCTTTTCGCTGAGCGCCAGCTCATATTCATGACTCACTTCTTCTCCCACAGCGAAGGGATCAACAATGTCTACCGAAATATTAAAGGCGCGCAATTCAGCAACCGTATCGGTGATCTTCGAATTACGGATGTCGCTTACATTTTCCTTGAAGGTTACGCCCATTACCAGCACCCTGGGATTATCCGACTGTCTTAATACATATTTGATAATCTTCCGGGCCAGGTATTTCGCCATATCATCATTGACATAACGGCTGGCCGCTATCACCCGGCTCTGGTAACCCAGCGATGCCGCTTTGTGCGTAAGGTAATAGGGGTCAACACCAATGCAATGGCCACCAACCAGGCCTGGATGGAATTTCAAAAAATTCCATTTTGTTCCAGCTGCCTCCAGCACTTCATAAGTATTGATGCCTATGCGGTCAAAGATGAGGCTGAGCTCGTTCATCAACGCAATATTCATATCGCGTTGTGTGTTCTCCACTATCTTGCTCGCTTCGGCCACCTTGATGGAAGAGGCGCGGTGCACACCGGCGTCAACTACCAGTTCATACACCTGGGCGATCTGCTCAAGCGATGCGCTGTTGTTACCCGACACCACTTTCACCACCGTACGCAACGTATTCTTTTTATCACCCGGATTGATGCGCTCGGGCGAATAACCGATACTGAAATCAGTGCCCATTTTCAACCCCGATTGCTGTTCCAGCACCGGCAAACAATCTTCTTCCGTACATCCGGGATAAGTAGTGGATTCATACACCACGTAATCTCCTTTTTTCAATACGGAGCCAATGGTTGCCGAAGCGGCCAGCAGCGGGTTAAGATCAGGAACGTTGTATTTGTCGACAGGCGTAGGCACTGCAACAATAAAAAAAGACGCTTCTTTCAGCAAAGCGGGATCGCAGGTGAACACAATATCGCGCCCTTCAAACTTCAACGAATCCACCTCTTTGCTGGGGTCCACGCCCTTCTTCATCATCTCCACTTTGGCCGGGCTCAGATCAAACCCTATCACCTGTACCTTCTCTGCAAACTCCAAAGCCAGCGGCAGACCAACATATCCCAGTCCAACAACTGCCAGTTTAGTTTTTTTATTTACTAAGTCCTGGTAAACGTTCATTTATGGATACTTTTAAACTCCTTCGGTTGTCGCTGCCATTCTTCAGGCGGTAACGATTTAAAATACTCGTACGTGATCTTGACACCTTCCGAGCGTTTAACAGTTGGTTCCCATCCCAGCAGCTGCTTGGCCTTGCTGATATCCGGTTTCCGTTGCTTCGGATCGTCTTTGGGCAGTGGCTTATAAACGATCTGCTGCGTAGTGCCGGTCAGCTTGATGATTTCCTCGGCAAATTCTTTCAAGGTAATTTCATCGGGGTTTCCGATGTTGACGGGATAGGCATAATCGCTCATCAGGAGGCGGTAAATGCCTTCCACGAGATCGGCTACATAGCAGAATGAACGGGTCTGTGAACCGTCTCCAAAAACAGTGAGGTCTTCTCCCCGCAGGGCCTGGCCGATAAAGGCCGGCAATGCACGGCCGTCGTTCAGGCGCATCCGCGGGCCATAAGTATTGAAGATCCGCACGATCCTCGTTTCCACCTGGTGGAAGGTATGGTAGGCCATGGTGATGGATTCCATGAAACGTTTGGCTTCATCATATACCCCGCGCGGACCCACCGGGTTCAC
>JASGFZ010000104.1:0-10053 GCA_047605345.1 Flavihumibacter sp. | reverse complement strand
GTTCAACCCCGGGGCCGGCACGGCGATGTTGAGGCTGAGCCAGCGATAGGTGGCGACGCGGTTGACTATCCCGGTGAGCCGCCTGAAAAATGGTACCAGCGCCCCGATATAAGGTTGAATTTGTATGGTTTGTCGGCCTGCCGGATGAGCAATGGCAGCCGGTTTTCTTTCCGCGCCCCTTTCCTGCAAACGGAGCGGCAGCTGCGTTCGTCGGGCACCTGGTTGTACGGCGCCCAGTTACAGGCAGCCATATTGAAAGCCGACAGCAGCCTTGTTCCGGCTAAAAGGGGGGGGGATTTTCCCCAGGATGGGGTGACCGGTGTAAAATGGCTGCAGGGCGGTCCCGGAGGCGGTTATGCGTACACGTTAGTGTTTGCACGGCGTTTCTTTTTGACGGCCGCTGCGGTGGTGAACATCGATATCGGCTGGGCTGAAACGAAGCGGACCGGTTCCCGGGAATCGCGCTTACGTTTGGGCCTGACTTTGCGTTCCGGGGCGCCGTCGGTTACAACAGCGACCGTTGGATCGTTTCTGTTTTCAATGCGCCCAACTGGGTGGGGGTACGCAACCTGGGCTGGAATGATCCGGTGATTTTCAGCACGGGTAACTATCGGCTCCATATTGCCCATAGATTTGTACCGGGACCGCGGTTAAAACACCGGCTGCGGATACTTGACTTCAAACGCTGATGTATGCCTTCAACCGCTTTTCGAACGGCCCGGCGCATTTTGTTGCTTTTATTGCTGGGTCTGTTTCTGTTGGTGATTCGCTATGCCTGGGCTGCTGTGCCGGTTATTACGGGCTACAGTGCAAAAATGGCCTGCAGCTGTCATTTCCTGGCGGGGCGCTCTATTGAATCCATCAGCGCCGAAGAGTTGGGAAGCGGCCCGCTGCACCTGGCTTCCGTTACAGCGAACGATGCAGACAGCTCCGTTACGGCAACGGTATTGGGCCTTGCCCGCCGCAAGGCGATCTATCGCCGCGGGCTGGGATGCACACTGGTGACCGGTATAACGGAAACGGATATCCGAAAACAACCGCTGCCGGTATTCAAACCCCTGCCGCCAGACAGCGGCTGGTGGCCCAACGGCGACCGGCTGCCCGATACGATACCCGCGGTACTGGACAAACAAAAGCTGGATGCAGCCATCAGTAAGGCTTTTATTGACAGGGACCCCGAAAAGCCTGTGCGCACAAGGGCCGTGCTGGTTGTATATGACCAGCAGCTGGTGGGAGAGAAATACGGTGATGGCTACTCGGCCTCAATGCCTTTGCTCAGCTGGTCGATGGCAAAAAGCATAACCAGCGCCCTTGTAGGCATACTGGTTAAAGACGGCAGGCTCGATATTTCGGCGCCAGCCCCGGTGGCCGCCTGGCGTTCGGTTACGGATGGCCGTGAGCATATCAGCCTGAAAAACCTGTTACAGCAGTCCAGCGGTCTTGATTTTGAAGAGAAATACACCAAACCGACCGATGCCACCAATATGCTGTACAGGGAAGCCGATATGGCCGGCTTTACCGCAGCGCACAGCCTGCGGGAAGCGCCGGGCACCCGCTTTTATTATTCAAGCGGCAACTCGAATATTATTTCAGGCATCATACGGCAAACTGTTGGTGACAGCAGCTATTATAGTTTTCCGCAGGAAAGACTGTTTCACCCGATCGGCATCCGGTCGATGGTGCTGGAACCCGATGCCGGCGGCACTTTTGTGGGCTCGTCCTACGCATTTGCCACGGCGCGCGACTGGGCAAGGTTCGGCCTGCTTTACCTGAACAACGGCTACTGGAACGGCAAACAGCTGTTGCCCGAAGGCTGGGTTAAAGAAACGGTAACACCCAACCCGGTGGCGCCGATGGGCGAATACGGTTACCAGTTCTGGTTAAATGCAGGCAGGCGCTTTCCCGAACTGCCGGCCGATATGTTCTATGCCGACGGATATGAGGGGCAGTTTGTGGTGGTGATTCCATCCCGGAAGCTGGTGCTGGTGCGCCTGGGGCAAACCGGCAACGACCAGTTTGATTTTCCTGCTTTTGTCAAAAACATACTCGATGCCCTGCCGCCGCTTTAAAGACGGAACAGCTGTATGCAAACAGCGTTCGGAACCGGAATGCGGATATCTGTAGCCGTTAGTAAGCCCGTGTGCTGATTGCGTTTAAGCACTTCAATGAAGGTGTCGTTTTGTCCCGCCGCCAGCAGCCAGTTGCCATCAGGGCTGATAATGAAATTACGCGGATTTTTAGTGGTCAGGGGCTGGTTGCTGATGTTGGTCAGCATGCCGTTGGCAGGGTCTACGCTGAAGATGGCGATGTCATTCGCTTCGAAACGGTTGGATGCATATACAAACCGGCCGTCGGGCGAAATATGAATATCGGCGCTGCCGCGTCGCCCGGTATAACCCGGGGCATGGGCGTCAACACGACCCGTTGATGACATGGAACCTTTCTGGTATGTCCAGGAACTTACAAACCCCGACATTTCCTCGATCAGGTAAAACCATTTCTGGTTGGGATGGAATACCAGGTGCCGGGGACCGCTGCCGGGTGTAACGGCGGCAAAAGGAGGGGAGGCGGGTTTCAGTGGATTGGTTTTTGCTGATTCCCGGAATTGATACGAATAGATTTTATCAAGCCCCAGGTCAGCAACCAGCAGAAAAGCTTCGTTGGGGTCAAATATCGTGCTGTGTACATGTGGCGTCAATTGCCTGGACGTGTCTACGCCCTTGCCGGTATGTTGTATGGTCTGGTAGGTATCCGACAATCCCCCGTCGGGCGCCAGCTTATAGGCGGTCAGGCTTCCCCCTGAATAGTTGGCGGCAATTACCCATTTGTTTTTTTCCGACACCGTTACGTAGCAGGGAGCATCGCCCAGCGAGGTTTTTTTATTGATAAACTGAAATTTGCCGGTGCGTGGTTCAACGGAAAAGGCGCTGATCGCAGCTGCATTGCCTTTGTTTTCATTCACGGCATAGAGGTTCCTGCCGTTGTTGCCGGTAACCAGGTAAGAAGGGTTTGAAATGCCCCGTGCGGTATCGACCGCCTGGAACTGGCCGGTGGCAGCGTTGAATTCAAACACATAAATGCCTTCGCTGGCGCCTGATGTATAAGTTCCCACAAACATTCTGTATCGCTGCGCATGCACTGGCTGGAAGCCTGCAAGGAAAAAGCACACTGGAAAAAGAAGGGTTCGCATGTGAAGAATTTACGCAATGAGGTAAATAAATAAACTGATTGCTAAAGCTAAAAAAAGAACAAAACATTCCTTGTATTTTTCCCAGCTATATTGCACCTTTCTTTCGCGCATAAAACCAGCCAGTTGTTTGGCCGCCGGCGGAAAGCGGTTTCCCAAATGCGCCAGGCGCGTAACGACCTCAGGCAGCAGCGGAAAAGGCAGTAATGCCGCCGTACGAAGCACCGATTCGAAAAAACATTGTACTTCAGCCTGGCTGCCGGTGGTAGTCATTATCTGCAAATGCCGGTCGCCCAGCAGGCGCAACAGCCGCGCCTGCAGCATGATATGATCCATACGGAATATGTCCATGCCATACCAGGTTTTCTCCAGTTCAACGGCCTGGCTCACCAGGTCGCGCGGTGTAAGCGGAACAGGGTGGGCTTTTTCACCCGGGTAAAATGATTTCCTTTTCTCCTGGTATTCGCTTCGCTGCACGGGGTTCGACAGAATTTCATAGGCTTCGCTGATTTCCTGGAAATGCTGGCGTGCATAGGGGTTGGCATGGTTCCGGTCGGGATGATACCGCATAGCCAGTTTGCGGTAGGCTTTCCTGATCTCGTCGGCCGAAGCGTTTACCGGTACTTCCAGTATTTCGTAATAGTCTTTAAATGACATGGGTGCGCTGCGAAGATAGTAAACAGCTATTTTTGCCCGCCCAAACAAGAAACCCCGTGCATAAACGTTATCGTAGCAGCAAGTTCCAATTATCCCTTATGATGAAGCCGATCGTATTTTCTCCTGCGCTGGCATTGACCGCCGCCTTGTTTTTTGCCGCCTGCGATTTTGACCATACCGCGGCAAAGGCCGGCGCTGCTTCGCTGGCGCCCGCACCCGAAGAGCTGAAGCCGGCATCGCCGGCCGTTGAACCGGCTGCCGTCATTACACCGGCTGATGCTGCTTCCATCATGGCGCTGCCGCAAATCCCCGTTCTCTGCTACCACCAGATCAGGGACTATAAACCCACCGATTCAAAATCGGCCCGCGACTATATTATCCCTCCCGCCGATTTCAAGGCGCAGATGAAAGGGTTGTACGACAGCGGTTATACCACTATTTTACCGGAAGACCTCTACGCTTATCTGAATGGCCGGAAACAGCTTCCCGCAAAACCGGTTATGCTCACTTTCGATGATGGCTGCGATGAACAATTTGATATGGCACATGATGTACTTGATCCGCTGAAATTCAAAGGCGCTTATTTTATCATGACGGTGTCGGTGAACCGCCCCAACTACATGAAGGCCGAACAGATCAGACAACTGGCCGGTGAAGGCCATTCCATCGGGCTGCACACCTGGGATCACCACAACGTAAAAAAATACCAGGGAACGGACTGGGAAACCCAGATCAGCAAACCGAAAGGGCAGCTGGAGAAAATCGTTGGAAAGCCTGTTCAGTTTTTCGCTTATCCATTCGGGTTATGGAATGCGCCTGCCATACCTGAATTGAAAAATCGCGGACTGATAGCCGCTTTTCAGCTGTCTACCGCCCGCGATTCACAGGAGCCGCTTCATACCATTCGCCGGATCATTGTTCCCGGTGGCTGGTCTGGCGCCCAGCTCGTGAACAGGATGAAAGGCAGCTTCCACTAATTATTCTTCCGCATAAGCGCTTACCGGCTCACAGGTGCATACCAGGTTCCTGTCGCCATAGGTATTGTTGATCCGGCTTACACTCGGCCAGAATTTGTTGGCGTTGATATAATCCAGCGGGAAGGCGGCCTGCTGGCGTGTATAAGGATGTTTCCAGTCGTCGGCCAGCATCACCGCCTGTGTATGCGGCGCATTTTTCAGCGGGTTATCTGTTTTATCGGCGGTTCCTTTTTCGATGGCCGATCTCTTTGCGAATGGAAAGCAGCGCATCACAAAACGGTCCAGCTCTGCCTTGTCTTCGCTTTCCGTCGGCTCGATCATGATGGTGCCGGGAACAGGGAAGCTCATGGTGGGCGCGTGGAAACCATAGTCCATTAAGCGTTTTGCCACATCTTCGGCCTCTATACCTGCACTTGCCTTGAAGGGGCGCAGGTCTACAATGAATTCATGCGCACAGGTGCCATGCGTGCCGGTGTACAGGATCGGGTAAGCACCGTCCAGCCGCGCTTTCATATAATTGGCATTGAGGATGGCGTATGCTGTGGCGAGCTTCAGCCCCTCACCGCCCAGCATGCGGCAATAGGCATAGCTGATGAGCAGGATGGCGGCCGAACCATAGGGAGCGGCCGACACAGCGCCGGAATGGTTTTCTTTCGCGCCGGTTATCCAGTGAGCAGGCAGGTGTTTTTCAAGGTGCTTTTTAACACAGATCGGTCCCATGCCGGGGCCGCCGCCGCCGTGCGGTATCGCAAAGGTTTTGTGCAGGTTCAGGTGGCATACATCGGCGCCGATGCGCCCGGGTGAGGTGAACCCGACCTGTGCATTCATATTCGCACCGTCCATGTACACTTGTCCGCCGTGGGTATGCACGATCTCACAAATCTCTTTTACGCTTTCTTCAAATATGCCGTAGGTACTCGGATAGGTGATCATGGTACCGGCCAGGTTGGCGCTGTGCTGCGCTGCCTTTGCCTTGAAATCTTCCACATCGATATAGCCGTTCTCAAGGGCTTTCACCACTACCACTTTGAAGCCAGCCATTACGGCCGAAGCAGGGTTGGTGCCGTGCGCCGAAATGGGAATCAAAATGACGTTGCGATGGGTGTCGCCGTTGGCCAGGTGGAAATTGCGGATGGAGAGCAGTCCGGCGTATTCACCCTGCGCGCCGCTGTTGGGCTGCATGCTGCAGGCGTCAAAGCCGGTGATGTCGCACAGGAAAGCCGACAGCTCATCAATAACCTGTTTGTAACCGCTTGCCTGTTCGGCCGGCACAAAAGGATGAATGCGGCTGAAATGGCTCCAGCTCAGGGGCATCATTTCGGTGGCTGCGTTCAGCTTCATGGTGCAGCTGCCGAGCGATATCATCGAGGTGTTCAGCGACAGGTCTTTGTTCTCCAGCATCTTGATGTAACGCATCATCTGGCTTTCGCTGTGATGGCTGTTGAATACGGGATGCGTAAGAAATTCAGAAGTGCGTGTTAAGGCAGAAGGAATATTGGAGAGCGCTGCCGTGTGATCAAACTGGATGCCGGCGCTGGCGTGGCTGGCTGCTGTGGCAAAAACCGAAATGATATCGAGCAGGTCCTGTTGCGTGGTTGTTTCGTCGATTGAGATCGATACGGTGCCATTGCCGTTATACCTGAAATTGATCTCCTGTGCTTCGGCTTCTTTTTTGATCGCGGCTTCGTTTGCTACCTTGATGGTAAGCGTGTCGAAATAGTATTGGTTACTGATCTCGTAGCCATATTCCGCCAGTGCTTCGGCCAGGCTGCGCGTCAGCAGCGATACGCGTTTGGCAATGGCGGTGAGCCCGTCGGGACCGTGGTACACAGCATACATCGCAGCCATATTTGCCAGCAGGGCCTGTGCCGTACAAATATTGGAAGTGGCTTTCTCTCTTTTAATATGCTGCTCGCGGGTTTGCAGCGCCATGCGCAGGGCGCGGTTGCCCCGTGCGTCTACGCTGATACCGATGATGCGGCCGGGAATGGAGCGCTTGAATTCGTCTTTTGCGCTGAAGAAAGCGGCATGCGGGCCGCCATAACCCAGCGGAACACCAAAGCGCTGCGCCGAACCGAAGGCAACATCTGCATCGAGCTCACCGGGGGCGGTCAGCAGGGTAAGCGCCAGCAGGTCAGTGGCCATGGCCACATATCCGCCATGGCTGTGTATCTTTTGAATGAAGTTTTTGTAGTCGTTGATGCTGCCGTCGCTGCCCGGGTATTGAACAAGGGCACCGAAATAACTGTCATCTATAACCGCTGTTTGGCAGCTTCCGAAAACGATTTCGATACCCAGGGGGGTGGCGCGGGTAACAAGCAGGTCGCGGGTTTGTGGAAATACATTGCTGTCAACAAAAAAGCGGGGTTTTGTAACCGTATCTGTTTTGTTGACGTGGTGGAAGAACATATTCATGGCTTCGGCGCCGGCGGTTGCTTCGTCCAGCAGGGAAGCGTTGGCGATGGGCAGGCCGGTAAGGTCGCTGACCATGGTCTGGTAGGTCAGCAGGCTTTCCAGGCGTCCCTGCGAAATTTCGGCCTGGTAGGGGGTGTACTGGGTGTACCAACCCGGGTTTTCGAATACATTACGTAAAATCACGCTTGGCGTAAGGGTGTCATAATAGCCCAGCCCGATATAGCTGCGATACACTTTGTTCTTCAGGGAAATCTCTTTGAGCGCTTTCAGCAGCTGGGCCTCGCTGACGGCGGGCGGCACTTTCAGGTTGTCTTTTTTTCGGATGGAGGCAGGCACCGTTTGGTCGATCAGCTCGTCGAGACTGGCTTTGCCGATGGTTTTCAAAATTGCCTTTGTGTCGCCTAATGTGCCGATATGCCGGGCTGCAAACTCATTTGACTGTTGCTCAAATAGATTCATAGTGTGTAAGTTAGCCGTTTTGAATCCGCAAATTTACAGTTTTTACCCGTCGGGTGCCACCCGTCGGGTTTTACCCGTCGGGTGCCACCCGACGGGTGGATATGTTGATGAAAATCAGTAAATTGCAAAAAATGGATAAAGCGCTTCTCGTAAACTGGGAGAAAAAAAGCAGGGAAAGGCAGAAATTATACAAACAGGTGCTGGCACAATCGGCCAATGCCGGCGTGTATAAGAAACTACCCGGTTACCATGAGGAGGCTTTCAAAAAGGTCGATTGCCTGCAATGCGCTGCCTGTTGCCGGCATTACTCGCCCCGGTTCAAAACAACCGATATCCGTCGGATTGCAAAGCATCTTCGTGTAAAGGAAAGTGTATTTATAGATACCTACCTGCGGCTGGATGAAGACGGTGACTATGTTGTAAAAAGCAGCCCTTGTCCTTTCCTGCAAAGCGACAACCATTGCAGCATCTATGATCAACGCCCCTCTGATTGCGCTCGTTTCCCTTACACCGACGAAGATGTGCTGGTCAAACGCCGGCAGATAACCTTAAAGAACAGCAGCTTTTGCCCCGCTGTTTATTATGTACTTGAAAAACTGATAGAAAACAAATAGCTCTATGGCCCATCTACCGAAGCTGATAGAAGACCTGGCGCTGATTCTGCTGGCAGCAGGCATAACCACCCTTTTATTCCGGAGATTGAAACAGCCGCTTGTGCTGGGCTATATTATTGCGGGCTTCCTGGTTGGGCCCCATACGCATATCATGCCAACGGTGGTTGACACCGAGAATATAAATGTATGGGCCGAGATCGGGGTGATTTTCCTCTTATTCAGCCTGGGTCTTGAGTTCAGCTTTAAAAAGCTGGCCCGCGTAGGCGGCGCTGCCAGTGTTACCGCCATCGTGAAGGTAGTGGGTATATTGGGTCTGGGCTATATGGCCGGACAATGGATGGGCTGGTCGTCGATGGACTCCATTTTTCTCGGCGGTATTCTCTGTATCTCTTCCACCACCATTGTGATCCGCGCCCTGGAAGAGCTGGGGTTGAAAAACAAACAGTTTGCACGGATTGTATTCGGATCGCTGATCATTGAAGACCTGGTGGCCATCCTGTTGCTGGTATTGCTGTCTACCCTGGCCGTGAGCCGGCAGTTCGCGGGTATGGAAATGCTGCTGTCTGTCGGAAAACTGATCTTCTTTCTTTCGCTCTGGTTTTTATCGGGCATTTTCATTTTGCCCACCATATTGAAGAAAGCAAAAAAGCTGCTGAACGATGAAATCCTGCTGATCGTTTCGCTGGCGCTTTGCCTGTGCCTGGTGGTGCTCGCCACACATACCGGTTTTTCGCCCGCGCTGGGTGCTTTTGTGATGGGGTCCATCCTGGCAGAAACGACATTGGCCGAACGGATCGAACACCTGATCATACCGGTGAAAGACCTTTTCGGTGCGGTTTTTTTTGTGTCGGTCGGCATTTTGATAGACCCGACAGCGATGCTCGAGCACGGCTGGGCGATATTCTGGGTAACCCTGCTGACAATATTCGGCAAAATGATCGCCACTACTTTCGGCGCCCTGCTGTCTGGCCAGCCTTTAAAGCAGTCGCTGCAGGTAGGAATGAGCATGGCCCAGATCGGAGAGTTTGCTTTTATCGTGGCCACGCTGGGCATAACGCTGGGTGTAACCAGCGACTTCCTTTTCCCGGTGGCCGTGGGCGCTTCGGCCATCACCACGTTTACCACTCCCTATTTCATTAAATTGTCCGAGCCCTTTTATAACCTGCTCGTAAAAGTGCTGCCGCCCCGGTGGATGAATTCCATCAAACGTTACTCGTCGGGCGCGCAGAATATCCAGGCCGAAAGCGAATGGAAAGGCGTTTTGCAGTCGTATGCCGTGATCGTTGGCATGAATGCCGTTATCGCCATTGCGATCATCCTGCTGACCACCACGTTCCTGGCGCCGATCAGCCGCAAATACATCGAGTCGCAATGGCTGGCGCATTTACTGGTAATGCTGATCACCATTGGGTTTGCCAGCCCTTTCTTTTGGGCGATGATGGTACGCAAGCCGCAGTCGTCGGCCTTTACCGATCTGTGGCTGGACCGTAAATACAACCGCGGACCGCTGCTGATCATCGAGGTAAGCCGTAATATTCTGGCGGTGCTGATATTCGGGCTGCTGCTCGACCGGCTGTATTCCAGCTCTGTGGCCCTGGTGGCAGGCCTGGTGATTTTTACGGTGGTGATGTTTATTTTCTCCAAGAAGTTGCAGCATTTCTATGCGCGGATCGAATCGCGGTTTTTGAAGAACCTCAACGCCCGCGAACTGGCTGCTTCCGATAAGGATTCGCCTTTATCGCCC
>JASGFZ010000103.1:0-10180 GCA_047605345.1 Flavihumibacter sp. | reverse complement strand
GCGGGGAAAAGCACCCTGATGAATATCATCGCCGGTAACCTGCAGCCCGATACCGGGAATATTTTTTTCGATGGAAAGGAGACCACGATCAACAACGTGCTGCACGCGCAATCGCTGGGCATCAGCATCATGTACCAGGAGAGAAGCCTGGCAGATGCCCTGTCGGTTGCCGAAAATATTTTTCCCGTGCAGCAGCCGAAAAAATTCGGACTGATAGACCACCGGCGCCTCTACAAAAAAACAAAGGACTTGCTGGATAAGCTGCAGATCGACGGCGTATCGCCCCGCACACCCGTGAGTAAATTATCAGCGGCGCAGAAGGGCATGGTGGAAATAGCCAAAGCGCTGGCACGGGAGCCCGCCGTGCTTATTTTGGATGAGCCCACGGCTTCAATCACGCATGAAGAAACAGCCGTGCTGTTCTCTGTTATCCGCAACCTGAAGCAGAACAAGGTAGCGGTCATTTATATCTCGCACCGCATGGCCGAGATCCGGGAAATTGCCGACCGGGTAACGGTGCTGAAAGACGGGCAGTTCCAGGGAACCGTAAATGCCGGCACCCCGGTAAGCACTATCGTAAAGATGATGGTGGGCAGGGAGCTCGCACCCGCTTTATACCCGTCGCACTGCACGGAAGAAGTGCTCCTTAACGTGCAGCAGCTGACCGGCAAAGGTTTTGAGAACATTTCCTTTACTATACACAAAGGAGAAATTGTAGGTTTTGCCGGCCTGACAGGTTCGGGCCGCACAGCGCTTGCCCGGGCGCTTTTCGGCGATGCCGCTTTTGATACAGGCCGGGTACAGATCGAAGGAAGCGATTACAGGCCTGCTTATCCCGGCGATGCCGTACAACGCCAGGTCGCCTACCTGCCCGACGACCGCAAACAGAGGGACTCTTTCTCGAAAACACCATCGCCGAAAACATCGCCTCCGTTCACCTCAACAAAAGGGTGTACGATACCCGCGCCGGCAAAAAGCTGGCCGGCAGCTTTATCGACCGGCTGGGCATTAAAGCAGGCAGTACCGCTGCAACAGTAAAAAACCTCAGCGGCGGCAACCAGCAAAAAGTGATGCTGGCCAAATGGCTCAGCCTGTCGCCCGAACTGCTCATTGTCAACGAGCCCACCCACGGCGTGGATGTAGGCGCCAAGGCTGATATTTATGCGATATTAAAATCACTGACCAAAGAAAAAAAAGGCATCCTGATGATCTCCAGCGAGCTGCCCGAATTATTGCTGCTGGCCGACCGCATCGTTGCCTTATACCAGGGTAAGATAGCGGGTATATTGTCTAAACAGGAAGCCACCGAAGAAAAGCTGGCGGCCCTTGTTTCGGGAGTTGCCTGATGATAATGATGCTATATGAAGAAACTGACAGACAGGCTAACAGACCGTGTATTTTCGCTGGGCGCCAGCATTGTTTTGCTGTACGTGGTCATGGCGGTTGTATTTCCCGGGAGGTTTGCCACCGTCGATAATTTCTCGCAGCTCCTGCTCAATCTCTCGATCGATACCATCGTGGCCGTAGGCATGATGGTGCTGATGATAGCAGGCATGTTCGATCTTTCAGTGGGCTCGGTGGTGGCTTTTTCAGGCGGACTGGCCGCCTACCTGATGCACTACCACGAAGTACATTTTGTACCGGCCATACTGGCTGCGCTGGCCGGATCGGTGCTGATCGGATGGATAAACGGATGGCTGATTGCGCGTATCGGCATCAACCCGATGATACAAACCCTGGCCATGATGGGCATTGTGCGCGGCATCGCGCTGATGCTGAGCGGTGCCGGCATCCAGCATTTTCCTTACGGCTATATCGTTATCGGGCAATCGAAATTACTGGGACTGCAGGCGCCCGTTTGGTATATGCTCGCCGTGGTACTGCTGTTCGGCTTCCTCGTAAAGAACAGCTCGTTTTTTCGCCGCTATTATTTTATCGGCAGCAATGAAAAGGCGGCGCGCTTATCGGGCATCAATGTCGGCAGCATGAAAGTATGGGCATTCGTACTTTCGGCAGCGCTGGCAGGTGTTGCCGGCATTCTTTTATCGGCCCGGCTCGATGCAGCCATCTCCACCTCGGGCCGGGGCATGGAAATGCGGGTGATCACGGCAGTGATACTGGGCGGCGCCAGCCTCTCGGGAGGCTTTGGCAAAATAAGCGGCGCTTCCTGGGTGCACTGTTCATGGCAATCATCAACAACATGCTCATTCTCGGCCGCGTGTCGGGTTACTGGCAGGAAGTGATACTGGGCGCTATCCTGATCATCGCGGTGGGTATCGACCAGCTCATTTTAAAGAAACTGGAAAAATAACAGCACATGCAAAGAGCCCTTGTTTGGTGGTGGGTATTGTTTTTGTTTTCCTGCGAAATGCCCCCGCGGCCCGGCGCCGCCACCGGCAATAAAGCAGGCGGACCGGCTCAGTTCATTACCGCAGCATCCGTTTCTCCCAACGAAGAATACGTGATGGTCACCACCGCCGTCAACCTGCCGCTGTATGTAAGCCACGACCAGAAAGCCTTTTTGGACTGGGGGAAAAAGATGGGGGTGCGCACGGCCATACTCGGTCCGTCAGATTGGGATGTGCCGGCGCAGATCGCGACCATCGAGCAGGTGATACCCGGCAAACCCGCCGGGCTGCTGGTGAACGGCACCGACCCCGGCATTGCCCAGGCCATTAAAAAAGCCATTGAAGCGGGCATTCCCACCGTCGTGTACGATTCAGATATCCCCCGCTCGGGCAGGCATTGTTTTATCGGCAGCGACTGGTATGAAATGGGGCGGCTGCAGGGAGAACGTATGGCGCAGCTTACCGGCGGCAAAGGGAAAGTGGCGTGCATGGGTATTTTAGGTATGGAGAATATGGAAGCCGGTTTCGGGGGCTTCCAGGATGCGCTGAAAAAATACCCGGGCATGCAATTCCTGGGCAAGTACGACGACAAAGCAAACGTGGAAGTGGCGGCAAAGATCGCTGCCAACCTGATCACAGCCAATCCCGATATCGCCGGGCTGGCAGGCTTCGATTCCAACTCGGGACCGGGCATGGCCCTCTCGGTCAAAGAAGCCGGAAAAGCCGGCCGCATAAAGCTGACCACGGTCGATGCCGAGCCCGAGCACCTGGCCCTGGTAAAAGAAGGCGTGATCGATTACCTGGTGGGTCAAAAACGCGAGCTGTTTACCTGGTATGGTGCACAGTTCCTCTTTGATATGCGGCATAAAACGATGCCGCTTTCCGCCAATGACGCCGTGGCCGGTATTGTTCCGATACCCGCCACCGTAATCACCGGATCAATCGAAATCGACCGCAGCAACGTTGACCAATTCATCAAACAATGATGCACCTGCATACACCGCATCTCTCCTGCTTATACGAAAACGGACATCTTCGTGAGATACGGGCGGGCGGGGAACAACTGGTTGCCGTTGTTTACGGGGCAGTAAGGGATGAAAGCTGGGGAACCATTCCCTGCCAGGTTGTACAGGAAGCCATTCAACAACACGGGGATGGTTTTACAGTCAGCTGCGTGGTGCGGTTCGGACAACACGAAAGTATTTTCGAAGCCACCTACACCATAGAAGGCAGATCCGACGATTCGATCTCTTTTGAAATGAAAGGCGTTTCGAACCAACGGTTCAACAGCAACCGCATTGGCATCTGCATTCACCTCCCGGCAGATGAGTGCTGCTCACTGCCGGTTACCGTTACCGGCAACGACGGCAACGAAACACCAACTGAATTTCCTGCTACTATCAGTCCGCACCAACCCTTTTCGTCTATACGTGGCATACACTGGAAAACGGCATGCGGTCATGCCGTTCACCTGCAATTTGAAGGAGATATTTTTGAAGCGGAAGACCAGCGCAACTGGATGGACAATTCCTATAAGATCTACAGCCGGCCCCTGCACCTGCCCTTCCCGTTCACGGTTGAAAAAGGAGATACCATGCAGCAGCGATGGGCCCTTCGGTTTTCAAAACAAACGGGCGCGCAGCCTGCCATAAAACACAAACGCAGCACCGAAGGCTATGTACCGGTACCTGCCATCGGGCTCGCCGCCGCAACAGGAACAGCGTTGTTAACAGCAGCAGAAACGGATTTGCTTAACTGTTTGCCATTACGGCAATACCGGGCGGAAGTCGACTTCGAAACCGACTGGAAAAAAACATTGAACATTCACCTGGCGAATGCAGAAAGCCTGTCCACCTGTATTGAGCTGATCCTGTTTTTCTCCGATAACTACCTAACAGAGGCAACAGCATTTGCAGCATTTATTCATCACCGTCAGTCGCTCGTAAAAAGCCTGCTGCCGCTGCATAAAAAACACAAAGCAACACCCGCTTTCCTGCAACAGTATTTTTATCCTTTCAGCAAACAACAATGGCCGCAGGTAAAAACCGGTTACGGAACGGATGCGTATTTCGCCGAGCTGAACCGCCACCGGCCGGAGAACGAGCTCTTCGATTTCGTCATCTTCAGCATCAATCCGCAGGTGCATGTTACCGATACGCCTACCCTGCTGGACAATATCGGCAGCATTCCGTATATGATGGAAACCATCCGGTCGTTTACGGGTAAGCCGGTGTATGTGTCGCCGGTTACGCTGAAAAAACGTAAAAACCATGATGCCGCCGACAACCCGCATGCGCCGGTGGACCATACCGACGATCGCCTGCACACGGCATTCGGCGCCGGTTGGTTCCTGCGCTGCCTCTACGCACTGCACGGTGCGGCGCAGGTAAGTTTTTTCACCACAACAGGCAGCAGCGGTCTCATCAATAACCTCCATGAACCATCGCCGCTGTACGAGGTGCTGCAAAGCCTGCGCGCATTTTCGCCGGTGTTGATGAAATTGAGCGGCGGAGATAGCTTCGTCTTCAAAAACGAGCGGAATGACGAGCTGGTATTACCGGCTTAACGGTATCATTTTAAACCGGTATTCATAGTTCGCATAGGGAAGCCGGTAGGGCTCCATTGGCCAGGCGCCCCAGGATGTGATACAACCCACACCCATTTGCTGCAAGTCGATGCCAAGCACTGTCATATCCCTTTCTTTCAATTCACCTGCATGGCGTTGCTGCTTTTGCAAACCGTCGTCCAGGTCGTTGTCCATGAAAGCGCGGGCAGTGAAATTCAGTAAGGTATCCGACACGATCATCAACCCGGCGCCCTGCGCATCGGTGATCTTCATCCAGCGTGTATCCGATTTGTTTCCTGTTTCCTGCGGGCGTACATAGGGATGAAACTGGTCTTTGACAGCACCGCCGTACAGCCCGATAAATGCAGCGGTTTTCCGGTCCCAGTAGCTTTCGCCGGGCCCGCGCCCATACCAGGCCATTTCACTGAATGCTTTTGGCATGGTCAGCTGCATGCCAAATTTGGGAAGCATCGGCATTTCCTTTGATGGATCTACCTGGATTTTTTGTGTAACGATGACCTCGCCGGCGCCGTTGATCCTGTAATCGATGAAAAGTTTTGCATACACATCGGGCAACACATACTGCATCGACAACACAGCTATTTCCGGCCTGGATGTATCAAGGGTGTATTGCAACAAATAGTAACCCTGGCCGGCCCGTTTCCAGTTCAATAGCAACCGCGGAAAGTCTGCGCCATAATCATTATCAGTGGGTGGCCGCCAGAAATTAGGCCTGAGGCTGAAACCATCTTTGATCAATGCCTTGCCATTCACCTCATAGGCGTGCAGCAACCCGTCGTACCTGCTGAAGCTGATATGGAACGATGCGCCGCTGACGACAATATTTTCCTTCTCCTCTCTAAGTTGTACGGCACCCTTATCAGCCAGCGCCAGTGCAGGCAACGGCTGCAGCAATACCGCCAACTGGTTCTTTGCCACTTGGTGGCCGGCCGGCACCATGCCTTCGGCTGTTTTTGTTTTATAATACAGATTCAGGAACAGTTCCCTGTATCCTGTTTTCGGTAAACTGTACGGCAGACTGATCTCTTTCTTTTCCTGCGGCTTAATACCGGGCAAAGCGGTTGAGCCGCTTTCAATTATTTCTCCATCGGCCATAAGCTCCCATTGCAGGCTGACATTATCGAGGTTGTTGAAAAAATTTTCATTGTACACCCGGATCTTTCCGGCAGGCAGGTCAACGGCTGTTGTGTGAATGGACTGGTACAGCTGTTTTACTTCGGCCATATGCGGGTGTAGGCTGCGGTCGGCAGCCACGAGCCCGTTGCAACTGAAATTTCCATCGCCCGGAATCTCCACCCCATAGTCACCGCCATAGGTCCATATGGTATCGCCCCTGTCGGTTGTTTTCCGAAATGCCTGGTCTGCAAAATCCCAGGAATACCCGCCCTGCAACCTGGGATAGTATCTCCGGATCGTGTCCCAGTAATCTTTAAACCCGCCCTGCGAATTACCCATCGCATGCGCATATTCCAGCAAAAGAAAAGGTTTGTTATTGCCGGGATATTCTTCCAGGCGTTTTACCATTTCAGCCGGAGAAAGATACATGGGGCCGTCGATATCCGTGGAAGCCGTACCGATGGCCGGCTCGTATTGTACCGGGCGGGAAGGGTCGCGCTGCTTCACCCATTCATAACATTTTGCAAAGTTCTCTCCCATGCCCGCCTCATTGCCGAGCGACCAGGAAATGACACTGATATGGTTCTTATCCCGCTCTACCATCCGCGAAACCCGTTGCAGGTGTTGCGTTAACCAGGCGGGGTCTTTCGCAAGTGAATGATCGCTGAGGGCCATTTCATGTGTTTCCAGGTTGGCCTCATCCATCACATACAATCCATACCGGTCGCATAGTTCGTACCAATAGGGGTCGTTGGGATAGTGCGATGTTCGCACGGCATTGATATTGTTTTCTTTCATGATCCGGATATCTGTTTCCATTTGTCCAGGCGGCACATATTGCGCCGTTACAGGATCCATCTCATGCCGGTTCACGCCCTTGATCAGAACCGCTTTTCCATTGATGCACAGCGCCCCGTTCTTTATTTCCACTTTCCGGAAGCCGGTCTTTTGGGAGATGACGGCTACCGGTTTTTCCTGCCCGCTAACGGTGATGAACAGGGTATATAAAGCAGGTGTTTCGGCCGACCAGGTGAGCGGTTCCTTAACGGCGATGTCCACCTGCCGGGATCGTGCAGCGCCTTTGAGCGAAATTGTTTTTTGTGCAACCCGCTTACCCGCGGGATCCTGCAACTCCAATACAGCTTCAGTATTTTGCGAAACAGCGCCGGTGGTATCGAACAGGGCGAGGGTAACCTTCAGCCTGCCGTCTTTGTAATGGTTTACCAGGTCGGGTATGATCTCCACATCGCGGATGGGCATTGCCTTATCACGTGCATAAAGGAATACATCGCGGTTCACGCCGGCCAGCCGCCACATATCCTGGTCTTCCATATAGCTGCCATCGCTCCAGCGATATACCTGGAAGGCGATCACACTCTTTTCTCCCGGCCGCACATATTGCGTGATATTAAACTCGGCAGGCAACTTGCTGTCTTCACTGTAGCCCACCCACTGCCCGTTCACCCACACATACAATGCCGACCTCACCGCGCCAAAATGAATATAAATTTCTTTCCCGCTCCAGCGCTGATCTACCGTTATTTCGCGGCGATAGGAACCAACAGGATTGTACTGATCGGGCACCTGCGGCGGGGCGGGTTTACCACCAGGCATCAGGTAGTCGAAATCATACCGCACATTGCTGTAGATGGGGGTACCATAGCCGTTTACTTCCCAGGTGGCGGGTACGGGAAAAGCACGCCAGCCGGCATCATTGAATTCTTTTTTCCAGAAACCCCGGGGGCGGTCGGCTGGCCGGGGTACCCAGTTGAACTTCCAGCCGCCATTGAGCGACTGGTAATTTTCCGATGCAGCCGGAATACCCGCTGCTGCCATTGCTTTGTTCTCATAAACAAAAAAGCTGCTGTGCATGGGTTCGCGGCGCCATTCGTTCCGGGACTCATCTTTCCAGAAAGCAGGCGGTTCTTCGGTTGTATCCGCCCCTACCTGGGTAAACGCCCGCACCTGCAGCAGTACAAAAACAACCAACAGAAACCTTTTCATAAACATGCCTTACCGCTTTAGTTAAACACAAGTATGCCCCATTTATCACGGCGCTGTGAATTGGTTTCTACCCCGTTCCACATAAACTGCGCATTGCGCTGCCGTTCATCGCCATTGTTAACCCCTATATCGAACCGGATCTTTTTCGCCTTGAAAACGTCTTCTATATGCAGGTCTTTCAGCGGCAGCGCTGCCTCAATCACATAGCCTTTGTTATCTGCATCCTTCTTTACCACCATCTGCATGGCAGGCTGCGCTATAACACTATTATACCAGTGGTAGCGTGGTTTTTCGTCTTGGCCGGCGGCAAGCACCACCTGCCGGTCGTTCACCTGCAAGGCGCCACCTTCATCGGCACGGTCAGGACCTATAAACAATTCTATCGCATCGCCGTTCCAGACATCTTCTCCTTCAAACGCATTGCGTGCCGGGTCGGGATCTTTTACCTGCGCCCATACATACAGGAACTGGTCGTCGTACGCCAGGTTGATAACAGCGGCTGTTCCTTCCTGTTGTATGCCCATAACACGGTCTTTTTCCGACAACACAATCGCCTCCCCTTTTGGCCAGTAGGCATCTAGCCGGCCGTCGACCTCAATGGGTTTTTCCGTTCTGAAAATCGTGAGGCTGTTGGTGGTGGTCCTTCCTGATTTCCCCGGACCAAAATCGTATGTAAAAGGCTTTTTATTTCCCAACGCGAGGTCGTAAATCGCATAGTTGGTTTTCATTACCGATGCCAGGAATTGTTTGTAGGGCTGGTCGGTTACATTCAGCAAGCCGATACCGAAACCTTCTCCGTTATACCCCTGGAACCAGCGCCCGGTAACGGCCTGGTCAAGGTATTCGAACCAATGCGCACCCACTACAAACCCCGTAGCCGCCAGGTTCTCTACATAATTCCGGTACGCCAATCCTTTTTGTTCTTCGTTGTCCATCATTTGTATGGAGCTCGTTTGCCCCTGCGTAGGGTCGCCATAATGAAACTCTGTGATCATGATCGGTTTGCCCGAAAGACGGTGCATTTCGTTCAGGCGCTCCCGATCGATGTTGTAGGTATAATAATTGTAGCTGATCACATCCAGGTGCCGGGCAGCTACCCTGCACATTACCTGTCGCAGCCGGGGATCGTTCATCACCGCGGTGAAATAACGGTCGCCCAGCACCAGGTGGTTTTTATCAAACTTCCGGAACGTGCCGATAACCGTTGTATAGAATCTGTCGAGGTACATTTCAAGGAATAACATCATGTCGGCTGTAGCGTTTTCTGTGGTTACACCTATCGCCGATTCATACAGGTCATCAAAACCATTATAGTTTGTTTTCCAGTTTTGATTGAAGGCCTGTATGTTTTTATAGCGGTCTTTCAGAAAATCAACCAATGCCTTTTTGGTTGCTGCTTCACTCGCTTTTTTGGCGGGGATGATGTGCTTAAACTGGTGATAGTCTATCTCGTTACCGAAGAAATAACCGATGATCAGCTTGTTAGCGGCATTGGCCGCAATGGGTTGCCGGCTGAACGCGTTATAGATAGCGGCAGGTGCATCCGCTGCATAAATATCGAAAAGAGAAGAGCCTGAAATCCGGTATTCTTCCGGCAAACCGGCAAAGCGCACCTGCGGAAAATCAAGGGCTGTTTTGTCGGGAGAATCAGAAAATCCGCCCTCGCCGGTAAAGCCCCATTGCCTTAGCCGGTACACCGATTCGTTGTAAAAAGAATCGAGCGTAAACGCGGGGTTGGTCCTGATCCTGTTGGCCACATAAAACGAAAAGTTTTCGCCGTTATCCTCTAAATAGGCCTGGCGGTATTCGTTTGCACTAAAACCGGGCAACCACTCATACCTGTCTTCTCTACCTCTTATATGTGTATAAGTATCTCCGGGATAACCCACACCGTTCACCCCCAGGCTGAAATAGGCATTCCCTGCCGGGTCGACCAATACGAAACGGCCGTTCGCCAACCGCTGTACATGAAAGAAACCGGTTGCCTGCAAACCCAGTTGCTGCCTGCTGCCCGGCAGCCCGCCGTAGCTGTCTCTTGCCGGTGGTCGCAGGTTTTTATAATACTGCTTATTCGCCAGCGCTGTTTTTTTCAACTGCTCTTCACTGGTGATCTTGGCGGCAAAAG
>JASGFZ010000102.1:0-10186 GCA_047605345.1 Flavihumibacter sp. | reverse complement strand
CCAGGTGCTGAAATTACCGGTGCTGGTTAATCATTTTATCGAACACCGCGAACAAAACCCGAACATCGGCTTTTTATTTTTCCTCAAAGAGCATTACCATAAGCATACGATTATGGACAATGACGACCAGCGCGACCAGCAACTGCCTTTCAATGGTAAGGATTGCCTCACCGCCAGCGCACAGGTATGTATGGAAGAACCCGCCTCGCTGGAACTGCGGGTACCCGAAGCAACCATCGCCCGGGAATACAATATCACACCCGACTGCTTTCAAACCAACCACCACGTACATTCCATCTTCCAGCCGCCCAAGACGGTCTGACCTTTTTGTATGCAGACCTTCTTGATCACCTAATCAATTTCTATGTTGAACAGGATCATTGGCTTTTCCATCAGGAACAAGCTGATCATCGGCATTTTTATATTGGCATTAACCGGATGGGGCTTGTACGCTTTACAACGCCTGCCCATCGACGCCCTGCCCGATATTACCAGTAACCAGGTACAGGTAATTACCGTATCACCCACGCTGGCCGCCCCCGAGGTGGAACGGCTCATCTCTTTTACGGTTGAACAAAGCATGGCCAATATTCCCGGCATTAAAGAAATGCGGTCGATTTCCCGCTTCGGCTTGTCGGTGGTAACCATCGTATTCGACGACGATACCGATGTGTATTGGGCCCGGCAGCAGGTGGCCGAACGCCTGCCGGGTATCCGTGAACAGATACCCGATGGGGCTGGTTTGCCCGAGATGGCCCCCTCTACCACCGGCCTCGGGGAAATATATCAATACGTCATCCGTGCCCGGAAAGGATATGAAGACAAGTACAGCCTTGCCGACCTTCGCTCCATACAAGACTGGATCATTCGCCGCCAACTGCTGGGAACCGCCGGCGTGGCCGATGTAAGCAGCTTTGGCGGTCAGCAAAAGCAATACGAAGTGGCGGTGTTATCCAACCGGCTGAAGAGCATGAATACCACGGTGACCGAAATATTCATGGCGCTGGAGAACAACAACCAGAATTCGGGCGGCGCTTATATCGAAAGAAATGCCAGCGCACTTTTCATACGTACCGAGGGGCTGGTAACGGGGCTTGACGAAATCGGCTCCATCGTGGTGAAATACACGGCCGACGGTATCCCCGTGCGCATTCGCGACGTGGCTGATGTTCGGTTAGGCCATGCCGTTAGATACGGCGCCATGGTAGACGGTTCGCGCGGCGAAGTGGCCGGCGCCGTGGTGCTGATGCTCAAGGGCGCCAACGCCTCGCAGGTGGTAAACGATGTAAAGGCGCGCATGGAGCTGATCAAAAAGACCCTTCCCGAAGGGGTGGAGGTCGATACTTTTTACGATCGCACTAAAATGGTGAACCGTTCCATTGGTACCGTGAAAAAGAATTTGCTGGAGGGGGCGGCCATCGTTATTGTGGTATTGCTGCTGTTTCTGGGTAACCTCCGCGCGGGGCTGATCGTGGCGTCGGTCATTCCCCTGTCGATGCTTTTTGCGGTATCGATGATGAATTTATTCGGCTTGTCGGGCAACCTGATGAGTCTGGGCGCGCTTGATTTCGGACTGATCGTCGATGGCGCAGTGATCATCGTAGAAGCGGTATTGGCAAGGCTTTACCACAGCCGGCATTTCCCCGCCGGCATGGTGGTTGACCGGGCTACGGCCGATAAAGAAGTGGGCAGCGCCAGCGCGCAGATGATGAATGCAGCCGTATTCGGGCAGATCATTATCCTGATCGTGTATATGCCCATTTTGTCGCTTACCGGCATTGAAGGCAAGATGTTCCGGCCCATGGCCCAAACGGTGTCGCTGGCCCTGGTAGGCGCTTTCCTGTTATCACTGACTTATGTGCCGATGATAACCGCTCTCGGCCTGAACCGAACCATACCCAAGGGGCATAACTGGTCGGATCGCTTTATGGAAAAGACCAGGCGGGGTTTCCAGCCATTGCTGGAGCAGGTGATCGGCTTTCCCAAATGGGTAGCAGGCATCGCATTGCTGCTGTTCGCGCTCAGCCTGGTATTGCTTTCGCGTTTGGGTGGTGAATTTATTCCCGAGCTGGAAGAAGGTGATTTTGCGGTTGACCTGCGCCTGCTGACGGGCAGTTCTCTGACGGCATCCGTAGAAACGGGACAAAAATGCGCTGCCATGCTGGAGCAAACCTTTCCGGAAGTAGAGAAGGTGGTGCTGCGCATCGGCGCCGCCGAAATACCCACCGATCCCATGCCCATTGAAGTGAGCGATATCATGATCCAGCTGAAAGACAAATCGGAATGGGTATCGGCCCACTCGTTTGATGCACTGGCAGATACCATGAGCAAGACCCTGTCGGCTATACCCGGTATAACGGCGGGTTTCCAGTTCCCGGTACAGATGCGTTTCAATGAGCTTATTTCAGGGGCAAGGCAGGATGTGGTGTGCAAGATTTACGGCGATAACCTCGATACCCTGGCGCGCATGGCACAGCAATTGGGCGGTATGGCGGCTACGGTGCCGGGTACGGCCGACCTGTTTGTGGAAGCGGTTACCGGTTTGCCGCAGATCGTGATCAAATACAATCGCGACGCACTGGCGCGTTTTCGGTTAAGCATTACCGGTATTAACAAGCTGGTTCGGGCGGCCTTTGCCGGCGAATCGGCCGGGTTGGTGTATGAAAATGAACGCCGGTACGACCTGGTGGTGCGCCTCGCACAGGAAGGCCGGCAGCAGGTGGAAGACATCCGCCAATTGCAGGTGCCCACGCCCGACGGGTTACAGATCCCCCTGTACCAGGTGGCCGATATACAGGTGAAAGAGGGCCCTAGCCAGATACAGCGTGAAAATGCGCGCCGCCGTATCATTGTCGGTTTCAATGTGCGCGGCCGCGATGTGCAATCGGTGGTGCACGACCTGCAGAGGAAGATCGGGCAGCAACTGAAGTTGCCGGTGGGTTATTCGATCGATTACGGCGGACAATTCAAGAACCTGGAAGAAGCAAAGGGCCGTTTGTCGGTTGCCGTTCCTGTGGCACTGCTGCTGATCCTGTTGCTGCTCTATCTGTCGTTCAATTCGCTGGCTGACGCCCTGCTGATTTTTTCAGCCATCCCGCTCTCTGCCATTGGCGGTGTACTGGCGCTTACCACCAGAGGGTTGCCTTTCAGTATCTCCGCCGGCGTGGGGTTTATCGCGCTCTTCGGCGTAGCGGTATTGAACGGTATTGTACTGATAGCTGCATTTAAAAAACTGGAAAAAGAAGGTATGACAAACACTAAAGAAGTGGTACTAACGGGTACCAGTACCCGCTTACGGCCGGTGCTGATGACCGCGGCCGTGGCATCGCTGGGGTTCCTGCCGATGGCCCTGAGCCAGGGCGCCGGCGCCGAAGTGCAGCGGCCGCTGGCAACCGTGGTGATTGGCGGATTGATGACCGCTACCTTGTTGACCCTGCTGGTATTGCCGGCCTTATACCTGTGGGTGGCGCAACAGCGAAACAAGATCCCGAAGAAAGCGCTGGCAACCCTGGTGCTGCTGTTCGCAGCACTGTTGTTTGCGCAGGCGCAAACCGGCGGGGCTGCCCCACAGCGGGTGCCACTCGATACGCTGTTGAACCGGGCTGCACAGCATAACCTGTCATTGCTGTCAACGCGGCGCGAAGCCGATTACTGGCAGCAGCTGTCGGCGGCGCCGGCTGATTTCGGAATTACGCAGGCAGGAGCGGAGTATGGCCATATCAACAGCTTCAAAGCCGATACACGTTTTTTTGTGAACCAGTCGGTCAACCTGCCGGTGGTGTACCGGCAGCAGCGCAACCTGCTGCAGGCCGAGGCTAAGAATAAATTGCTGCAGGCGGGCTGGAAACAGGCCGAATTATTCCGTCAGGTACGCACGGCTTTTTGCCAGCTGGTGGAACTGGAGGAAAGAGAGAAACTGATCGTAGAGCTCGATTCCATTTATACCCGTTTCCTGGAAGCGGCTTCTTTGCGTTTGCAGGCGGGTGAATCGAATGAGCTGGAAAAAGTATCGGCCGAAGCGCAGGTGCAGCAACTGGCCTTGCAGAAAGCGGCTATCGGGGCCGACCGGGCCATTGTGCAAAAGCAATTGCAGCAGCTCACGCAGCAGCCGGTGCCGGTAAGGCCGGCTTACCATGATCCCGTTTTGGCCAGCGGATCGGTGCAGGCCAATCCGGCCAGTCATCCGCAGTTGTTGTACCAGCAACAGCAGGCAGCGCTCGCCCTGGCCCAGGGTGGGGTGGAAAAGGCAAAGCTGGCGCCGGAACTATCGGTCGGGTATGGCAACCAGTCGATCATTGGCTATGCATCGAAAGACGGTATCAGCCAAACCTATTATGGCGCGGGCGATCGCTTTCATCTTTTCAACCTGACGGTGGGCCTTCCGATTTTCATGCGCGCCACCAAAACCCGTGTCAGGGCCGCGTCGGTGCTGGCCGATGCAGCCGGCATGCAGGCGAAAGAAGTGGAAACCCGGCTCAGCGCCGACGCTGAAAAGTTGCAGGCGGCTTATAACCGCTACCGGCAGCAACTGGATTATTATAACCAAACCGGCCTGGCCCTGGCCCGCCACATGAACCGCCAGGCCATGCTGGCTTTTACAGAAGGCGAAATCGATTACCTGCAATGGATACAGCTGATGAACCAGTCGGTCGGTATCCGTTTGCAATACATCGATGCAATCACGGCCATCAATAACGTGCTGGTCGATATTGAATACCTCAACGCGAAATAAATTTCTATGCGAAAATATTATTGGATACCGCTGCTGTTACTGGCTGCCTGTGCTGATAAAAAGCCCGCTGCAACAACAGCAAAAACACCCGCACCTGCCGTTGCAAACGAAGTGGCCCTGACGGCTGCGCAAATAGCGAATGCGGGGATTGTGACCGGTGTTGTAAAAGATACCCTGGTAAGTACCGAGCTGGTGGTGAACGGTATGGTAGATGTGCCGCCGCAGAATATTGTTTCAGTGAGCTTTCCCATGGGCGGCTACCTGCGCTCAACGAAATTATTACCGGGCATGCACATCTACAAAGGCGAAGTGATCGGTGTGATCGAAGACCAGTCGCTCGTGCAGTTGCAACAGGATTACCTGGTCACCAAATCGAAGCTGGATTACCTGCAGAAAGACTATGCCCGCCAGAAAATGCTGAATGAACACAAGGTGAATGCAGACAAAGTGTACCAGCAGGCCGCTACCGAACTGCGTTCGCAGGAAGCGATCCTGCGGGGTTATGAAGAAAAGCTGCGGCTGATCGGTATCTATGCGCCATCGCTGACCACCGGTAACCTGTCGAGGTCGGTGGTGCTCCGTTCCCCGATCAACGGCTACGTGTCAAAGGTGAATGTGAATATCGGCAAATACGTGAACCCGACCGATGTGTTGTTTGAGCTGATCAATCCCGACGATATGCACGGTGCGCTGACCGTTTTCGAAAAGGACATTAACAAGATCAGGGTAGGGCAGAAGGTGGAAATGGAATTCGTGGATGCACCGGGTAAAACCTATGAAGGAGAGGTTATCATTTTCAGCCGTAATGTGGGCGACGACCGCAGCGGTACCGTACATTGTCATTTCGAAACCAAACCGAAGACCCTGATGCCCGGTATGTTCCTGAATGCCCGGATATTCCTCGACAAAAAGAAGGCGCTTACCGTGCCTTCTTCGGCCATTGTGCGTACGGCAGGCAAACAATACCTGTTTGAGCAGCTTGATAGCAGCCGTTTTCACCTGGTGGAGGTGCAGGTGGATACGGTAAACAACGGTCAGCTGGCGGTGCGGAACGAATCGGAGGAGCTGCGTGGCAAAAACCTGGTGCTGAACAATGCCTATGCCGTGCTGGGTGCAATGCTCAACAGGCCGGAAGAGGATTGATACCGGCTCATTTATACGCTTCCCGCACGGGCGACCAGCTGTCGACCACCCTGCAATCGGTCAGTGCTACCGCGCTATGGGGAACGTTTGAAGGGATCACCTGCACGTTGCCGGCTTTAAAAACGGTGGTGATACCGCCGATGGTCATTTGCAGCTCGCCTTCCATGATATAGGTGATCTGCTCGTTTTCGTGCTGGTGCTCGGGGAGCTCGGCCCCTTTTTTGATTTCCCAGAAACCGAGGGTCGATTTTTCGCCGTGCAGCATTTTGCCGAACAGCCCCGGCCGGAATTCACGTGTTTCGATATCGTTAAGGTGTAACATAGTCTCCTGTTTTCCCCCACCCGTCGGGAATTCCCGACGGGATATCCCGACGGGTGGTATCATCAATGTTCAAAAAGGCACACACTGCCGCCTACCCAGGCCTTGTCTTTGTTGTACCGCACCCCGATCATCTTGCCTTTGCTGAGGCGGGAGAGGTTGATGGCGGGCCGCGGACGGTCCCACTCGTCTTTCCATAAATACATCAGCCTGATTTCGGCCTTGGCCGGGATGTCGGGCGTGGGGATCACATCAGCATAGGTCACTTTTTTCTGCAGTATCCAGTTTGCCGGGTCTTTGATGTTTTCGAGATCGGCAGGTTGTACATCGATCACCACTCCCTGGCCCGCGAAAGAAAACAGCGGTATCAGCACGTAGTTTTCGAGGTCGGCGGGTATCTGCTTCAGCTCGCTCAGGTAAAAAGTGGGCGGCACATACGGATGCCTGATCAGGGGCAGCGTGAACTTGCTGATACGGTAAAACCAGTTGGGGTGTGGCATCCATTCCACATCCAGGTCTTGCGTGATGTCGACAAACGAGCCCAGGTTTTCGCGCTGCGCATGAAGGTCGTCGAATATAACGCGGTTGTATATGCGCTTTACAGGTGTTTTCACCCCGTTGCGCAGGTAAAAGAGCTTTTTACCTTCCTGTATCAATTCGGTTATGCATACCAGTGGGATGCCGGTATAATCCTGCGTGCAGTAAAAATCGATGCGTGTTTTCTGCTCGTGGGGTTTGATCTCGAGCAGGATCACTTCTTCGGGTGCATGGCCGCCCAGTATCAGTGAACGCAGGTCGGCAATATAGGTGTCGCGGTTATAGCCGCCGAGGTACTGGTTGTAATTTGCAGGTACCTGGAAATGCCGGTACAGTACATCGGGGTAGTACACCTGGAAGCCGAACAGGGTGGGGAAGCCCTGCATTTCTATGAGCTGAGGCTCCAGCTCACCGCTGTCGTTGATGCAAACGCCGAAATCGAAAGCGATCATCTGCGCTTTTTGGTTTTGGCCGGGCACGTTTTCACCGGCCGGAATACTGCGGTCGGTCGCCACCATAAACCCGGGGTCGCTTATTACATCGATGATATGATCGCAGGCATCCAGCATTTTTGCGGTGAAAGCCTTGTCTACAAATACCGGTGTTTCTGCCACGCGAAATTCGATGGCGCCGGGGTGCCGGCTGTTGAGGTCGCGCAGAAAGGCCTCGTACACTTCTTCGCTGAACTGTGTATTGAAAGCTGCTCTTAGTTCGGGAACCATGCTGTTGATTTGCCGGAAGATAGCAAAAAAACTAGCGCAGTTCTGCCATCGAGCTGCTGATGAAATTCGGCAATACCTGCTTATAGGTCCATTTGATCTTGTCGGGGTCATCGAGCTGCTCGATCATGCTGCGCCATTTTTCGACCCCGTGGTTTTTGATCACGGTTTCTTTTTTGTCGTCGCGCTGCAGGTACATGCTCATGCCGATGGCATCTGCCTCGGGATGGAACTGCGTACCCACCATATAGGGATTGAAACGCATGGCCATCACGGCACGCTCAAAAGGTACATGGGGCCGCTCTTTCTCGATGGCGAGTATCCTGGCGCCAAGCTGTTTTATGATATCGTGGTTCGGCTCGATCACCTGGAAATCACGGCTGTCGACCGAATAAAAGGGATCGCGCAGGTTATGGAATACCGGTTCGCGCTGGCCCGCCGGCAGCATATGAATGGGGAATACGCCGAAAGCGGTCGATTTCCGCGGGGCCACCCTGGCGATTTTGAAATAGCGGCAGGCGAGCTGGTAGGAATGACAGATAAAGAAAACGTATTTCTTATGGGTATGGGCGGGGTCGGCATTATAAGCTTCTACCGATTGCAGCCAGCCGAAATAGGCATTTTCCCAGTCGGAGCCTTCGCTTTCCAGCGGACTCCCCGGGCCCCCGCTCGAAATATACAGGTCATAATCCAGGTCGGGTACCTGGCACAGCTGCCTTACATCAAACTCGTCCCAGGTTAAATCTGCCGCATGTTCCCGGCTGTACTGGCGCAGGATGTCGCGAATACAGCGCATACCCTGGTTTTCCACGCCTTCGTATAGATCCAGGAGGGCAATCCGGATCGTTTTGGCCTTGTCGTTCATCGCGCAAATTTACAAAAACGCCTTTAGCGTACAAACACCGGCTCGCCGTTGAGGTAGGTTCGTATTACCTTGGTTTGCAGCAGCTTATCGGCGGGCGCCGTCATCAGGTCGGTATCCAGCAGCACAAAATCGGCGAATTTGCCGGGTTCGAGGCTGCCTTTTTCCGTTTCTTCGAAATTGGCTTTGGCCGCCCAGCTGGTCATGCCGCGAAGCGTTGCCTCCCGGCTCAATGCGTTCTCGGGCTGGAATCCACCCTTTGGAAAGCCTTTGCTGTCTTTGCGCTCCACTGCGGCATAAAAGGTTTTGAACGGCGAGATGTCTTCCACCGGGAAGTCGGTGCCCAGTGGCAGCCACCCGTTTTGCTGCAGCAGCTGCTTGTAGGCATAAGCGCCTTTTACCCGGGTGGTACCCAGCCGGTCGGCCGCCCAGTACATGTCGGAAGTGGCATGGGTGGGCTGCACCGATGGCACAATATTATAAGCGCCGAATTTCGCGAAATCATCGGGCGAAATCACCTGCGCGTGCTCGATGCGCCAGCGACGGTCGTTGGCGCCTTTCAGGTATTTCGCATAGGCTTGTAAAATAACGCGGTTGCCGCTGTCGCCGATCGCATGGGTACACATCTGGAAATCCTTTTCTGCCAGCAGGGCCGCTACCGAATCGAAATGCGCCGGCTGGCTAAGCAGGAAGCCGCATTGGCCCGGGCGGTCGCTGTAAGGGGCCAGCAGGCAGGCGCCGCGGGAGCCGAGCGCGCCGTCGCCAAATACTTTAAAGCTGCGCACATTCAGCCTGTCGGTTTTCAATTTGTCTTTGCGGAAAGCCCATTCATAGTTGGAGGGCACATCGCTCAGCGTTCATACACACGCATCTTCAACAGCCGGCTTTTGAAGCGAGTCGATGGTTTCATGGCAGGCGGCATCAATCCGCAGTCGTCAACCGTGGTGAGTCCCACGGCAAAGCAATTCTGTTGTGCCTGCTGCAACGAAGCGCTGACCAGGTCGGCGCCGGGGTCGGGAATATGACCGGCCACCAGGTCAACGGCATTGTCAACCAGCAGCCCGGTGAGCTTTCCGTTTTTCACTACTACCTCTCCGCCTGTGAGCGTGACGCCAGGTTTCAGGCCGGCAAGCGATAAAGCTTTTTCATTGGCCATGGAGGCGTGGCCGTCAACGCGCGACAGTAATACGGGTCGGTCGGGAAACAGCCGGCTGAGTTCGGTATTGTCAGGGAAGGCCTTCTCGGCCCAGTCGTTCTGGTCCCAGCCATGGCCGATCAGCCACCCGTCAGGGTGCGTTTTGGCAAAGGCGGCCAGCGTATCGAGAATAGCCTGCCAGCTTTCGGTGCCGGTAAGATCGGCCGTTTGCAGGCTGAGGCCGTATTGGCAGAAATGCGCATGGGCGTCGATGAAACCGGGAAAGATGGCTTTGCCGCCGGCATCGAGCTTTTCAGGTGCGTCATATTGTTCTTCAATGGATGTGCCCGAACCGGTGGCCAGTATTTTCCCGTCTTTAACGGCCATGGCTTCTGCGGTGCTGAAGCTGCTGTCGACCGTATAGATGCGTGCGTTCAGCACCAGCAGGTCGGCTTTTTTTCGGTTATTGCAGGCCGTTATAAAAAGGCAGCCCGCCGCTAAAACGGTAAATAATCGCATGATCGGCATTTTCAGATTTTGATCAGCCCAAAGATAGTATCTACCACGAGGTTGAGCAGGCTGTCGCGGAATTGCTGGATGCGGATCACCGAAAGCCCTGCCTGTTTGAGGGCTACCATCTGGGCAAGGTCTTTCTGGCTGAGCACCAGCCATTCAAAATCTGCCGTGGTGAGCCGTTCTTCCATCAGCAGGGTCGTCCACCGTTTAAGGTTTTCCTTTG
>JASGFZ010000101.1:0-10186 GCA_047605345.1 Flavihumibacter sp. | reverse complement strand
AAGCCGCGGGCCGATTTCAAAAAGATCAAGTACAATACTGTTGTGTTCGTCGACCAGCCAGTGGCCTTTTTTCCTGTCGTATGGTTTTAGAGTATAGGGCCGGCTGTCCTTGCTGCCTTCGCCATAAACCAGGTGCCAGGCATATTGATCGGCGCTATCGGTTTTGTTGATGAGCAGTTGCATGGGAATGGTTTGCTGTTTCTGTTTACCCTGGTACCATACCATATCTCCCTTCCACTTGCCAAACCAGGATTCGGGAAAGCCGGCGTTTGTTTGCCGCACGGGCGATGGAATCGGCGCAGGCGTGCCGATCATCATCAGCAGGCTAAGAAACAGCATTGTTGTCTGCAGCATACCGGTTTGTTTGCCCGGCAAGATAAAAAAAGGCTGCCGCACTGCCAGCGACGGCCTTTACCATTCATAATAACCGAAACACAAAAACCCTAACAACTAAGTTGTTGTGGGTATTGAAGTAGTCGGGCCGGTTGAGCTTCACATTGTTGCGATAAGTAGAGGTGCCCACGGGGTGGTAAACCGGCGCTTGTATTTATAATTCGCCATCAGGCGACCGGTAAAACTGGTGCTGCCCAGCCGAGAACTAAAAGTCAGCACCGGCTCCGCCTCCGCCAAAAGAGCCGCCTTCGAACCGGGTGGACTGATCCGCCGCAGGCGCAGGCAGCCTGGCCATTCCGGCCAGCGCCGCCGGTACCAGTAAACTGTCGGCTCCTGTACCTGGGTCATATACAAAGCGTTTCGACTTTTTCTGCTGCAGCCGGAGTATCAAATAGCTGCTCAGGCAGATAATGATCACCCCGGCCAGAATGGCGCCCAGTTCCGGCTCGATGCGGCCTAGGTAAAGGTGATAAAAATAGCCGATGGAAAAAATCAGTACCAGTGCCACCCTGATCCAGGTGTTCGAAGCCTTGCGTATGCCATAATATAAAACGCCGAATGGAAAGAGGATGGTCCACGCCCACAGGAAAATGATGCGGGCATGGCTGGCCAGCAGCTGTTCATCAACGAAATCGGCATAATAGTGTGTGATGGCATAGGTGTGGTAATGCAGTGAGGCATAACAGGCCACAACAGCGGCTATGCGCGCCCATAAAAAGCAGCCGGCGTGGTAAGGCCATGCTTGCTGCCGGTCGGCAGAGAGCAGGAAAAACATACCCGCCATGGCAATGGCAGCAAGAAAATAAACGAAAAAAGGCGTTTCCAGTGTTGAGAACAGGGAAAAGATGAATAGGCAGCAGCTTATGGGAACAAGCGCTGCAGCCAGCCGGTTAAGGTAGCGGAACGCGCCGATGAAATAGCCAATAACCGACACGAAAAAAAACAGGCTATAGCTGTGATCGCTAAAGGAATTGCTTACAACAAAGGCAGCAATGCAATAAAAGATGGTCAGGTGCAACAGCACATCGTCTACACCTGCACGGAAATGTTTTTTTTCCCTGATAAAAAATTCCAGCGCAAAAAGCGAAAGGATGGCAATAATCAGGCAGGTGATTGTTGGTACGCTTCCATCGGTCATCAATAACAGCAGACCGAAAACGGCGGCGCTGGCAATCAGCGTAAGCAGGCCAAAGCCGATGCGCACAAACAGGTGGGGAGTGTATAACTGGTCGGGGTAATGCGCTTTTATATTCTGTGTTTCTTCGGCCGATAAGAGTTTGGCCGCAGCAAGCTGATCAACGATTTGGCGCAGCCGGCGTATATCAAGTGCGTTTTTATTATAAGCGATCATGCTGCTTTGAGTTTTTGGTGAAGCCGGTTGATGAGTATGGCAACGGCGATGCCCGAGAACAGGTAGTAAAAGAGGTTAAGGTACAATTCGCCGATATCGTGCGCTGTATTGAGCAGCTTGGCCGACACCACATAGCAGGTTCCGATATACAAATAAAGAACGGCCGTTACCATCAGGTAGCTGCTTTTTTCAGAAAAGGCCCTGTGCAGTTGCCAGGCGCCCGTTGCCAGCAGCAACAGGTACCAGATCGCCCAGCTATGCCGGTTTTCGATCAGGCCGGCCAGGGCACCCAGGAACGAAAGGTGTATGCCGAACTGCCGGTAGGTTTCATTAAAATGACGTTTGTAGGGGGATTTCTTAACCAGGTCGGCCAGCAGGAGCAGCGATACGCCGAGCGCAAAAGCGGTGACGATCAGCTCGGGGTGCTGCAACAGGTCAAAATCGAGCAGCAGGCTTGGTTTGATGCTGATGCCCAGCCAGGCGGCCAGGTTACCGATGGCCAGCGACAAAATACCCTGGTGATCGAAATAATAGGACAAGGCAAAGAGAATGATCATGGGAACAAAGCTGGCGAGCCCCCAGCGGTTGCCAAAGAAATTAAACCGTGTTTGCAAAAAAACGGCGATGATGGGAACCAGTAGGCCCGCGAGCAGCAGTACATAATCATAACCTGCATTCGGGCTTTCTGTCTTACGCCAGGAAAAAGGAGGTGCTGTGCGGGCCGACCAAACCAGGCAGGCCAGCAGCAGCAGGATCAGCACGGCCGCAATGGTGAGCGGTCCCAGCTGTTCGAGGTGGGTATAAATATAAACACCGATGCCGCCGGTGAGTAACAATACGCCCAGGTACAGCAGGCTGCGCAGTTCGGTGGCGAGATTGGTTTTCGGATAGTCGTACCACTGGTGTAGGGCAGCGCGTTTTTCATCGCTGATAAACCCGTTGCTGTACAGGTTGTCGAAAAGGTCTTTGGGCATAAGCACAAAATAATCAATTCTACCCGTCGGGTGATGCTAACGATTGTTAGTTAAATCACCTACTTTTGAAGACCATGGGTAATTATGCAACGGTCAACAAAATCAGGCTAGTTACGGCTACCTCCCTGTTCGATGGCCACGATGCGTCGATCAATATCATGCGGCGCATCCTGCAGTCGAAGGGAGCGGAGATCATCCATCTCGGGCATAACCGTTCGGTACTGGAAATTGTGGAAGCCGCCATCGAAGAAGATGTACAAGGCATCGCCGTCACCAGTTACCAGGGCGGTCATATCGAGTTCTTCAAATACATGAAAGAGCTGCTCGATAAGAACGGTTGCGGTCATATTAAAATTGTTGGTGGCGGCGGTGGCACCATCCTGCCCGAAGAAATAGAAACATTGCATGCCTGCGGTATTACACGGATCTATTCACCCGACGACGGGCGGCGCATGGGCCTGGAAGGCATGATCGAAGACCTGTTACGGCATTGTGATTTCAGCCTGGACGACAGGGTAGTGGCGACTACACCCCTGCTGCTGGACGAATGGAAAGACATCAGGCAGCTGGCGCGGGCCATCACCCGGGCCGAAAATGGTCGTCTGCAGGCGGAGCCCGCTCATACGCCCGCAGTGCCGGTGATCGGTATTACCGGAACCGGGGGCGCCGGAAAATCGTCGGTTACCGATGAGCTGGTGCGGCGTTTCCTGGCACAGTTTCCCGAGCGCAGCCTGGCGATTGTTTCGGTTGATCCGTCGCGAAAGAAATCGGGCGGCGCGCTGCTCGGCGACCGCATCCGGATGAACAGCATCCGTTCGGGACGTGTGTATATGCGGTCGCTCGCTACACGTAACGACAACACGGCCGTTAGCGCAGCCATGCACGAGGCGGTGGGCCTCTGCAAGCAGGCCGGTTACGACCTGGTGCTGCTTGAAACAGCCGGCACCGGGCAGAGCGATACCTCCATCGTATCACATTGCGATGTGAGTGTGTATGTAATGACACCCGAGTATGGAGCAGCTTCGCAACTGGAAAAGATCAATATGCTCGATTATGCCGACCTGGTGGTGATCAACAAATCTGACAAGACCGGTGCAGCCGATGCGTTGATAGACGTGCGCAAACAGTACAAACGCAACCACCAGTTGTTTGGCACACCTGATGAGGATTTGCCTGTGTTCGGCGCTATTGCCGCACAGTTCAACGATAATGGCATGAACCGGGTGTTTGTAAAGCTGATGGAAATGCTGGATACCAAAACCGGCTTTGCATTGCCGGAGTTGGTGCCTTTCCGTGGGCTCAGCAGCGCTGCCATTATTCCGCTGAACAGAAGCCGTTACCTGGCCGAGATCGTTGAAAACAACCGGCAATACGACCAATGGGTGAATGAACAATGCGCCCTGGCCAGTAAATGGTACCGGATAAAAGGAGTACCGGCCGATACCAGCGATCCTCTGAACGACCTATTGCTGAAAACCGAAAACCAGCTCCTGCAGCAATTGGACCCTGCCAATAAAAAGTTGACAGACAACTGGCCGGCCCGCAGGGAAAAATATGCGGCGCCTTATTTCGAATACATGGTACGCGACAGGACCATCCGGCAGCCTATGCAGTTCACCACCCTCAGCGGCACCCTGCTGCAGAAGATAATGCTGCCCGCTTACAGTGATTGGGGTGATCTGTTGCGCTGGCAGTTGCAGGAGAATGTGCCAGGCGAGTTTCCGTTTACAGCCGGCTCCTTTGCGCTCAGGCGGCAGGGCGAAGACCCTACCCGCATGTTTGCGGGTGAAGGCAGCCCCGAACGTACCAACAAGCGCTTTCATTATTTGAGCAGCGACCAGCCGGCCAAGCGGTTAAGCACCGCATTCGATTCGGTGACCCTGTACGGCGAAAACCCCGGTCACCGGCCCGATATCTTCGGCAAGGTGGGCAACAGCGGCGTAAGCATTGCTACGGTAGATGATGCCAAAAAACTGTACAGCGGCTTTGACCTGGGCGACCCCTTTACGTCGGCAAGCATGACCATCAACGGCCCGGCACCCATGCTGCTCGCCTTTTTTCTGCAGGCGGCCATCGACCAGCGCTGCGAAAAATGGCTGCTGGAGAAGGGCCATACCCCGCGGGTAGAAGGAGTATGGGCAAACCGCGGTCACCGGCCGGTGTATGAAGGCCAGCTGCCCGAAGGGCACAACAAACTGGGGCTTCTGCTGCTGGGGCTCTCAGGCGATCAGTTATTACCCCCCGAACAATATGCGCAACTGAAAGCCGAAGCCCTGCAACAGGTGCGGGGAACGGTGCAGGCCGATATATTAAAGGAAGACCAGGCGCAGAACACCTGCATATTTTCCACCGAGTTTGCGCTCAAGCTCATGGGCGATGTACAGGAATATTTTATCGAACAGGAGATCAAAAATTTTTACAGCATATCCATCAGCGGTTATCATATCGCCGAGGCGGGGGCCAATCCCATTACCCAACTCGCTTTTACCCTGGCAAACGGCTTCACGTACGTGGAATATTTCCTGGGCCGCGGTATGCATATTGACGCTTTTGCGCCCAACCTCAGCTTTTTTTTCAGCAACGGGATGGATCCCGAATACAGTGTTATCGGCCGCGTGGCGAGGCGCATCTGGGCCAAGGCGATGAAGTATAAATACAGGGCAAATGAACGCAGCCAGAAGCTGAAATACCACATACAAACTTCCGGCCGCTCACTGCATGCGCAGGAAATTGATTTCAACGACATCCGCACCACCCTGCAGGCCCTGTATGCTATTTACGATAACTGCAATTCGCTGCATACCAACGCGTATGATGAAGCGGTTACCACGCCCACCGAAGAAAGCGTGCGGCGGGCGATAGCCATCCAGCTGATCATCAACCGCGAGCTGGGTACCGTAAAAGCGGAAAACGTTATACAAGGATCCTTCGCGGTTGAATCGCTGACCGACCTGGTAGAAGAAGCGGTGCTGGGCGAATTTGAACGCATCAATGAACGTGGCGGCGTGCTGGGCGCCATGGAAAGAATGTACCAGCGCAACAAGATACAGGAAGAAAGCCTGCATTATGAAACACAAAAGCACAGCGGAGAGCTGCCGATCATTGGCGTGAACAGTTTCCTGAACAAAAAAGGGTTACCTGCCATACTGCCGGCAGAAGTGGTGAGGGCAACATACAATGAAAAAGAGGCGCAGATTGCCAGCCTGGAGGCATTTGAGCGGCGACACGCAGGCGAAGCGCCGCAAGCCCTGGAAAGGCTTAAACAAACAGCCCTGGAGAACGGAAATATCTTTGCCGAACTGATGGAAACCGTGAAACACTGCTCCCTGGGGCAGATCACACAAGCCTTGTATGAGGTGGGCGGGCAATACCGGCGCAATATGTGATCAGGGCTGCAGCTGGATCTGCTGGTAGGCGCCGGGTGTAATACCTTCTGTTTTCCGGAAACGGCGCACAAAATAATTGACATCGCTGAATCCGCATTGCTGTGCTACGGTGGTAACCGATAACGACCGGTTGGCCAGCAATTGTTTGGCGAGCCTGATGCGTTCGCGGTTGATGAATTCCAGCGGACTCAAACCAAACTGTTCTTTAAACCATTTGAAGAAGGCATTCCGGCTGAGATAAGCCATCCGGCAAAGCGTATCCATCGTAATGGAATCGGTCAGGTGCTCATTGATATAATAATGCAGCACATAATGCAAACGCGTTTGGTTTTGCTGCGAGCCGCTTTCCACCTGTACCTGCGTCAGGTGCTGGCTCTGGATGAGGCGTATCAGCAACTCCTTCATGTTGAGATCTGCATAGATGTTCTTGGCTTTATCGCCGCTGCTGCAAATCCGTATCAGCTTGTTGATGGTATTGCTTACTTCATTGTCGTTCTCAAAATGATACTGGTTGAACTGCAGTTTCCAGTGGTGGAAATCGTCGGGGTCATTATTGTAAAAATTGTCCAGATATTGTAACGTGCCCTTTACGTATTGGGCGTCAACGGCCAGCGCAATGCACTGGGTGGGGTTTTCGGTATGCGCTTCGGGGAAATCGATCACCATGGTTTCATTAGCCGGTACAATAACCGTTTCACCCGGCAGATAAGCAAAGGATGGTTTGCCATGCAGGTGCATCACTTTTTTACCGCGTACCATCGAGGTGATCACGAAATCTGGAAAGGTAAGCGGCACCCGGTATGCCTCCTGGTAACTTTCAAATACATTCAATTCACAATGCTGCAGGTTGAACACGCGGCGGTTCTCTACCAGGGTTTGCAGGTATTTGGGATGGGTGAGATCGATCTTATGTAGCATTTCCCCAATGGCATACCATAATAAATTTCGCATTATAACCGGCCGGCTGCAAAGAGAAGGTACAATTGTACTATCGAAAAATACGAAAGTCACACGACAGCTTGTATTAAATCGGAAAATTGAAGTATTCATTAACGAAAAATGCTACCATATGAGTACGGCAACCGCTTCGGCGCCAGTCAGCAATATTGCGCCCGTCCCAGTTTTAAAGAAAAATACGATCACTACATCGGGGGTCGCTGGGTAGCCCCGTCCAGCGGAGAATATATTGACAATATCTCTCCATTGACGGCAAGGTGTTTACCCAGGCCGCCCGCGGAAACGCGGCAGACATCGACAAAGCCCTCGATGCCGCCTGGAAGGCATTTGCCACCTGGAGCAAAACACCGGCGGCCGGCCGCAGCAATATCCTGCTGAAAATTGCACAGGTTGTAGAAGACAACCTGGAATTCCTGGCAAGGGTGGAAACGGTCGATAACGGCAAAGCCATTCGCGAAACCCGGGCGGCGGATCTTCCGCTGGTGGTGGATCATTTCCGCTATTTTGCCGGGGTGATCAGGAGCGAAGAAGGAACGATCAGTGAACACGATGAAACGACGGTGGGCATCAAACTGCACGAGCCGATCGGCGTAGTGGGGCAGATCATTCCCTGGAATTTCCCCCTGCTCATGGCTGCCTGGAAAATAGCCCCGGCCCTCGCCGCCGGCTGCTGTGTGGTGGTAAAACCGGCCGAACAAACCCCCACCAGCATCATGGTGCTGATGGAACTGATCGGCGACCTGTTACCTGTGGGTGTGCTGAACGTGGTGACCGGATTCGGTCCCGAAGCAGGTAAACCACTCGCTACCTCTCCGCGGGTAAGCAAAGTAGCTTTCACCGGTGAAACCACTACGGGCCGGCTGATCATGCAGTATGCATCGGAAAACCTCATCCCCGTTACCATGGAGCTGGGCGGCAAGAGCCCGAATATATTCTTCAAGTCGGTCATGGATGCCGACGACAATTTCCTGGACAAGGCCGTGGAAGGCGCCGTGCTGTTCGCGTTGAACCAGGGCGAAGTTTGTACCTGCCCCTCGCGCATCCTGGTGCATGAAGACATTGCCGATAAATTCATTGAACGCGTGGTACAGCGCACCCGCGCCATTAAAATGGGCAACCCGCTGGACGGTGATGTGATGATGGGCGCCCAGGTATTGTGCGGCGGTGCGCCTTTCCATATTAACAGCGGACTGGAACATGGTTACTATATCCAGCCGACTGTTTTCAAAGGCAATAACAAAATGCGCATCTTCCAGGAAGAAATATTCGGCCCTGTTGTTGCAATAACCACTTTCAAAACCACGGAAGAAGCCATTGCCATTGCCAATGACACCCTGTATGGTTTGGGCGCAGGGGTGTGGACCCGCGATGCCCATGAGCTGTACCAGGTGCCCCGCGCCATCCAGGCCGGTCGGGTTTGGGTGAACTGTTACCACGCTTACCCGGCGCATGCGCCATTTGGCGGCTATAAGAAATCCGGGTTTGGCCGTGAAACCCACAAAATGATGCTGGGCCATTACCGCCAAACCAAGAATATGCTGGTAAGCTACAGCAAGGATAAACTCGGGTTCTTTTAAACACAGGCGATAAGCGATTCTTTTGATTTGCCCGCCCGGTATGTATTCGGGAGATCCCTGGAATCGCTTATCTGGTTTTACCAAAAACAGTATCGCATGCCTCCAAAAGTATTGGCTACCGAGGCCGCCCTCGAACTCATCGAAAAGCTGAAGAAAATGCACGGGCCGCTGATGTTCCACCAGAGTGGCGGCTGCTGCGACGGCTCCCAGCCCATGTGTTTTGCCGAGGGGGAATTCAGAACCGGCGACAGCGGCATATGCCTGGGCGAAGTGGCCGGCTGCAGGTTCTACATGAGCAAAGACCAGTACGAATACTGGAAACATACGCAGCTGATTATAGATGTGACTGCGGGGCGGGGCAGCAGCTTCAGCCTGGAGATTCCGCTCGGCGTTCGCTTTCTGACCAAAAGCCGGGTTTTCACCGAGCCGGAATTGAAGGAGTTGTCGCTTCTCTAAGAAAGACGGCCGGCTCATTATCCTTGCAGGCGTTTCGCTATTTTTGTAAAAAGCGAAACGATGTCTGACCTGGTTTTCCTGGAGAATGATTTTTTGCGGGCGGGAATTCATCCCAAAGGAGCGGAATTGCAGTTGCTGGAAAGCAAAAAAACAGGAAAAAGTTATCTGTGGAAAGGCGACAGCGCCTGGTGGGGTAAGTTTTCTCCCGTACTGTTTCCGATTGTCGGCTCGCTGAAAGCCAATACGTACTATTACAACGGTGAGGCCTATACGCTTCCGCGCCATGGTTTTGCGCGCGACCGGTTTTTTATGGTAGATAAAACCAGCGCCGTGGCCGCCAATTTCAACCTTCGTGATGATGCCGATACCAGGAAGGTCTATCCGTTTTCCTTTTCCCTGGATCTCTATTACCAGTTGGTAGACGACCGCCTGAGCCTGCGCTATACCGTGCAGAATACGGGCGCCGGCCGGTCGTGGTTCTCCATCGGCGCACATCCCGCTTTTGCTGTTCCGCCCGGTGGCGTGGAAAGTCCGCGGGCATTCAGTGATCATTACCTGGAATTTGATGTATCGACCAGCCTGCACCGGTATAAGTTGCAGGACGGGCTGGTAAGCGATCAAACGGAGGAAATTTCCCTGCCCAATGGCCGGCTGCAACTGAAACCGGCCTTGTTTGCAGCAGATGCATTGGTTTTGAAGCACCTGCCCGATACCCGCATTATCCTGCGCGCCGATCTCCACCCTTACGGTATTGAATTCGCCTGGAGCGACTTCCCCTTTTTCGGCATCTGGCAGCCGGCCGGTGCACCCTTTATATGCCTGGAACCCTGGTGCGGCGTGGCCGATCAGGTGCACCACAACCAGGATATTACCCGGAAAGAAGGTATCCAGTCGCTGGCTGCCGGTGAGTCTTTTGTGCGGGAGTGGTCGGTTCGCTGTTTCTAAGCCAAAAAGCCGGAAATAAACCGAACAACCGTACATAGCCGTGTAAAACCGGGGGTGAATGATTATCTTTACCAGATTAGAAATGTTTTTTATTTGTGAAGTTTAGTGAATTACCCCTCGATCCGGGACTTATGGAAGGCATCGATG
>JASGFZ010000100.1:0-10188 GCA_047605345.1 Flavihumibacter sp. | reverse complement strand
ATTCATAATGCAGTTCGTTGGTGAATTCAGGATAGTAAAAAGGCGTATGTGACTGAAGAAGAGCGCTTTTAGGCTTCATGAAAATGACCGGTTCATCGGGCACTTCATTTCCCAATTCCTTTGCGTGTGCTACATAATTACGGCCTATACAGAATATTTTCATATTCAAAATGGGGTTAATGATTCAAAAATCATGAATGTTCAGGGGACTCCGACCGTGGTTTTACATCTGGAACTATTGGGTTTTTTCCCGTACCGGGAGGACGGTCTGCGAAAATAACTATTCACATTCAAAAATCATAATTGGTAGATAACATTGTTATACTGGTTCATTGCTGCGTTGAGTCCCCCTAATACAAAGGTTTCAATCAACGCTGCCGATTTTTCTATTTTAAATAAAACCAGGGGCCATTCTTCATTTGTCCACTTACCCAGCACAAAATCCACCTGCCGGCCTTTCGGGTAATTGTTCCCGATACCGAATCGCAGCCGCGGATAATCGGTGGTCCCCAGGCTTTCCTGGATGCTTTTCAAGCCGTTGTGGCCGCCATCACTGCCCGAAGCCCGTACCCGAAGCCGGTCCAGCGGCAGCGCCAGCTCATCCACCAGCACCAGGCAGTTTTTTGTTTCAATTTTTTCTTTATCCAGCCAGTATTTGACTGCTTTGCCGCTCAGGTTCATAAAAGTAGTGGGCTTAATACAGGTCAGCCGACGGTTTTTTAACCCAATTTCTGCTTTGTCGGCCAGCCGATCGGCAAAAAAGCGACCATTGTGTTTTTTTATCAGATGATCAGCAATATCAAAGCCAATATTGTGCCTGGTATGCGCATATTCTTCACCAATATTACCCAAACCTACAATCAGGAAGTGATTCATACTGTAATGTTAAACAAAAAAAGGCCATTCCTTTCGGAACGGCCTTTCCTGCTGAAGCAGAAAATTATTTTTTCTTCTCTGCTGCGGCTTCCTCCTGCTTCAACTGGCGTGTCATCACGATCGATGCAATGGGAATCCGGGGGGAGTTGAGAATTTCAATATTTGCTTCCTTCACATCCTGTACACGCACGTTTTCATTCAGCTTCAGATCGGTAATGTCCAGCTCAATGGCGCTTTTCAGGTATTTGGGAAGGGTTTTGATTTTGAGCGATTTCAGCTTCGTAACCAGCTTACCACCCTCTTTTACACCATTGGGCGTACCGGTGAGGTGCAGGGGCAGGGAAGCGATCACTTTTTTATTGTCGACCAGTTCCAGCAGGTCTACGTGGGTGAGCGCATCGCTCACCTTGTCGAACTGCAGGTCTTTCAAAATGCAACGGTAGCTTTTACCGTCAACTTTCACTTCAGCGAGGAGGAATTCGGGGGTGTAAACCAGCGACTTGAAAGCCTTGGCGGGGGCTGAAAAATTGATTTCTTTTTCACCACCATAAATTACACCAGGCACTTTTTCCTCAGAGCGAAGTTGGCGGGTGGCTTTTTTCCCGGTGTCGGTCCTGAGTTGTCCTTCGATTGTAATTGTTTTCATTATTGATGTTTGTTTAAAAACTTTTATATCTGTCCCATTGCCTTGCGCTGTGCATGGATAAAGAGACTGGTTATACTTTTTTGTTCAAAAGCATTGCGAAGCGCCAAGGCAAAGAGCTCGGCGGCCGACAACACCTTTATTTTTTCCGTTTGTTGTTTGAGCGGGATGGTATCGCAAACCACCAGCTCTTCCAACACACTGTTGTGGATGTTTTCATAGGCGTTCCCGCTCAGCACGGGATGCGTACACATGGCCCGAACGCTCAGGGCCCCCTTTTCCCGCAGCAAATTGGCGCTTTTGGCCAGTGTTCCGCCGGTATCGCAGATATCGTCGATCAGCACCACATTTTTATCTGTCACATCGCCGATAACCACCATGCTCGCGATCTCGTTCGCCCGTTTCCGGTGTTTGTCGCAAATCACCATTTCTGCGTTGAAATAGCTGGCGATTTCCCGGATCCGGTTGGCCGATCCCACGTCAGGGGCCGCAAAGGTAAGGTTTTCGAGCCGTAGCTGCTCTATATAAGGAATAAATATTACCGAACTGTCGAGGTGATCCACCGGGATGTCGAAGTACCCTTGGATCTGCGGCGCATGCAGGTCCATCGTAATGACCCTGTCGGCCCCCGCCGCAGTTAACATATTGGCAATCAACTTACTGCCTATGGCAACGCGGGGCTTGTCCTTCCTGTCCTGCCGGGCATAGCCATAATAAGGGATCACCGCCACGATCTTATAGGCCGATGCCCGCCGGGCCGCATCGATCATAAGCAGCAGTTCCATCAGGTTATCTGAGGGCGCGAAAGTGCCCTGCACCAGGAAAACGACGTCGCCGCGGATGCTTTCCTGGAAAACAGGCTGAATTTCGCCATCGCTGAACTTCTGGATATTCACCCGGCCAAGCGGCATGCCATACACATCGGCAATTTTTTCGGCCAGGTAATGGGAGGCAGTACCTGAAAAGATCTTTGCAGTGGATTGCATAAATAGTGTGTTGCTGGCGCGAAGATAGAATGAACGCCGGTTGATACATCGCGCAGCCACAAAAAAAGGCTGCCTGGGCAGCCTTATAGGGGGTCGATCAACAAATAAAACAAATAGCAGGAAACGATCAGCGGGCAACCAGTGAAACGGCAGCCACCGCGGGTGCAACCGTTACCGGTTTTTCGGCCTGCTCCGTTTTGGCGCTGGCCCTGCCGGAATTACTGACAGCCTTAAAAAGGGCAGAGCATATAAATATGGAAAAGAAAAGGGCAACAATGTAAATACCGATGCAGAACAGCATGGATTGGAAACCTCCAAGGGTGTGGAAAGTACGGGCGTTCATAGTAAAGAATTTTTCTGTTTTCAAAAGGATGACACGGATTTGCTAAAAACGGGTGAAAACCCTGTTTTATTGTATGAAACTAATACTTAGTATTACTTTATGCAAGCGCAAAACCACTCTATTAAGCAATGGGCGATCGACGACCGCCCCCGCGAAAAATTGCTGCATAAAAACCCGCAGGCGCTGAGCGATGCCGAATTGCTGGGTATCCTGCTGCAAAGCGGCACCCGCCACAAAACAGCGGTTGACCTGGGCCGGGAACTGCTGCATGCGTGCCGCAATAACCTGAACGAGCTGGGGCGCTGCTCCCTGCACGATATGATGAAGGTAAAGGGGATCGGCAAGGTGAAAGCCGCCACTATTGCCGCCGCCCTGGAGCTGGGGCGCCGCCGGCAGGCCAGCGCGGCCCTCGAATTGCCTTCGGTCAACAGCAGCCGCGATGTGGCGGGGTATCTGCAGCAGCTGTACCAGGACTACCGGCAGGAAATATTCGTGGTATTGTTCCTGAACCGGGCCAATCGCATCAAACACCAGGAAATAATAAGCATGGGCGGCATCAACGGCACCGTGGCCGATCCGCGGGTTATCATGAAAAAAGCCATCGAACACGAGGCCTCTTCACTGGTCATTAGCCACAATCACCCTTCGGGCAATTTATCCCCTTCAAAAGCCGATGAAGAACTGACCCGCAAAATCCATGAAGCAACGCGGCTGCTGGATATAAAGCTGGTGGATCATATTATTGTGAGCAGTCAGGGCTATTTCAGCTTTGCCGACCAGGGACTGATCTGAACCATTTCAGGCCTGGGCCACGGGGCCGCCGAAATTCAAAGGCATCTGCACTTCTTCCAGGTCTTTTATATCGCCGTTGGCTTCTTCGAAACGTTCGATGTTTTCGGTCAGGGCCTTCATGAACCGTTTGGCATGCTGCGGGGTAAGGATAATTCTGGACTTAACGCGGCTTTTGGGTGTACCGGGCATCACGTTTACAAAATCGATCACGAATTCAGCATGAGAATGGGTAATAATAGCCAGGTTGGCATAGGTGCCTTCGGCCATTTCTTCGGATATCTCAATATTCAACTGGTTGTTATTGGGCGCTTCCATCACTTGTTATTGAAGGTCAAAGATAGGCGAAGCCGGCGTATTGCCTACCAAACTAATAAGACCTGCGCCCGCCATTCGGTTTTATTCTTTCCATTCACCAGGTCGTTGCCCGAACCCGATTGCGCCCGGTCGTAAAGCCGGGTATTCGACCAGCGAACCCACCACTGCAGCCGGAAATCCCTCAGAACATGAAACCGCCAGCCCTTTCCCTGGCACTGGAAATAGTACCGCCAGCCCCTGCCGTACACCGCCGGAATGGAAAAAGAATAAAGCAGGTCTTTTTCATAGGCATATATGCGGTTATCGTACCCGGCGGTATGAAAAATCAGCAGGCGGCCGGCCAGTTGCAGGCCGGTTTTGGAAAATCTGTATTGCGCATCGGCAAATGCCGACCAACCCCCGGTGGTAATATGCGCTCTGGCCAGCCAGTTCTTTTCGATACGCAGGCTGCTGAAAAAAACAGTGGTCCATTCCCGCTGCAACTGCACACGCAGGCTGGTTCGGTGCCAGGCCGACGGAAACGACACGGTGCTGTCGGCAATATCCTGCATTTTATTACCTGACCGCCAGCGCAGGCTTCCCTCCCAACGGTGCCGCTTTGTGTACATGAGGGCCTGGCTCCATTCATACCCGGCGGTGGGTGCACTGACCCGGTATTTCAGCCAGGGAAAGCGAAAGAAATCGGCATAACCCTGAATGGACCAGCCGGGCAATACCTGCCATTTCCAACCGGTGTACAGCCCCTGCTCATTGGAAGGACGGCTGTTTTCGCCGAAGGCATTGCCGTAAACCGACTGGTAACCCGGCTGAAAATAACGGCCTACCAGGCTCCATTCAAAACGCCGGCCTGCACTTACCACCACCGAATAAATACCTGCCATGCCCGAGCGGGTCCAGGCGGTTTCGCCAAAGAGAAAAAATTGGCGGATGGTATAACTGTAATGTATACTGGCATTGAGCAATGAGCGTCCCCGCCAGGAATACATATTATACAGCGCATCGCGCGGCGCATAGAGAACGGAAAAGCGGCTGCCCATAACGGTTATACCCATGCGAAACCGGGGAACGCTGTACATCCACTGTGCGCCGGCAGTTGTTTCGGTGAGGCTGTTTTTTGCGGCCAGCTCAGCTGCCGTGCGGTGATAGCCGCTGGCAGAAAGGCTGCTGAAGCTGCCTGCAGCCAGGGCACTGTCGTTGTGCAGGCTGGCCGTTCTTCTGCGCCGCGAGGCAAACAACAGCAGTTGCCACTTCCTGCCGCCGGCTTCTACGGCGATGCCCCGGTGAAAATTCCATTCACCGGCCGAACGGTAGGCGTTTAGGGTTTTCCCCTGCCGGTAAACGGCAATGGCTTCGCCGGTTTTGCCGAAGGCCAGTCCCTGCCAGCACAGCAGCCCCTGTCCCATATTCAGGGTATAGTCGCCCAATGCAATTGTTTTCAGCCAGCCGTTCCGTTTCAGTAAAAAATGGAATCCCTTAAAATCACCCCATTTTTCACCGGCGTCTTTTTCGGTGGTGAAACCATACCAGAGCTGCTGGCGGAACTGGTAGGTATAACGCAGGTATTGTTTCTGTGCAGAGCCGGCATACGGCTTATTGCCGGCGCTATCGGACAGAAATCCCTTCGCTTTCTGAAGGGTGGTGCCGGTTCTCAGTAACAATTGGTGCTGGCCGTTTAGCAACAGGGCTGCCGGCTTCTTCTCCCACTCCCTGCCGGAACCTGTTGCCACCATCGGCCATATTTTTCTCAGCAATGAAATATCCCAGCCGGGAATGGCCTGCAGTTCGTATTTACTTTCCAGCGCGCCGAACAGTTGCCGGTATAATAACAGGCTGGTTATCTGGCCGGCGCTGAACAGGCCGGTCGACAAAAGCTCCTCTTCTGTAGCCTGGTTGATACGCAACGGCTGTGAAAGAAGCCATTGTTGTTGCAGCAGCAGCTCATCGTTCTCTATCTCTTCTTCCTGCGAGGCCGATAGCTGCTCCAGGGCCTCTTCGTGCAGTTCTTCCTGCTGCGAAAATACCGGGATGGGGTAAACCTGCAGCAGCACTGCCGCCAGTATGCAACGCAGCTCATTCATACCTGCCTCTTCCGGATGAAAGAAAAACCCAGCTTGACGCCGGGCGACCAGCCGATGCCCGGTGTTTGCACGCCGCTTACCGCTATCAGCCACCCGTTTTTGATATACCCGGTTTCATAAGAAACTGAAAAGGACCGCGCCACCACACAAAAAGCCAGCAACCAGCTGTTGCGATAGCAATATTGAAAGGAACCCGAGCCGCCGATGCCGGCATTGCTTTGCCACGACAATGAAAAGTCGACATACAGGGAGGCATCCAGATCGGCAGCAGCCGTTGCATCAAGGTAGAGGAGCGCGGGTGAGGGAAAAGCATCTTTTTCGATGCGGGCGTACACAGCAGCTACCCAGCGGGGTTGCCGCAGCGCTGTATTGAAAACGGCTTTCCAGCGGCTGTGCCGGGCGCCGTCGAAGAATCGCTGCGACTGGCGGCCGATACCGGCGCCCAGCGACAGATGGGCAGATAGTTTTTTGGCATAAGCAAGGGAAAGATCAAGGTCTTCATAGCCATCGGTCACGAAACGGCGGCACCCAAGCCCCGCGGCCTGGCGGCCGAAAGGCATACAGGAGAACAGATACAGCTGCCGCGCACCGTCGATCAGGTAGGGGCGCGTCGCCATAATGCCGGTTGTTGTTTGATCAGCTTGAAGCATTGACACGGGTGCCATCCATGCCTGCCAGGGCTGCCGCAGTATGCTGCTCAGGCGGCCCGACACCCAGGGCTGCTGCGCCGCACCTGCATAACAGATGCCCATATACAGAACAAAAAAATACGTCCACCTTATCATACCTGCAAGCTCGTACGACTGGCAACAGCAGACAAGGGTGAAATCACCCTAAATGCTTTTCCGGCTGTTGCTGCTGAACTTGCGCTACCTTTGCGCCATGAAAACGTTAGACGGACTTCTTGTATCAAAATCCATAAAAGACGAGCTCAAAATAAAAGTGGCCCAACAGGTGGCCGAAGGCAAAAAGGCACCCCACCTGGCAGCTGTGCTGATCGGTAACGACGGCGGCAGCGAAACCTATGTAAACGCCAAGGTCAAAGCCTGCCATGAAATCGGCTTTAAGTCGACCCTCTACCGTTTTGATGCCGACATCTCCGAAAACAAGCTGCTGAGCCTGATCGAAATGCTCAATACAGACGAAGATGTAGACGGTATCCTGGTGCAGCTGCCCCTGCCCAAACACATCGAAGAACAGAAAGTCATCGATGCCATCCATCCGTCGAAAGACGTTGACGGTTTCCACCCCGAAAACGTAGGCAAAATGGTACAGGGGCTGGATTCGTTTGTAGCCGCTACCCCGCATGGCATCATGCTGTTGCTGGCACACTATAAGATCGATACCAAAGGCAAACACGCCGTGGTGATCGGTCGCAGTAATATTGTGGGCCGTCCCATGAGCATCCTGCTGAGCCAGCCCGGCAACCCCGGCAACTGCACTGTTACCATCACCCATTCGCAAACAACCAACCTGAAAGACATCTGCCTGCAGGCCGATATCATTGTTGCCGCCCTGGGCAAACCGGAATTCCTGAAAGCCAATATGGTAAAAGAAGGCGCCATCGTGATCGACGTAGGCACCACCCGCGTGCCCGATGCCGGCAAAAAATCGGGGTTCGCCCTCAAGGGCGATGTTCATTTCGCCGAAGTGGCCCCCAAATGCAGCTATATCAGTCCGGTGCCCGGCGGCGTAGGCCCCATGACCATCGCAGCCCTTATGCGTAATACTTATAAAGCCTGTCGCCAGAAACTATAATGCCCGCCATCGCCACCGATACCCGGCTTCCGGTAATGGAAGCATTTTATACCCTGCAGGGAGAAGGCTTCCACCAGGGGCGCGCCGCTTATTTCATTCGCCTGGGCGGCTGTGATGTAGGCTGCGTTTGGTGCGATGTGAAAGAAAGCTGGGATGCAGCGGTACACCCGCAGCAATCGCTCAGTGAGATCGTTGCCGAAGCAGCCCGGCACCCTGGAAGGCTGGCTGTAATCACCGGCGGTGAGCCCCTGCTGCACAACCTCGATGCGCTGACCACCGCCCTGAAAAAAGCCGGCTTCGAAACCAATATAGAAACCTCGGGATCGAGCCCTTTATCGGGCACCTGGGACTGGATCTGCCTTTCACCCAAAAAATTCAAGTTCCCGCTGCCCGAAGTGGTGGCGGCAGCCGATGAGCTGAAAGTGGTGGTCTTCAACAACTCCGATTTCAAGTGGGCCGAACAATGGGCCGCCCAGGTAAAACCCGGCTGCCGGTTGTATCTTCAGCCGGAATGGGACCGGCGCGACAAAATGTTGCCCGCCATCATACGTTATATACTCGATCACCCGCAATGGGAATTGAGCATACAAAGCCATAAATACATCGGAGTACCGTAAATACCTGTGATGAAACGTTTTTTACTGTTGATCGTAACCCTGGTGCCGGCCCTGGCGGGTATCGGCCAGCAATACCAGCCCGAAAAAATAAACCCAAAGGCCGTCAAACTATATGAACAAGCGATCGGAGCCGCCCGCGACGACGATTTCAAAAAGGGCATCGAGCTGCTGAAACAGGCCACCGTGATTTCACCAGGTTATGCCGATGCCTGGCTGTCGATCGCCGGTATGTATGGCGAGCTGAAAGACTACGACAATGCCATCCTCCATTATGAAAAAGCAATGGCGATCGACTCGGTCTATTTTCGCGATTACAACCTCCCCTATTCGATCAACCTGGCCGGCAAGGGGCGGTTTGCCGATGCGTTGACGGCCGTCAATAAATTCAGCACCATCAACGACCTGAACGAATCGAGCCTGAAAGCCGCGGCATACCGCACCCGCTGTTACCGTTTCGCGGTGGAAGAATCGCAGAAACCCGCCCTGCAGCAATATATCTTCCAGCCACAAAACCTGGGCGACAGCGTGAACACCGCCGTATCGGAATATTTCCCGGCGCTGACCATCGACAATGAGCAGCTGGTGTTTACCCGGCGCGTAGATAACCGGAATGAAGATTTTTTCGACACCCGGAGAAGGGGCGATCACTGGAGTACGGCCCGCCCGCTTACAGGCGCCATCAATTCGAACATGAATGAAGGCGCGCAAACCCTTTCGCAAGACGGACAGTGGCTGATCTTCACCGGCTGCAATTTCCCCGAAGGGCTCGGCAGTTGCGATCTCTATGTTTCGTTTCTCGGCGCCGACGGCTGGAGCGAACCGGAGAACCTCGGTAACCGGATCAATACCGAGTTCTGGGAATCGGCGCCCAGCTTATCGCCCGACAAGAAAGACCTTTATTTTGCGAGCCGCCGCCCCGATGGGTATGGCGGAAGCGATATCTGGGTAAGCCACCTGCAGCCGAATGGCCGGTGGACCGAACCGGAAAACCTCGGCCCCGAGATCAACACGAGCGGCGATGAAACCTGTCCCTTTATCCACGCCGATAACCAGACCCTTTATTTTGTTTCCAACGGGTTGCAGGGTTACGGTGGCGACGATCTTTTTATGGCGCGCAAAGGGCCCAAGGGCAATTTCTCCCTGCCCCGCAACCTGGGTTACCCGATCAATACCATCGAGAATGAAGGCAGCCTGGTGATCACCGCCGACGGAAGCACCGCCTATTATGCCGCCGACCAGGCAGACAGCCGCGGCGGGCTCGACCTCTACACTTTCAGCATGCGGCCCGACGTGCGACCCATTAAAACATTATGGATACGGGGAAAGGTATTTGATGCCAACACAAAAAAAGGATTGCCTTCTTCCATGGAACTAACGGATATCAGTACCCGCCAGGTGATCAGTAATGTGCAGACCGACGAAACGGGTAATTACCTGATCACGCTGCCGGTGGGGCGCGACTATGCGTTTAACGTAAACAGGAAGGGTTACCTGCTTTTCTCCGAGAATTTTTCGCTGAGTGAGAAGATACCCGACAGCACCTATCATATTGATATTCCGCTGCAACCCATCACGGCCAATGCGAGCATTGTATTGAAAAATATTTTCTTCGAAACCAACAGCAGCACCCTTAGCGAAAAATCGCAGGTGGAACTGGATAAGCTGGTGCAGATGCTGAAAGAAAACCCCTCGCTGGCCATACAGATCAACGGGCATACCGATAATGTGGGCAAGCCGGCCGATAACCTGAAGCTGTCAAATGGCCGCGCGCAGTCGGTGG
>JASGFZ010000099.1:0-10341 GCA_047605345.1 Flavihumibacter sp. | reverse complement strand
CTAACGCCCAGTTATTTGGCATTGGCCTGTATATACGAGAGGGCCGTGGTAGCGCTTTCTTTCATTACGTTACCGAGGTTGCCCGTCAGCTTCAGCTCACCCTTTCCGTCGCTGAGGCTGGTTTCGATAAAGAGAATATCGCCGCCCACATAGGTCCAGGCAAGCCCCACGGCCACACCGGCCATATTCGCCGTTTTGTATATTTCATTGCTGTACCTGGGTTTGCCTAATATCTCCTCCACATCGGCGGCGGTGATTTGCGGCTTCAGCTTATTTTCCATCGCCAGCTCTTTGGCCAGGTAGCGCATGATGGAGGCCAGCTGGCGGTCAAGCTCGCGTACGCCGCTTTCGCGGGTGTATTCTTCAATGATTTTTTCGAGCACCTTGTCGCTGATGCGGAAATGCTGGTTACCCAGTCCGTGCGCCTCTTTTTGCTTGGGCACCAGGTGCCTTTTGGCGATCTCCACTTTTTCTTCAATGGCATACCCGCTGAGGTCAATGATCTCCAGCCGGTCGCGCAGCGCGGGCTGGATATTGTTGACATTATTCGCCGTGGCGATGAACAGCACTTTGCTCAGGTCATATTCCAGCTCGAGATAATTGTCGTAAAAGCTGTTGTTCTGCTCGGGGTCCAGCACTTCCAGCAATGCCGAAGACGGATCGCCGCGGTGATCGGCGCCTACCTTGTCGATCTCGTCGAGTATCATTACCGGGTTGCCCGATTTCGCTTTGCGGATGCTCTGCAATACCCGGCCGGGCATGGCGCCGATATAGGTTTTGCGGTGCCCGCGGATTTCGCTTTCGTCGTGCAGCCCGCCCAGGCTGAGGCGAACATACTTACGGCCGATGGCGCTGGCGATGCTTCTGCCGAGCGAGGTTTTACCAATGCCCGGCGGACCAACAAAACAAAGTATCGGGCTCTTCATGTCGCCTTTTAATTTCAGCACGGCAATGTATTCGAGTATCCGTTCTTTGATCTTGTCCATACCATAATGATCCTGGTCAAGCACTTTGCGTGCATGCTTCAGGTCGTAAGAATCGGTAGTGTGCTCCTCCCAGGGCAGGTCCAGCATCAGGTCGAGGTGGTTGTACACCACCGAATAATCGGGCGTGGACGGATGCATCCTTTCGAGTTTCTCGATGCCTTTTTTGAACATCTCTTTGGCAGCGGCGGGCCAGCTTTTCTGTTCCGCCTTTTTCTTCATTTCTTTCAGCTCCAGCTCATTGCTGTCGCCGCCCAGCTCGTCTTTAATGCTCTTCATCTGCTGCTGCAAAAAGTACTCCCGCTGCTGCTTGTCGAGCTCGGTTTTCGTTTTATTGGTGAGCTTGTTCTTGAGCTCGGCAAACTGCAGTTCGCGTTGCAGCAGCTTCATCAGCAGTTCGGCACGCTGGCTGATATCGTTTGTTTGCAGCAGTTGCTGTTTTTCCACCAGTTCGGTATTCAGGTTGCTGCTTACGAAGTTGATCAGGAAAGAAGGGTTCTCGATGTTTTTGAGAATCATCTGCGCCTCGGAAGGGATATTGGGCGAAAGCTGTATGATCTGGTTCGACAAGTCTTTGATGCTTTCGATGTAAGCCGTAAAATGTTCGTCGGTCGCTGCCGGCGGCTCGGGCAGCAGCGATACCCTGGCGCGGAAAAAAGGTTCTTCGCTGCTGAAATGTTCCAGCCTGAAGCGGCGTTTCCCCTGGATGATGACCGTGGTGCCGTTATCGGGCATCTTGATCAGCTTGATGATTTTGGCAACCGTTCCGATGCGCTCCATATCGCTCACACCGGGATCTTCAATATTGCTGTCTTTCTGCGCAATAACGCCGATCAGCTTATTGTGTTTGTAGGCTTCTGTAACCGCTTTGATGCTCTTGTCGCGGCCTACGGTGATGGGTAATACCACGCCCGGAAAAAGAACCGTATTGCGGAGGGGTAAAACCGGCAGGTCGTCGCCCTCAATCACCAGTTCGGCGCCATCGTCGGCCTCATGCTCGTTCAGGGGAATGATCGGCAGGAAATCCATCTCTTCTTCGCCCGACAAATATCTTTTCGTTTGTATCATTTGACGTATTCTTATGACAAAATTGCATGATCCCGGCGTAATCTTGCAACGGCGCGGGGCTTAGGATATTGTCAAGTTTGATGCCATGCCCGGCTATTGACCAATTTTGGCGGAAAAGTATCCATATAAACTATATTTGCCGCCATAACAAACGACCTATATGTCAGCATTGATGGAGAAGTTGCAGGAAACGGTGTCTTTTATTCGTCGTATTTATTCCCAGCCCCTCGAGGTGGGTATTGTGCTGGGCAGCGGGCTCGGTAACCTGGTGGCAGAAATGAAGGTGGAGGCGGAGATCAGCTATGCGGTTTTGCCGCATTTCCCGGTATCAACGGTAGAGGGTCATTCGGGCAAGCTGATCATCGGTGAGCTCGGTGGCAAAAAAGTGCTGGCCATGGCGGGCCGGTTCCATTATTATGAGGGGTATGCCGCGCAGGATGTGGCCTATCCCATAAGAGTGATGAAATTACTGGGTATCGGTACCCTGCTGCTGAGCAATGCGGCGGGTGGTATGCATCCCGGTTTCCAGGTGGGCGACCTGATGCTGATCAGAGACCAGATTGCCTTGTTTGCGGTCAATCCCCTGATCGGACCCAATGAAAAAGAACTCGGTGCGCGGTTTCCCGATATGAGCGAACCATACGACCGCGGGTTATTGCAGCAGGGCGCCGCCATTGCCGCCGCTGCCGGTATAAAGGCGCACCAGGGTGTATATGTGGGTGTAACCGGCCCCAGCTTCGAAACCCGCGCCGAATATAAAATGCTGCATATACTGGGCGCCGATGCGGTGGGCATGAGCACGGTACAGGAATGTATTGTGGCACGGCACATGGGCATGAGCGTATTCGCCATCAGCGTGATCACCGACCTGGGCATACGCGAAGAAGACAATATCATCACACACGAGGAAGTACTGGCCGCCGCCGCCGCCGCCGAGCCCAAGCTGACCCATATTTTCAAAGAACTGATAGCGTCGCTCTGATTTGACTAAGACCGGTTATATATGCACGTTGGTATTGCTGCTGCTGGTTAACGGCATTGCGGCACAGAATCCGCTGCGCCGGTTGCCGGGCATGAGCGGGATGGGTGGCGGTGGCGGCAAGGGGCAGGACAGCCTCAAACACCGCGATAACCTGGAAGACAGTATCACCATCCGCTACCGGTTGCTCGATTCGGCGGCCATGCAGAAATTCGATTCTTCGATTACCGATATCCGGCTGCGGGTACCCCTGCCCGTGGATTATACCAATCTCGGCAATATGGGTTCGGCGGCGCGGCCCCTCTATTTTAAACCTATCCTGCAGGCAGGCTGGGATCCCGGTTTCCACGCTTTCGACGTGTATAAATACAAGTTCAATGAGGTCAGGTATTACCAGACCACCCGGCCTTACTCAGAGCTGGGGTACCTGATCGGCAGCCGTTCCGAACAGATGATCCACCTGCTGCATACGCAGAACATCAACCCCAACTGGAACGCTGCGTTTCAATACAGCCTGATCAATTCGCCCGGTTTTTTCAAGAACCAGAACATTGCGCATAACCGTTACCAGTTCAATTCGCACTATCATTCGCCCAACCGGCGGTATTCGCTGTACTTTCTCGTTATGTCGAATGTGATGCAGGCCAATGAGAACGGCGGCATACTGACCAACGAAGACTACCTGGGTAACGTGGTTACGTATAAAGAGCGAAGCGCCATTCCCGTGAACCTGGGTAACTATGTACGCACTGAAACCAGCTTCCTGAACAGCAAGCTCAATACCGGTAACCGGCAAACGGGTACCACGCTGTTCCTGCGCCAGCAGTACGACCTGGGTAAAAAAGATTCGATCGTAACCGACAGTACCGTGCAGCGCCTGTTCTATCCCCGGCTGCGACTCGAATACAACCTGAAATATGCCATCCACAAATTCAGGTATTACGACCTCGATCCGTCGGACAGCTTTTATATAAAGAACTATAATTTCCTGGCAAGACCATCCAACGGTTTTACGCTCGAAGAAAAATGGCACGACCTGGTGAACGATTTCAGTATTTACAGTTTTCCCGACGCGAAAAACCCGCAGCAATACCTGAAGGCAGGCATCTCTTTTGAGAACATAAAAGGAGCGTTCATCGACAGCAACCGTGTTTTCTACAACATGTTCATTCACGGTGAATACCGCAATAAAACGCGGAACAAGAAATGGGACCTGGAAGCGGCCGGCAAATCTACCTGGCAGGTTTCAACAATGCCGATTACGATGTGCAGGGCAGCCTGCGCCGTTTCCTGGGCCGCCGGTTGGGCTATGCACAAATCGGGTTGCAAAATGTAAACAGAACGCCTTCGTATACCTATGAAACGGCCTCGAGCTTCAGCCTCGGAGCGCAGCCGCTCTTCAAGAAAGAAAACATCACCCGCATTTACGGGCAGATCGACAATGCGGCCGGCAAGTGGCAGTTGTCGGCCAGCTACTACCTTGTCAGCAACCTGACCTATTTTTACGATTATTATAAAACGGAGCAGGCGGGCTCTCTCTTCAATGTGTTCGCCGTGAAAGGGGAGAAGACCTTTAAAGTAAGCAAACACTGGAACTGGCTGGCATCGCTGCAACTGAATCAGCGGCTGGGCAATGGTCCGGTTAATATGCCCTTGTTTTTTACCTTTCACCGGCTGGGGTATGAAGGCAACCTGGGCTTCAAAAACCTGAATTTCACCACCGGTATTGAAGCCCGTTATTTTACACCGTATAAACCCGACGGGTATTCGCCGTTGCAAAGCCAGTTCTATTACCAGGACAGCGCACAGGTGAAATTGAAGCTGCCCGATATCACGGCCTATCTGCATTTCCGGATCCGGTCTTTCGTACTTTATCTGCGTGCAGAAAACCTCAATACCGCGCAGATCGCCAATGGTGGTTTCGGGTGGACCAATAACAACCTGGCGGCGATTGGTTATCCTACCCCGGGCTTTCAGCTGCGCGTGGGCATATTCTGGAGTTTTGTGAATTAGTGTATCTTTACGGGGTTGAAAAAATTTCTTTCCATATCTTTTGCGCTGGTCTACCTGCTGGTATCTGCCGGTTTGCTGGTGGAAGTGCATCATTGCATGGGGCGTGTGGCCAACGCCGATATACAGTTTTTTGCCGGTGCGGCATCTGCCACCTGCTGTAAATGCGGTATGGAAAAAAACCTGGAGGGAAAGCATTGCTGCAAGGATGAGGTTAAACAGGTCAAGATCAGCGACGACCAGCAATTGTCGTTCTGGCAATATGCTCCTTCTGCCACGCACTGGATCGCCCTGCCGCAGCCTTTTTTTGCCTGGCAGGCGGCCTCTTTGCCGGTGGCTTTCCGGCAGGTTGCCTGGCTGGCCAAGCCGCCACCCGGTATTCCCAGGCACGAAACTTTCTATCTGAACGTTTTCAGGATATGATACCAGGTTGCTCCCGTCAGCCTGTTCAACCTATTGTATCATATCAAACATCATTAACATGAAAACGTTTTTCGCTTTTATATGCTTTGTTTCCATTTTTTCATTCGCTCCCGCGCAGGCGCAGTTTAACTCGGCTACGCTGCAGGCCAGCGGCCTCACCTGCGCCCTTTGCACCCGCGCCATCAATAAGGCGTTGGAAGGATTGCCTTTTGTCGCTTCGGTGAGTCCCGATATAAAAACCTCCAGTTTCCAGATCGTTTTTAAGAACAACAGCCAGGTTGATATCGATGCCATCCGCAAAGGCGTGGAAGACGCCGGTTTCTCCGTTGCCAAACTGCGGCTCAAAGGGCAGTTCTCGCGGCTGAACATTAAAAACGATGAGCACGTGGATATCAACGGCCACCAGTTCCATTTTTTGCAGGTAACCAACAGGCAGCTGGATGGTGAGCAAACCCTCACCATTGTAGACAAAAACTTTTTACAGCCGAAAGAATTCAAAAAATACAGTGCGGCCACCCGTATGAAATGTGTGCAAACCGGTTATGCGGGCGACTGCTGTCAGAAAACGGGCATCAGGGCAAACACCCGCATTTATCATGTAACGATATGAAACCAAAGCTGGTGTTGCTGACCCTGTTCTTCGCGCCCCTGCTGGCGTTGGCCCAGGTAAGGATCGGCCGGCCGGCGCCGGCGCTGCAGTTCACGGGTCCGGCGTTTTCACTCGCTGCCTTAAAAGGCAAAGTGGTGCTGGTCGATTTCTGGGCGAGCTGGTGTAAGGCCTGCCGCTACGACAATCACTCGCTGGCGCCGGTTTATAACCGGTACCGCGACAAGGGATTTGAGATCGTCGGTATCAGCGTTGACCATGACAGCACTGCCTGGCAGAACGCCATACGCGCAGACGGGATCGGCTGGCGCCAGTTCAACGAAAACGGAAAATGGAACAGGGCAACAGCCGGCGCCTGGGGTGTGAAGCTGCTGCCGACTTCCTTCCTTATTGACAAACAGGGAAAGGTCATTTCCATTGACCCTTCTGCGGCCGAGCTGCAACGCTATTTGCAGGAAGCCCTGAAATAAAATAACCACCATGCGATTTTTGTTCCTACTGCTGCTGCTCGGCAGCAGCTTTGCCCTGCATGCGCAGGAGCTATATGTATTCAGCGAGCCCGCTTCCAATATTCCTGCCTATTCGGCCACGGCCAAGCTAACGGCAAGGTATAGCCGAAATAATGCCGGTACTGTTTTTCAGCGTTATAATCCCGAATGGATGATGGGGTTAAATAAAACCGTGATGCTGAAAACAAGCCTGTCTTTTTCTGATGTATATGCCGGTCGCTTTCGCTGGGAATCGGCCAAGGCCTATGTGAAATGGCGTTTTCTTTCCAACGACGGCATACACCGTCACTTCCGGCTGGCGGCATTTGCCGATATCGCTTACAGCCGCAATAAGGAAATGTATTACGATGAAATGAACCTTGACGGCGACAACAGCGGTGTGCAGGCCGGCCTGGTAGGCACCCAGCTGCTGGGCAAACTGGCGGTGTCGGCCACAGCGGGCATGATGCAATACCTGGGCACACGGGCCGGTCACCAGCATACACGGCACGACTATTCGAACCTGAGCTATTCGGTGTCGGCGGGTTACCTGCTTTTTCCGCGCAGTTATACCGGTTATAACCAAACCAACCTGAACCTGTACGTGGAAGCGCTGGGGGCGAAGGGCCTCCAGGCGGGTCTTTATTACCTGGATATTGCGCCTGCCGTGCAGCTGATTTTTGCCAGTAAAACCAAGCTGAACCTGGGGCTTCGGCACCAGCTGACCGGCGATATGTTCAGAATAGCCGATAATAACTATTTTATCAGCCTGGAAACCAGTTTTTTAAACATCTTGAAAAGCGCGAATCATAAAAGCGGGCAGAAGCCGTTATAGAGGTATCCAATACCCATTTACATGAGGGCAATTACCGTCAGCTTGCTGGCTATAGGCATGTCGCAGATCGCTCCGGCGCAGAAAGTAAACCTCGACCATTTCAGTTTTACCACGGCCTACCGAAGCCTGCCCGCTTTGCCGGTGGATACTTCCTTCCACAGCTATGATTTTCATCTGCAGGCTGGTCCGCTGATGGGGCTGGCCAATCGCCCGGGAACAGAAGAGTCGTTGTATATAGAAGGATGGATCCAGGTGATGGAAAAAGGCGACCTGACCGTTTCCCTGTGGATGGAAGACCTGCTGGTGGTGAAGTCGGATGTGGATGTACGCGAAGAGCTGAAAAGAGACAAGGCGGGAAAAGTGATCAACCGCTCGAATTATTTTGCACCCCTGCTTACCTATACTTATGCGGCGCGTATGGAAGTGCGCGACAAATTCGGCAACCAGTTGCAGGCGCGCCAGCTGGTGACGCGCTCACAGCAATTTCAATACAAGGGCGCAGAATTCGGAAGCCGGGTTGCTGCGCAGAATATCCTGCTGAACCAGCTGCAGCTCACCACCGAGATCAGCGGACAGGTGCTCAACCGCACCATCCGCGAGTTGTCGAACAGCCTGACCGCCGGTTATGGTTATGCCGAGCGAAGGGTGTCAGACAATATATGGGTTCTCAACAGCCCGAAGCATCCTGAAAACGATGCATTCCGAACGCACTGGGGCAATATCCGCAGCGCGCTGTTCCGGCTGCAGCCCGATGAGCCGGTAGATAATATCCGGGAATCGGTTGCCGCTGACATAACCTATTTCGAACAGCTGCCTTTGCGTTATACCTGTAAAGACAAGGCCAGCCGCAAGCTGCGGTATGCTTCGTATTACCTGCTGGCCAAAGTGTATTATTATTTTGACGATCCCTATGCAACGGCGCTGGCGGCCAACCAGCTGGTGCTGAACAACTACGATACAAGAGACGGGTTCAGCCTGGAAAATGCCGCGCGGCAGCTGATCGAATCGTTCCGCATGAACAAAAGAAACAGCCGTCATTTCACCCTTCATTACGAAGCCCTGGCATTGGGTTTAAAAAAGTATTAATTTGTCGGATTACCGGCAAATATGCATTACTACGCAGGAATTGATATAGGTACCACCCACCTCAAGCTGGTGATCACCGACCCGCAGCTGCGGGTGGTGGTCCAGGGAAAACGTGGTTACCGGAATGGTTTTGGCGCGAGGCTTGACGCGAATGAAATGCGCGGCCATTGTTTTGACCTGCTGAAAGAAGCATCGGCCGCCCTGCCGGCCGATGCCACTGCGCTTTTTATCGGTTTTAGCAGTGCCATGCACAGCGTTTTGCTGGTTGACAGAAACGGTGCGCCGCTTACCGAACTGATGACCTGGGCCGATAACAGCAGCCAACCCTGGGTGGAACAGCATGTTGCTTCGGGCCCGTCTGTTTTCAATGCCACCGGCACACCGTTTCACCCGATGACACCGCTGGCAAAGCTCGGCTGGCTGCGGCAGTCAGCGCCGGAACTGCTGGCGCAGATGCACAAGGCTGTGGGTATTAAAGAATTCATCTGGTTCCACCTGACCGGTAAATGGGAGATCGATCACAGCATAGCCTCCGCCACGGGGCTCTTCGATATTGAAACCAGAACCTGGTATACGGCTGCGTTGCGCCTGGCGGGTATTGGTGAAAAACAGTTATCCGTTCCCGTTAGTGTGCTGCATACGGTGCCGTTGCAGGCCGCATTTTCCTTTCCCTGCCCGGTACAACTGGTGATAGGGGGGAGCGACGGTTGCCTCGCACAACTGGGTTCCAACCTGTTGCAACCGGGTGCGGCGGCACTCACCATCGGTACCAGTGGCGCCATCAGGGTCACCAAACCGGTAGCGGAAAGAGATGCCCGGGGGCAATTGTTCACGTATATACTCGATGAAGATTATTATGTGCAAGGGGCGCCGGTGAACAATGGCGGACTGGCCCTGCAATGGTGGAACCACAACGTAAGCGGCGGCAGCCTGGATCCTGCGGCCACCATGCAGGCTTTTGAGCAAGACCTCGCCGCCACCACGGCGGGCGCCGGCGGATTGATCTGTATTCCCTGGTTTGCCGGCGAAAGAGCGCCTGTTTGGAATGCCCACGCAAGCGGCAGCTTCCATGCGGTGAGCACCGCGCATACCCGCGCGCATTTCGGCCGGTCGGTACTGGAAGGCATCTGCTTTCAGTTCCGGCTGCTCATGCAATTACTCGAACGGCAGACCGGTAGTATCGACAGTATTTTCGCCAGTGGCGGTTTCACCGCCAGCAAGGCCTGGCTGCAGCTAATGGCCGATATACTCCAACGGGCTGTATATGTGCCCGCAAGCCCGGTAGACGCATCGGCCCTGGGCGCCATTGCCATGGCCATGCGCGCCGGGGGGCAAATTGAGCATTGGCAGGCATTTGTGCGGCTGAACAAACAGGGTTTTGATGTTTATCACTGGCAGGAACAAACGAAGACGGTTTACGACGCACAATTCAATATATTTAGGGAACTATGTCGTTCCTGATTATACTGGCGGCCCTTGGGTTGCTGTTGCTGCTCACCCTCAAAAAGGTCATTCCCTTTGTGGCATTGATACTTGTCACCATGGGCCTGGCGCTCGCGCTCGGTATGTCGGTACCGGAAATGCTCAAAGCCATGAGCGATGGTATCGGCAGCATGCTCGGCAGCATGGCGCTGATCCTCTGCTTTGGTGCCATGCAAGGACGGCTGCTCGAACAGTGTGGCGCTGCCACCGTAATCAGTGAGTGGCTGCTGAAACGGCTCGGAAAAAAATACCTGCCCTGGGCAGTATGCCTCATGGGTTTCCTGGTGGGCATCCCGCTTTTTTACAATGCCGGTTTCGTGATCTTGTTGCCTTTTGTATTCACCATTGCCGCCAGTGCGCGCGTGCCATTGTTGTATGTG
>JASGFZ010000098.1:0-10341 GCA_047605345.1 Flavihumibacter sp. | reverse complement strand
CTGGCGGCGATAACGCTCCGGTAGCCGCCGGCAGTTTGTTCAAACGCCAGGGTATCCACAACCTGCGTAATGTTGCCGGCGGCTGGAAAGCGATCAAAGAACAGGCAGACATTCCCGTAGAAAAAGAAGCGAGCCTGCTGAACTAGGCGCTTCACACATTCACCAGCCCGTTGCGGATGGCAAAGGTGACCAGCCCGACGCGTGTTTTGAGTTGCAGTTTATCGAACAGCGAGTCGCGGTACCCGTCGATGGTTCGCGGACTCAGGTACATTTTGCTGGCAATTTCCTTATAGGTCATTTCCGTACAGGCCAGCCGCAGGAACTCCATTTCACGATCGTTCAGCACCGACAGGGGATTGCCATTGCCGCAGGCTTCCATATCGTCGTAATGACTGATGGTATGGATCAGCCGGCCGGTAATGATCTCCGAATAGTAATAGCCTTTCTGAATCAGTGCGTCCATGGCCTTTTTCAGGTCGGCGGGGTCGCAGTATTTCATGATATAGCCGCGCGCGCCTGCTTTGAACATGCGAACGATGGCATTCTCAGTATCATAAGCCGACAAAGCCAGGGTACGGATATCGGGAAAGGTCCTTTTCAGCCAGCTGGTGGTGCTGTACCCGTCCATCTCAGGCATATTGATGTCCATCAATACCAGGTCGGGCAGGTGCGCCGGATCAAGCCATTCCATGAGCTCTCTGCCATTCGCCGCCTCAAACTGAACGGTATAAGCCTCAAATCCCTGCACAGTTTTGGCCAGCCCCTTTCTCATCAAAGTGTGGTCTTCAACCAGCACCACTTTGAAATCTTCCATGTCGAGTCCTGTTTAGGTTAAAAAAACGGGTCATCTGGGTGCGGATGCAGGCATGGGTGTGTTGTCAATCCATTGGCTCGCATAGGAAGAATTCCAGGCATGTTTCCAGCGGCGGTGGCTCCAAAGCCACATGTCGGGATGCTGCACCATAACCTTTTCCAGGAAATCGCGGTACAACCTGGTCAGTTCTCCGGGGGCAAGGGTTTGCGGGGTTTCTGTAACAAGTGTGGCGTTCATTCTGTAATGACCACGTTTAATACGGGTGGTGTGTACAAAAACAACGGGTATGTTTCCGGCCCGGGCGCCTTTTTCGGGGCCTGGGATAAAGGGGGTAGGGATGTTAAAAAAATACAGCCAGAAGGCGGCGCTTATATTGCCGGGTACCTGATCGGCGATCAGCCCCAGCAGGTATTGTTGGTTCCGGTACGGAAAAAATGCCTGCCGCATCTCGGTGGCGGGCAATAAAATGGTGCCGGTACGGCTGCGCAATTTCCTGAATATACGATCCATTACCGGGTTTTCCAAGGGCATATATACCCCCAGCAATGGCAGGCGTTTGCTGTAGATGCCATAGGAAAGGTTCAGCAGCTCCCAGTTAAAATTGTGTCCCATATGTACCTGGCAACTCAGGCCGCGCTGGTACAAGGAGTCGAACAACTCAAAATTTCCCTGTACATGTTTTCTCAGGTAGGTTTCGGAAGCCGAAAGGTATTTCACTGTTTCGATAAAGGTATCGGTGAAATTCCGCTGAAACCGTTTACGGATCAGGTTCAGTTCGCCGGGCGACTTTTCAGGAAAGGCACGTGCGAGATTGTCCATCACCACCTGCCGGCGATAGCCAAAAAACCCGAAGAGCAGCCCGCCCGCAATGTCCCCGAGGGTATATAGTATCCACATGGGCAGCAGCGATACAGCGTACAGCAAACCATAAACAGGGTAGTACATAGAAGCCTGGTTGACAAATGTAAGGGTGACTGAGCAAACCTGGCGCAACCGGTGGGGAGAAAAACACCCTAAATCGGTGGTGCGAAAAACGGTTTTACAAAACGATATTTTGCAGTAATACACTCTTTTCGGGGTAATCGGTATTGTAATGCAATCCCCTGCTTTCTTTCCTGAACTGGGCACCTTTTACGATCAGGTACGCCACGCTGATCATATTGCGCAATTCACCCAGTTGCGGCGATACCGTAGTAGCCTGGTAAAGCTGCTCTGTTTCCGTCCACAACAGGTCAAGCCGCTTCATAGCGCGTTCCAAACGTACATCGGTGCGAACAATGCCCACGTAGTCGCTCATCAGCAATTGCAATTCTTTCAGGCTTTGCGTAATAAGGATCATTTCTTTCGGGTCGGTGGTGCCGGCAGTGTCCCAGTCGGGGATCCTGCCCGGTGCGATGTGCTGCGGAATCGTACTGGCAGCATGTTCATAGGCGCGGTGCCCGAATACCATGGCCTCCAGCAAAGAATTGCTGGCCAAACGATTGGCCCCGTGCAGGCCGGTGGATGCGCATTCGCCGGCTGCATACAAATGCCTGATGGATGTTCGCGCCCATTCGTCGGTTTTGATACCGCCGCAGCTGTAATGCGCCGCGGGCGCAACGGGAATCATCTGCTGGCTGACCTCGATACCGATCGACAGGCATTTCTGGTGAATATTGGGAAAATGGTGGAGGAATTTTTCCTGGTCCATGTGGCGGCAATCCAGCCATACATGTTCTGTACCGGTAATCTTCATCTCACTGTCGATGGCACGCGCAACGATATCGCGGGGCGCCAGGTCTTTACGCGGATCGTAACGCTCCATAAATGCTTCGCCTTTTTTATTGCGAAGAATACCGCCATCGCCACGCACCGCTTCGGTGATGAGAAATGCCTGGCCGCCGGCTGCCGGCTCATACAGGGCAGTGGGGTGAAACTGGATGAACTCCATGTTCTCCACCCTTCCCTTGGCGCGGTAAACCATGGCGATACCGTCGCCGGTTGCCACCGACGGGTTGGTGGTGGTGCGGTAAACCTGTCCGTTGCCACCGGTCGCCAGCAGCGTAACGCCGGCCAGTATGGTTTCCACCTTATTGGTATTGGTATCAAGTGCATATACGCCGTAGCATTCAATGTCGGGCGTGCTCTTTGTAACCAGGTAGCCCAAATGGTGCTGGGTGATGAGCTCTATCACAAACCAGTGTTTCATGATTTCGATATTGGGCAGCAGTGTTACCTGTTCCAGCAGGGTGCGCTCCATTTCGCGCCCGGTAACATCTTTGTGGTGCAGTATGCGGAACTCACTGTGCCCGCCTTCGCGGCCCAGGTTATAATCGCCGTCGGGATCTTTATCAAACTGCGCACCCCAGCTGATCATCTCGCGGATGCGGTCAACCCCTTCTTTCACCACAATTTCAACCACCTTCTGGTTGCAGAGCCCATCGCCTGCGATCAGGGTATCGTTGATGTGTTTTTCAAAACTGTCGTTTTCAAAATTGGTTACACCGGCCACGCCGCCCTGGGCGTATTTGGTATTGGTTTCATCGGCTGCTGCCTTGGTAACAACCGTTATCCGGCGGTCGGGAAAACGGTGGGCCATTTTGAGGGCATAGGTGAGTCCCGCGATGCCCGAGCCGATCACTAAAAAATCAGTTTGTAACATAAGTGTTGTTTTGAGGCCGGCAGCCCCATACAATCAACAGCTGCGCTGCCGCATAGGTTGCCATGATAAAAAAAGGCGCCGCTGCCAGGGGGCGTATGAAACTGTTTACCGCCAGCAGGCTGTCGGATACCAGGAAAAAGGCTGCGCCCAATATACAATAACGATTCATGAGCCAGGAAAAAACAAACATAACGGCTATCGTAACCGCATATACGAAAACCGGCGGCCGGAGTGCGTTGTTCAGATAGGGCGCCAGGAAAAAATAGAATGTACCCGTATAGAGGCTCATGCCGATGATGCCATACAGATTCCAGCGGGGTTTTTCTGCAAGCTGCCTGCGCCGGCGGTAAAAGAAAACGATGTAACAGATATGTGCCAGCAGAAAAGAAGCCAGTCCGGCCATAAAATACCGGTCGCCCGCGCCCAGCAGAAAAATATCGCCCAGCCACGAAAAGAACAGGGCAGCGTTTACCCATGGCCGTGAGCCGGCAAAAAGCAGGATCAGCATCAGCAGGGGCTTGCTGGCGTAACGGATCCACTCCCATCCGAAGAGCAGGGAAAGCAGGTGCAGCAACACACATGCGAGGTATCCGATGAGCCAGCCCGGCCACCGCATCAATACCGTATTATGATTTCAAGGGTTTTGGGTGAATCCAGGGCCACCATGATGTCGCCGGGAAGCGTAACCTCTTTTTTATCGGCCGACAATACCGCTTTGGGGTTGCTGACCGACTTGGCGGGCCTCGGCAGCTTCACCAGCAGGTTCATGGCCATATCGCCCATCATGCCCATCATACCCTTTGATTCCTGTATCCGCGGGTCTTGCATCAGGCTGTCGTAACGGGCCTGGTTCAGCAGGCGGCTGTATTCACCGTCTTTGATCCGGATATCGTACAGGGTGCCGATCTTGTCGATACCACCTGAATTGGCGTCATCGGGTTGGCCGCCCTGGTTCAACCCTTTCATCAGGCTGCTGAGACCACCGCCTTTGTTGATGGCTGCATATAACTTGTTTGCATCGGCCAGGTTCCTGAACGGATAATTCATGTCTACATCGAAGAGGTTTTCCTGCATGTTCATTTTCAGCTTGAGGGAGCCGTCGCGTAACAGCGCCTTGTCTTCGGCCGACATACTGGTGGCTGAGTCCACCATGTTCTTCATATAAATGGTGGTATCCATTTTTTTGTCCATGCCCTTCTTTCTTGATCTCCTCTTCACCGGCAAAGCTTTTCAGCATTTCGATCATCTTACCCATATCGGAATGAATGCGCATGGTGCCGGCGCCGTTGCTGCCGATGCTTACTTCTTCGTTGATGGTGATACAGGCGGTAAAGCACAGGGCTGTGAGCGCCACAGCCAGTAATTTGATCTTATTCATATTTATTCAATCAGGAATGTGTTAACAAATTAAGCCGTTTCACCCGTATTTATCCGGTAGTAAACGGTAAATGCGCAACTGGCGCCGGGGGCAAGGCTGATCAGCCCGATCCCGTTGTTGAAAGCATTGGGTGCGGCCGAAAGGTTTTCAATGGCAATGCTGCGCCGGTGCGGCGGAATATACAGCTGCAGATAAGGATACCGGCCGTCGGTTTCGAACGATACCGAAATACCGTTTTCGGGGTTGCTGAGGCGGCAAACCGGGTTGCTGCCCGGCTTGCCGAGCACAAAACAGTTATCGAGCTGGCGGTCGTTCAGCAACGCGCCGTTCCTGAAATCATCCACCGGCAGCACATGACCCGTAGGAATCAGTTTTTCATCAAATTCGAGCATGCCTTCTGCCGCAAACTGCAAACGGTAGCCATCCACTTTTCCGCCGAGGCTGAAATAGGGATGCCAGCCGTCGGCCATCGGGATTGCTTCCCGGCCCTGGTTGCTGAGCGTGGTTTTCACCTGCAGCAGCTGATTGCTGAACAGGGTATAGTCAATGCGGCAGTCGTAGTTAAACGGATAACCGGCGTCGTCGGCCCGGTAAGCGTAATCGAATTGGGCCGAGGCCATGAAATCGGTGACCGTTTTGCTGGTTTCGGTGAACGGCTTGTTGAACAGCAGCCCGTGAATGGCCGTGCCATCGGGAAAAAGCTTTTCGAACTGGTAGTCTTTGTTGTTAAACCGGTAGCGCCCTTCGGGAATGCGGCAGGGAAAGGGCGACAGCTTGCTGCTTTTGAAACTGAGCGACAGGTTGCGGTCTACATCGGTTTCATCAAGGTAATGGTCGATGATATTGTGAACGGCGCCCTGTACCGGGAAAGAAAAACCATGCAGCATGGCACCATGGGCAGGTGCGATGGCAATTTCTGTACGGGTGCTGTCATCGTGCAGGTAAACGAGCGGGATGCCGGAGGCCGTGCCGGCGCTGATGCGAAAACTCATGGCGCAAAACTACCTAACTTTGCGCCACAAATGAATTTCATGCGCCTGGTATTGTTGTTTATCGGATTGGCCTGCTGGCTGGCTTCGTGCAGTCCCAATAATGTGGAAGAACGGCCCGATCTCAATAAGTTTTTCACCGATAAGCAGGTGGAAGGCGTTTTCGGCCTGTTCGACAACGGCCAGGGAAGCTTTATCGTGAGCGACAAGCACCGTTTTCGCGACAGCAGCTGGCTGCCTGCCTCTACTTTCAAAATTGTTAATTCGCTGATCGGCCTCGAAACCGGTGTCGTAAAAGACGACAGCACCGTGATCAAATGGGACGGTATTGTTCGGCCGGTTGCCGACTGGAACCAGGACCTCAGCATGTACCGCGCCTTCCGGGTGTCGGCCGTGCCCTGGTTCCAGGAGCTGGCGCGGCGTATCGGCCAGCCTGCTATGCAGCACTGGATCGATACCCTGGGGTATGGGAAGGGTTACGGCAAAACGAAAATCGACAAGATTGATACCTTCTGGCTCAACAACAGCATGAAGGCGACACCCGACGAACAGCTGGGCCTGGTAAAACGCCTGTATTTCGCGCAGCTTCCCTTTCAGCACCGTACGCAGGAGATCGTTTGCCGGATGATGCTGATGGAAGACAATTCAAATTACAAACTCGCCTATAAAACCGGCCTGGCACAGGCGGAAAACGGTGATGATATCGCCTGGATCGTTGGCTGGGTGGAAGAGAATAAACACCCTTATTTTTTCGTTCAGCAATTCAGGTGCAGCGATCCCGGTGTAGATATACCTGCTGCGCGACTGGAAATACTTAAAAAGAACCTGGCTGCGCTGGGGTTTCTGGAAGGCAGGCGATAGGCTGGCTTTCTTTTTGATGAATACCCGACAAAAACCCATTCTTGTACAGATTTGAAAATAGCTGGTTACTGGTTTTACTGGCGGTTATACCGGCGGTAACGCTGCTGTTTTTATTTGTTTTGCGCTGGAAAAAGAAAGTGCGTGCAAAAATGGGCGATAAGCGGCTGATCGAACAGCTCACCCGTTCTTTCTCTCGTGTTAAATTTTTGTGGAAGTTTCTGCTGGTGGTGATGGCGTTTGGGCTGCTGGCGCTGGCGGCGGCCAATCCGCAGCAGCGCGGTAAGGCGGCGCCCCAGCAAAAAAAAGGGCTGGATGTAATGATCCTGCTGGATGTGAGCAAGAGCATGCTGGCGCAGGATATCAAGCCCAATCGCCTGGAGCGCGCCAAATACCTGGTGAATTTGCTGTTGGATGAACTGGGTGATAACCGGATCGGCCTGATCTGGTTTGCCGGCCGGGCCTATATGCAGATGCCGCTGACCACCGATTTTGGTGCGGCGAAGATGTACCTGCAGAATGCCGGCCCCGATGCGGTGCCCACCCAGGGCACAGTAACAGGTGAGGCCCTCCGGCTGGCTGGCGCGGGCTTTAACAGCAAAGAGAAAAAATATAAAGCGGTGATCCTGGTCTCCGACGGCGAAGACCATGACCCCGAAGCCCCGAAAGTGGCGCAGCAGCTGGCGGCCAGCGGCGTCATGATCAACACGGTAGGGGTGGGATCGCCCGAAGGCGCTACTATCTTTGACCCCGAAACCAACGATACCAAACGCGATGCCCAGGGCAACACCGTGATCTCCAAACTGAATGAAGAGGAATTGCGCGAGCTGGCGGCGACGGGGAACGGCATTTATGTGTACCTGCAGGATGCCGGCGCAGCGGCAACCAGCCTGCGAAACCAGCTCGCCACGATTGAGAAGAAAGACCTGGAAGACGATTCCAGCATTGAATACAGCACGTATTATTATTACCTGGCAGGCGCCGCTTTCCTGCTGCTGTTGCTGGAATTGTTTGTTTCGGAAAGAAAAAAAACAGAAGCAGTTATATGAAACGATGGTTCCTGGTAATTACCTGTTTAATGACCGCTGTGCTTGCTTTTGCGCAATCGCCGGTTGTACGCGAAGGCAATCTGTTGTACCGGGGAGGGAAGTTTGACGAGGCCATCAAAAAATATGATGAAGCCATTGCCGCCGATCCCGCTGATCTCACGGCGAGCTATAACCGCGCCAATGCACTGGCAAAAAAAGGCGACATGGCTGCCGCCCGCGACGAATACAACAAATTGCTCGAAAAGGCCGGAACGCCGAAAGACAACAGCGCTACGCGCGAAAGGGCGTTATACGACCGCGGTGTGCTGGAGCAGAAAGACAAACAACTGGAAGAATGCATCCGCTCCTGGAAAGATGCGCTGCTGCTGGACGCCACAGACACGCTGGCGCGCGAAAACCTGCAGAAGGCATTGCGGGAGAAAAAGCAACAGGACGAACAAAAACAGCAACAGCAGCAGAAAGATAAAAAAGACCAGCAGCAACCTCCGCCGCAACAAAGCAAGCTGAACCAGAAGCAGGTAGAGCAGCTGCTTAAAGCGCTGGAGCAGCGGGAGAAAGAAGTCCAGAAAAAGCTTCAACAGCGCGGCAGCGGTCCCAATAAGCCAGATAAAGACTGGTAAACCTTAATTTTGAAGCCAGAAAACCGGTGTTCCATGGAGTTGTACAGCGCTTCGCTGACTGAATATAAGAGACTGATAACGCGTGAAGTGAGGATAGGCGACCTGTTGCTGGGTAACGGGCATCCGCTGCTGATCCAGACCATGACCACAACCGACACCATGGATACGGAAGCCACGGTGCAGCAGTCGATCCGTTGCATTGAAGCCGGTGCCGAGCTGGTGAGGATCACTGCACCCAGTAAAAAGGAAGCCGAGAACCTGAAAGTGATCCGCGACCGGTTGCACGCGCTCGGTTATACCACGCCGTTGGTCGCCGACATCCATTTTACACCCAATGCAGCCGAAATAGCCGCGCGCATAGTGGAGAAAGTGAGGGTGAACCCGGGTAACTACGTGGATAAGAAGAAATTCGAACAGATAGAATACACCGATGCCGAATATGCTGAAGAAATCGAAAGGATCCGCGACCGGTTTAGTCCGCTGGTGAACATCTGCAAAGAATACGGCACCGCCATGCGCATCGGTACCAACCATGGCTCTTTGAGCGACCGGATCATGAGCCGCTATGGCGACACCCCTATGGGTATGGTAGAAAGTGCGATGGAGTTCCTGCGGATTTGCCGCGACGCGTCCTATCACCAGATCGTGCTCAGTATGAAAGCATCTAACCCCCAGGTGATGGTACAGGCCTACCGGTTGCTGGTACAGCAGATGCAGCTGGAATTTGGTGAATTGTATCCTTTACACTTGGGTGTAACCGAAGCAGGCGATGGGGAAGACGGCCGTATCAAATCGGCCATTGGCATCGGCAGCCTGCTGGAAGATGGTATTGGCGATACCATAAGGGTATCGCTGACCGAAGACCCCGAATTTGAAATCCCGGTATGCAGGGACCTGCGCGCCCGCTATGAGCATGCTGACGGTAACGGTTATACGAAAACAGCGCTTCCCCCGGTAATAAATGGAAATACAGGCTATTCGCCTTTTCAATACCATCGTCGCCGGAGTTTTCCGGTAGGAAATATCGGTGCCAAACAGGTGCCGGTGGTGATCGCCGATCTGAGCCCGGTGGAGAATATCCAGCCGGCCGACTTATCGGGTATTGGTTACCGTTATGATGCGGCGCTCGATAAATGGCATATAGCCGATGCGGCGGCCGATTACCTGTTTACCGGCCACCAGCTGCTTGATTTTGCTTTGCCGGGAACATTAAAGCAGGTGGTGTATCCGGCGGCCTGGGAGCTGGCGGGTGGTGACGGCTCCGGCTTGTTCCCTATTTTCCACGACAGTGGTTTTGCGTCGGCAACAAATCGTTCCGCTATCCTGAACTTTGTAATGGTAGATGCTTACAATGCGGCCGAACCGGGTCCCTTCGCCTATGCAAAAGCCTGGGCCAACGATCCTACGGTGGTGCTTTGTTTGAGCAGCACCAACAGGAACGCGATGCAGAGCGTGCGCCGGTTATTGATGGCATTCGCGGAGAAATCCATCAGCAACCCGGTGATATTGATGACAGAAAGCAAATGGCACACACCCGACGAACACCTGATCCATTTCGCGACCGAAACCGGTGCGCTGTTGCTGGATGGCATGGGTGATGGTATTTGCCTGGGTTTTGCAGGTGATCAGCCGATGGAGACCGTGCAGGTGAGCGGACGCACTTATTTACCGGTTCGCAATCAATATGAATTTGCAAATAACACTGCCTTTTCGATCCTGCAGGCAACACGCACGCGCATTTCCAAAACAGAATATATTTCCTGCCCCAGCTGCGGCCGCACTTTGTTTGACCTGCAGGAAACCACGGCCCGCATCCGTGCGGTGACCAACCACCTCAAAGGGGTGAAAATTGCGATCATGGGTTGCATTGTAAACGGCCCCGGCGAAATGGCCGATGCCGATTTTGGCTATGTGGGCTCCGGCCCCGGTAAAATAACCCTGTACAAAGGGAAAGAGGTGGTAAAGCGGAATGTAGACAGTGCGGTGGCGGTA
>JASGFZ010000097.1:0-10353 GCA_047605345.1 Flavihumibacter sp. | reverse complement strand
GCCGGCTGCGAACTCGTGTTGCTTTTTGCCCGCGAAGATCCCGGCGCCCAGGCAGCATTGCTTTCTTATTGGGAAAAGCGATCGCCGGCAGCATGCACCGTTGCCATTTGTATGGATGCCGTTCCGCTCAGCGAATTGCAGTCGTTCTGCAGCAGTCCGGCCCGTTTGCTGGGTATGAACTGGGTGGAACCTGCACATACTACTAAATTCCTTGAAATAATCAGCAACGAAAAAACCGATCCTTCCCTGGCCGCCTGCTGGCATAACTATGCGCAGGAAAACTGGAAAAAAGACCCTTATACATTAACGAACGGCTTCAGCATCCGGTCGCGCCTGATGGCAGCCTTGATTAGGGAAGCATTGTGGCTGGTCGATAAAGAATATGTGGAGCGGGAAGACATCGACCGGGCCTGCCGTAACGACCCCGGTTACTACCTGCCTTTTTCGGGACATTTCCGCTATATGGATATTATGGGTACGTTTATTTACGGGATAGTGATGAAAGACCTGAACCCATCACTCAGCAAAGACACGGCGCCGCCGGCTTTCTTTCAGCAAATCCTTTTATCGGGCGCACGCGGAATGGAAAACGGAGAGGGATTTTACAACTATGCACCGGGTGAAGCGGCTTTCTGGGACTCACTGCTGCTTGATTTCAGCTACCAGATTACGGACTTGATGAACCGTTATCCACCTGTTAAATAAACAATGATATGAGCATGCCCCTGATTATAGATGCGCACCTTGACCTGGCCATGAATGCCATTGAATGGAACCGCGATCTGACGAGGCCGCTGGATGAAATCAGGCTGCTCGAACGGAATATGCCGGATAAGCCCGACCGGGGAAAGGGAACCGTGTGCCTGCCCGAGTTACGCAAAGGAAATATCGGGCTGGTGGTCGCCACACAATTGTCGAGGGTGGCAGCGCCCGGCAGCATGGGCGGATGGCATTCTCCGCAACAGGCATGGGCGATGACCCAGGCGCAACTGGCCTGGTACCGCGAAATGGAAGCCCTTGGAGAAATGAAGCAGGTATGCAATGCGGAAGAACTGGAATCACATTTGCGCCAATGGCAGGAACCCGGCGAAAACAAGCCCATAGGGTATATTCTTAGTCTTGAAGGCGCCGATTCGCTGGTGGATATTTCCTATTTGTACAAAGCCTATGATTATGGCTTGCGCGCGGTGGGTTTGTCGCATTTCGGGCCGGGGCGTTATGCGCCGGGCACCAGGAGCAGGGGCCCACTGACACCTGCCGGCCTTGCCCTGCTGCAGGAAATGGATAAACTTCGCATGATCGTTGACGTTACACACCTCACCGACGAAGGATTTGACCAGGTGATGAAAATATACAAAGGCCCCGTATGGGCCAGCCACAGCAATGCTCGCAGCCTGGTTCCCAATCAACGGCAACTTACCGATGACCAGATACGGCAACTGATCGAACGTGACGCTGTTATCGGCGGCATGCTCGATTGCTGGGCCCTCGACATCCGTTTTATTGATACTGTTTCAGATCCCTGGCAGCTCGACATTACCCTGAACAGACTAATCGACCATTGGGATCATATCTGCCAGCTTTCCGGCAACAGCCGCCACATTGCCATTGGAAGCGACCTGGATGGTATCTTCGGTACCGAGCAGTCGCCCTGGGACCTCGACCGGATTTCCGGCCTGCAGCAAATCGGCGGACTGCTTTCCGACAGGGGCTATTCCGCCAATGATATCGAACAGGTGTTTAGTGGCAACTGGCTGCGGTTTCTGAGAAAAGCCTGGAATCATGCCTGATTATTTCGACGCAATAGTAGTAGGCTCCGGTATCAGCGGCGGATGGGCTGCCAAAGAGCTGACCGAGAAAGGCATGCGGACGCTGTTGCTTGAAAGAGGAAGGAATGTGGTACATATCAAAGACTATCCCCAGGCTACCCTTCATCCGTGGGAACTGCCACACCGCGGCAGCATCACGCAACACGACCGGCATGATCATCTGATACAGCAACGCAATTATGCCTTCGACGAAGCATCGCAGGATTTTTTTGTAAATGATGTTCTTCATCCCTACCAGCAGCAAAAGCCTTTTGAATGGTTCAGGGGTTACCAGGTTGGCGGCCGGTCGCTGACCTGGGGACGGCAATCATACCGCTGGAGCGACCTGGACTTTACCGCCAACCGGGCCGATGGAACCACTATTGACTGGCCTTTGCGTTATCGCGAACTGGCGCCCTGGTACGATTATGTAGAACGCTTTGTAGGCGTAAGCGGTAATCGTGACGGCTTGCCTCAGCTACCCGATGGAATCTATCTGCCGCCTATGCAAATGAGCGTAGCTGAACAAGCCATCGCCAAACGCATACAAGAGCGGTACGGCAACCGGCGGCACATGATCATTGGCCGCACCGCCAACCATTCTCAAAAGGTCGGTAACCGCGGTCCCTGCCAGTACCGCAACCGTTGCCAGCAGGGCTGCCCTTTCAGCGGTTATTTCAGCACACAATCCGCCACGCTTCCCGCCGCCCTGGCTACCGGTAAATTAACCCTTCGCCCCGATTCCATCGTAACCAGGTTGTTGTATGACCGGAAGGCCCACAAAGTGACCGGTGTAGAAATACTTGATGCCCATACCAGACAAACAATTGAATACAAATCGCGGATTGTTTTTCTGAACGCATCGGCTTTCAACAGCGCATGGGTGTTGATGAACTCCGCTACCGATGAATGGCCGGAAGGCCTTGGCAGCAGCAGCGGGCAACTGGGGCGGAATGTGATGGACCATCACACAGGCATTCGTATTTCGGGTACTATCGAAGGGTTCGACGATAAATATGTTTTCGGCCGCAGGCCTACAGGCATCTATATACCCCGTTACCGGAACCTTGCTGAAGAAGGAAGAAGTTATGTTCGTGGCTTTGGCTTCCAGGGTAGCGCGGGCCGGCAGGGCTGGAACCGCAATGCAGATGAACAGCAGATCGGCCGTACACTAAAGGAAACGCTTATCGAACCGGGTGCGTGGACTATCAGTCTTTCCGGTTTTGGAGAAACGCTTCCCTATGCAGAGAACCATATCAGACTGGATCACGAGCATCGCGATGAATGGGGATTACCGCAGTTGTCTGTACATATACAGTTTGGCGAGAATGAAAAAAAGATGCGGACCGATATGCTCGCCGATGCTGCCGAAATGTTGCATGAGGCAGGCGTAAAAGAAATTGAAGCGACAGACAGGGGCGCTGTTCCGGGCAGAGGCATTCATGAAATGGGCACCGCACGCATGGGGGCTGATCCGCGGCACGCTGTATTAAACCGTTTCAACCAGGTATGGGATGCTCGCAATGTATTTGTAACCGACGGCGCCTGTATGGTTTCTTCAGCCTGCCAGAACCCATCCCTTACCTATATGGCGCTTACGGCACGCGCTGTTGACTACGCCGTTTCGGAGATGAAGAAACAAAACCTGTAATCAGGTCGTGATAACGGTAAGATAGTTTCATGATTACACAAAAAAGTAAAAGCATTTGTACGACCCCGACACTAGCTTTGGAAGCAGCCATTGCTAACCGCAAATTGTAAAAGATGCGACACGAGCCGATAAAATTGTTCTTTTTTATTTTGTGCTTATCCTTTTTTCAATATGCCTGCCAGCCCAAACGGTATCCCGGTCCGCTTTCTCCTGAAGAGGCTTTACAGCAGTTTGCCATCGCGGACGGCTTCGAAATATCCCTTTTTGCTGCGGAACCTTTTGTGAAGGACCCTGTCGATATGGCTTTTGACGAACAGGGAAATATCTATGTGGTGGAAATGCCCGATTATCCTTCTGAGCAGACGCCGGGAAGACCTGCGGGTTGTATCCGTTTCCTGGAAGATACCGACGGAGACGGTCGGATAGACAAGACAACAACTTTTGCAGACAGTCTTTCGGAAGCTACCAGCATCATGCCATGGAAAGGCGGACTGCTGGTTACCGCAGCGCCTTATATTCTTTTTTTAAAGGATACCACCGGCGACCACAAAGCCGATCTGCACGAAGTGATTTTTTCCGGTTTCTTCAAGGCGAATTCGGAAGCGCAGATAACCTCGCTTCGCTGGGGCGTGGACAACTGGATTTATGCCAACAACCGGGGGCAGGACGGAGTAATAACGTACACAAGAAAAAAAGGCGAACCCCTGTCTGTAAGAGGCGCCGATTTTCGCTTCCGCCTCGATCGCGATGCCTTTGAACCCGAAACCGGTCCGGGTCAGTTCGGCCAAACGTTGGACGCATCGGGACATCGTTACTTTACGGAGAATACGCTTCACATACAACAGGCAGTAATACCCTGGCGTTACCTGCACCGTCATCCTTACCTTGAGTCGGCAAATGCGGTTGTCAATATTTCGGATCATGACCCGCTCATGTACCAGGCTTCTGCACCGCCTTACTGGCGCGTAGAGAGAACGCGCCGGCGGAATGAGCTGTTCCGTCAGCAAAATATGAATGAGGAAGAATTTGCAGAAGGCCATTTTACGGGCGCATCGGGCGGTACCGTTTATTTGTCTGACCTGTTTCCTGCATCCTTTTATGGAAATATTTTTACCGGTGATGTAGCCGGCAACCTGGTGCATCGCGATGTGATTGACATACCTGTAAATAGCGTGGTGTCGGTGGCGGGAAGGGCCGCGGGCGAAAAAGAAAAAGAGTTTTTATCCACTACCGATAGCTGGTTCAGACCCGTTAACCTGCATGTGGGCCCAGATGGGAGCCTGTATGTAATCGATATGTACCGGCAGCATATTGAAACCCCTCTTTCCATTCCGGAAGATTTGCAGACGGATATGGATTTTTTTGCCGGGGCCGACAAAGGCAGGATCTACCGGATCCGGCCGAAGGGAAAAGGCTCGCCTGCAGTTGACAAAATATCACTGGCGAACAGTTCCGTTGAGCAACTGGTTGATAACCTCGGCCGCGATAACCAATGGCTGGCTATTCAATCGCATCGGCTGCTGCTGGAAAAAAAAGACAGCAGTACTAGAGCGCTGCTGTATGAATTGCTTGCATCTGACCAGCCGGCGGCAGCGAAGATCCGCGCATTATCGTTACTGGAAGGAATGGGCCGGCTGACCACGAAACAGTTGTTTATGGCGCTCGGTGATGCCTCGCCCGCTGTGAGGAAGCACGCGATCATTCTCGCCGAGGATATGCCGTCTATGGTTGGAGCGATTGCCGCAGCCTGCGCCGACAGCAGTGCCGACGTTGCTTTGCAGGCAACACTAAGCCTCGGCAATACCAGTTCTATGTCCGTCATTCCCCATTTTGTTCGGGTATTGCAGGCACATGGCGCTGATGCATGGTTCAGGTTGGCGGTGTGCAGCAGCGAAACAGGATCATCTCCTGAAATGGTATTGGCCGTGGTTGAATCAAAGTCGATAGCCGATACGGTGAAGACGGCTTTTTTGCAGGAAGCGGGGTTTGTAACAGGCGCCAGAAACGATTCGGGGCAAATAGCGATGATCAATAGTCGTTTACAGGATAAGCGCCGTATTGTTGACGACAAGCTTGTTCATGCATTCAACGAAGGACTCAAAAACGGCGAAGAGAAAAAACAGCATCACCAGAACAGATAAATTTTATGTCCGGTTACGACGTTCATTGTGCCAGGAGAATATTCCTGAAATCGGTTTGTGAAAGAGCTGCCCTGTTGTTCCTTCCAATGGTCGTCAGTGCCTGCGGAAGCCGGAAACAGCCGGATGAAAAACCGTCGCCAGGTATAACAAATAGCTGTGATGAAAATGCGATGTCGCCATCATTGAAGGAAAAAAGAAAAAAGCTCGGCTACGTACGCGTATCACCGATGGACAATATGACCTGCTCGGTTTGTGCACTCTGGAAAGCCCCGCAAAACGGACTGACCTGCGCCGGTTGCATGTTGTTTGACGGGCCGGTACAACCTGAAGCCTACTGTACCTATTGGGCGCCCAAAAAACAGGCAGCCGCTAAATAAAAAGAGAAGGGCATGCAGCCATCGTACAACACGCAATCCCGGAGAAAATTCCTGCAAACAACAGCAGCACTTGGGTATGGTGTTTGTGTGTCGGGATTTGCCGCGGCCAACAGATTTGAAGAAGAACCCATTATAGACATACACCAGCACCTGCATTATCATGGCCGGAGCGATGCTGATCTCATCAGGCACCAGGCAAGTATGGGTGTGACTACATCGATACTTCTTCCCGCCGGAACACCTGCAAATCGTGCTTCAACAAATTTTGGCGCTTCAAATTGGCTGGAGGCGCAGGTGAGCGGTAATGAGCAGGCCTTCAGTTTTTCGCAGAAAAACCCGGGCAGGTTTCTTTTTGGCGTATCTGAAGTGCCCGATCTTGATAATGCGCACAAGACCATTCGCGGTTACTTGGAAAAAGGCGCATGTATTATCGGCGAACTGAAGTTTGCAGTGGATTGCAATTCATCTTACATGCATAAGATATATGAGCTGGCGGCGGTTTTCAATGTGCCGGTATTGATGCACTGGCAATTCGAGCGTTTTAACTTCGGATTTGACCGATTCCATGAGACCCTAAAAAAATACCCTTCGGTTAACTTTATAGGTCATGCGCAAACCTGGTGGGCGCAGGTTGATAAAAATTATGCTGACCCCAGGAACCTGTATCCAGAAGGCCCGTGGACGAGCGGCGGAATTACCGATCGGTTACTGGCCGATTATCACAATATATATGCAGACATGAGTGCGGGATCAGGGTTGAATTTCCTGACCCGCGACGAAGCGCAGGCAGCGTCTTTTATCGAACGCCACCAGGATAAGTTGATGTTCGGAAGCGATTGCGAAGACGTAACCGGTGTTTCTCCTTCATGTGTGGGAGCTGAAACAATTCGCATGATCAGGAAATTGGCAACCGACAAGAAAACCGAACGAAAGCTTTTGTATGAAAATGCGAAGCGCGTTTTCAGGTTGTAGATTAAAAGAAAGTATTGGGAATACATATAAAAGTTGAAGCTATTTTTTTGTTGAATAAATAGTTTTAGCACACATTATTTAAGCGAACGACCAAACTAAATGATTATGGCAATTCAATTACTGCCGCAGCTAAAAAAGCTCTTTGCTGCAATGCTGTTTCTCGCCTGTTGTGTGCAGGGTATCGCACAGCAACTTATTACCGGAACGGTTAGAGATTCAAAAGGTAACGGCCTGTTCGAAGTGAGTGTTCGTGTAAAGGGAATGCTTTCGGGAACTACTACCGGAAACGATGGTTCATTTGCCATCAATGCGCCGGCCAATGCCGTGCTGATATTCAGCCATGTCGGATTGACCGACCAGGAGTTGGCGCTGGATGGGAGATCGGTTGTTAATGTTGTTATGGACGCCTCGAATGCGGCCCTTGATGCGGTGGTCGTGGTTGGGTACGGCACCACGCGCCGCAGGGATCTGACGGGATCCGTTACCTCTGTTTCAAGTGACAAGATCAATGCATTTCCTTCGGCGAATGTGATGCAGGCGCTGTCGGGAAGAGCGCCGGGCGTGCAGGTGAAGCAGAACAATGGCGCCCCCGGCGCTCCTATAAGCATTCGTATCCGGGGTACCAATTCTATTGTCGGGAATAATGAGCCTTTATATGTGGTAGACGGGTTTCCCGTCAGCAGTCCGGATGTTATCAATAACTCCAGCATAAAGAGCATTGAGATATTGAAAGACGCGTCTGCGACCGCTATCTATGGGTCAAGAGCGTCGAACGGTGTGGTGTTGATTACTACCATGCGCGGTGCTCCGGGAAAAACGAAGGTGGTCTATCAGTCGAGCTACGGAAGGCAAAGTGTTATAAAAAAGATGGAGATGATGAAGCCGGTGGAGTATGCCAACTTCTATAATGAATTTAACAATAACATGGGACGTCCGCCCCAGTTCACCGAAGAGCAGATAAAATCATATGAGGCTATGGGTGACGGCACCGACTGGCAGGACGTAGTGTTCAGCAAAGCGGCTATCCAGAATCACCTGCTGAACATATCGGGCGGCTCCGATAAAACGAGGTTTGCGGTAACAGGAGGAGTATTCAGCCAGGACGGTATTATTAAGAACAGTGGCTATTCCCGGTATAGTGTGAACAGCAGCCTGCAACACGCTATCAGCGATAAATTTTCGGTGGAGGTAAACCTTTCCCTGTCCAAAACCCAAAACCGCCGTCACCTTTCCGAGCAAGGGAGGTTTGGAACTTCCCTTATAGGAAGGGCTTACAGTATTCCCCCTATTCTTCCGGTATATAATGATGACGGGAGTTATATGGAACCCATACAAAGACTGCCGTTTGTGTCGGAAGCATTGTATAACCCGCTCGACTTTATCAATGAACAAAAAAATACCATTCAGCAGAAGAACCTGTTGGGTACAGCCGCCATCTCTTACAGGATAATCGACGGGCTGACACTTAAGGTGCTGGGCGGCGTAGAGAGCGTGGACATGAGGAGTGATTTTTACCAGACAAAGAAATTCCAGAATGACCCCAACGGCATGGCCACGGTAACCACCAGCGACTATACGAGTTACCTGAATGAAAATACCCTGAACTATGTAAAACATTTTAATGACGATCATGAGATCAACGCGGTAGCAGGGGTTAGCTTCCAGAACTTTCTTACGACGACGCTGACTGCCGGCGGAAGCGCTTTCTTAAGTGATCTTCCTGAAACCAACAGCCTTGGCATGGCCGGTGTTTTTTCAAGCCCGGGGAGCAGCTATACCAAGTCGGTGTTGTTGTCCGGCCTGGGACGTATCAATTATAGCTTCAAAAAGAGGTACCTGTTTACCGTAAGTATGCGCTCGGATGGATCCTCTGTATATTCGGCTGATAAGAAATGGGGATATTTTCCTTCGGCAGCTTTTGCCTGGCGTTTGTCTGACGAACATTTCTTCCGGAATGTTGATGTAGTAAAGAATGTAAAGCTGCGTGCGAGCTGGGGAAAGGCAGGAAGCCAGGCAATAAGCCCGTACTCTACACTCAATACGCTTGAACCGAACAGCACGGTTTTCGGAAATACGTTGTACACCACCATGTCGCCGGGTACAAGACTTGCCGCCGACCTTAAATGGGAAACAACCCAGCAGATGAATATCGGGTTTGACTTTACCATGCTTAACGACCGGATTATGGTCAGCGCCGACTATTATCGCAAGAAAACCTCCGATTTGCTGAATGCCGTTCAGCTTCCCAGAACAACAGGTTTTACGAATTCTTTGCGGAACGTAGGTAAAATAGCCAACAATGGGTTTGAATTTGACATCAATGCAAGGGCGATCGACAACAAGGAGCTGAAATGGGACATCGGACTGAATATGTCATTCAACCGGTCGAAAGTGCTGGCTTTGTATGGCGGACAGGATATCCTTGCCGGACAGTTGCAGATGATTCTCTTCACCGATTTTGCCAATACCTACCGGGAAGGTGAGCCGCTTGGTGTTATATACGGGTATAAGGAAGACGGCTACGATGAAAAAGGATTGGTGAAATATGTTTCGACCACCGATAAGGTTAAAATCGGAGACCCGAACCCGAAAGCCATCTTCGGTTTTAATTCCAATCTCCGGTTTAAGGACTTTTACTTTTCCATGTTTTGGGGCGGATCGCTGGGTAATGATATCGTGAATATGAGTAAGGTGGCATTTACTGTAGAAACCGGTGGTGGTATAAATAAGTTGCGTGAGTTGAAAGACAATCACTGGACGCCGACAAACACCAATGCAAAATATCCTATTTATAGCAGCAGCAATAAACTGTTGTTTTCAGACCGGTATGTGGAAGACGGGTCGTTCATACGCATGCGCAACATTGAAATTGGGTACGATGTACCGACGACTCAATGGAAAAACTTTCCCGAATTGCGGGTGTTCGTAAGTGGTCAGAACCTGCTCACCTTTAGCAAATATTCGTGGGTTGACCCCGATGTTAACTCGCGTGGGGGCGCAAATTCGCTCGACCAGGGAATAGATTACTCCACCTATCCCTCAGCCAAATCGGTGACAGCGGGTGTAAGACTGGGTTTTTAGTTGTTCATTTCAAATCATTTTATATGAAAATAAAGCTGATTCTAGTTTGTATGCTGCCATTGTGCGTGGTATTCACTTCCTGCAAAAAACTGCTGGAAGAGTCGCCGAAAGCACTGACTGTAGAGGGCTTTTATAATACTGCTTCTGAGGTGGAAGCAGGATTGGCTGCCATATATCTTCCGCTTCGCGACGACATGAGCGGCTATTGGATAGCCATTCTTGAAACCCATACCGAATGGGCTGCGGGGTTTACGGGTGGTGCGAATTTCGACTCATATAAGGGAATGCAAGGACTTAGTGCTACCGGTATGAATAACCTTATT
>JASGFZ010000096.1:0-10363 GCA_047605345.1 Flavihumibacter sp. | reverse complement strand
CACCACCTCTTCAAAAGAAGCGGTGGTGGACCAGTTACCGAACGGGCTGCAATCGAATATCCAGGAGAAGGGCGTTAACCTGTCCGGCGGACAAAAACAGCGGCTCGCCCTCGCCCGCGGTGTGCTGGCCGCGCAGGGCAGCGATATTGTGCTGCTCGACGAGCCCACCAGCAGCGTTGACCCCAAAACGGAAATACAGATCTACCAGAAAATGTTTGCGGCCTTCGCCGGCAAAGCGGTGGTATCAACCCTTCATCGCCTGTACCTGCTTCCTTACTTCGATTACATTTATGTAATGGCCAACGGATATATCGCCGATGAGGGGAGTTTCGCCGCGATCAAAAAGAATTCCCCCCTTTTCAATGCCCTGTGGGTACACCAGCGCCAGGCCACACAGGAAATTTAGCAAATCTACACCCGTCGGGTGCAGATTGCGATACGTTTCCAGGACTACAAATCCTGTGATACCCGGATAAGCCGAAAATCTTGGACGGGTTCGGAAGATATTGTAGTTTACTGTTCCGAACCTGGTATGAATGCCTGCATTTCTTTTTCTTATCTGCCTGCTGGTTACCTCCCGCGCTGCTGAGTTGGCGCAAATAGCTGCAAAAAACAATGTGCCGGCCATCCAGGTGGTACACGCAAAGAACGGAAAAACCGAAGCCTATGCTGTCGGCGTTCGGCGGGCGGGCGATACCGGCAGCATTACCGGCAACAGTATTTTCCAGGCGGCCTCGCTCACGAAAGTGGTAGCAGCCTACGCTTTTTTTCGTTTATACGACCGCGGACTGATCCATCCCGACACGGCTTTGTGCCATTACTACAACTATGACCGTTTGCAGGATGAGCCGGGAGGAAAGCTGATCACGGCACGCATGGTGCTTACCCATCGCAGCGGGTTGTAAAACTGGGAAGGGCCGGTTGGCCAGCCCGCCTGGTATGAAACGCCCCTGCACCTGCAATTTGACCCGGGCACCCGTTACAGCTACTCGGGCGAAGGATTCTATTACCTGCAACGGGTTATGGAAAAAATTACCGGCAAGCTGTTGCGCGAGATCATTCGCGAAGAAGTATTGCAGCCACTCGGTATGCTGCATTCTGATATGCAATGGAACGAAAACCTCTTTACCAACTATGCCTATGGACACGACAGCATTGACCAGGTGCGCAGGCTCGCTAAATGGGCATACACCAATGCTGCCTATACCTTATACACCACCGCCGCCGGCTATACCCGCTTCGTACAAAAAGGACTACTGGCAGGCGAAGGGTTAACACCGGCCACATACCGGCTCATGACCAGCAAAGCGGCCGAAGCGCAAAAAGAGCCGGGAATCACCACCGGCCAAGGCCAGCAGGTTCCCTGCGCAATGGGCATGCGGCTGCAGTACAATGAAAAAGGCACCTGGATCTGGCACACCGGTTCCAATCCCGGGTTCCGCTGTTTTTTATGGCCAACCTGAAAACAGGCGAAAGCCTGGTGGCATTCAACAGCAGCGAAACCGGTATGCCCGTGTTCAACGACCTGTTGCAGCTGTTCCTCGACAAAGGCCAGCATTTTCCTGCCTATACCTGGCGGGAAGGGGAGATGGATTGAGAGTCAAAATTAAAAGGCAAAAGGCAAAAATGGGGTCCCTGGCGGTGAAGCTGGGTACTATAAAAGTTACTGCCTGCCGCCTCCGATGGCGTCTTTGCTCCATAGCGGTCGTTGCGTGAACCAGAAAAAGGTTTTGCGTGGACCAGTGACGAAACCGCCCCCCACAGCGACCTCTTTTTGCCTTTTGATTTTTGACTTTACCCCGTTTCCCACCCGTTTAACATCCGTCTAACGAACTGCCCCGCATGCATTGGCTATTTTTGGCCCTTCCATGAAGGCAGCCATTCCTGTTTTATTGGTCCTATTTGCCGTGCTCTCAGCGCATCATGCTGTTGTCGATAACAACAGGTGCCGCGGTTGCTTCCCTGTTTTTTCGGGCACCGCTCCAAATAGCGGAGTACAACCGTTTTATACGGCAAAAAAAACGGGTCATAAACGCCACATACCAGCCAGTAACGATACCAACAACGGTTGCGAGCCGGCAAAAAACGACAATAACGATTCGCCCGGTACCGACGGATCAGCTTTCCAGCCGCCGCCGGCAGGCGCGCACCCGGTGCTGGCTTATGGTTTGCCGCGATCGGGTTTCCCGCCATCCCATTACCTGGTGAATAACCGGCATATCGCGCTTTGCGTTTTCCTGTTATAGACATCATAGACCATCCTTCGCCATTTTACCGACGATTGCCTGCCTCCACAGCACATGCTTACAGGAGTAAGTATCCTATTATACAACCCCCACTTTGATATGAATCGAATTTTCCTGCTATCCGGCCTATGCGCCCTCATCAGCTTTTCAAGCTGCCAGCACAAAGAAGAAACAAAAGAAGAAGAAACCAAATTCCTGGTCACCCAACCCTTGCTGATGGACACCACCATCACCAATGAATATGTTTGCCAGATAAAGTCCATCCGCAACATCGAGCTGCGGGCCCAGGAAAAAGGTTACCTGCAAAACATTTTTGTCGACGAAGGCCAGTTCGTCAAAAAAGGCCAGCTGCTCTTCAAGATCATGCCCCGTATGTATGAAGCCGAGCTGCAAAAAGCGAAAGCCGAAGTGAGGGCTGCCGAGATCGAAGTAGAGAATACCCGGCCGCTGGCAGAAAAAAACGTCGTGTCGAAAAATGAGCTGTCGATGGCCGAGGCCAAACTCGCCAAGGCAAAAGCCGAAATGGAACTGGCCAAAGTGCACCTCGATTTCACGGAGATAAGGGCGCCGTTCGACGGACTGATAGACCGCCTCAACCTGAAACTCGGCAGCCTGGTGGAAGAAGGAGAGCTGCTCACCAGCCTTTCCGACAACAGCCAGATGTGGGTGTACTTCAACGTATCCGAACACGAGTACCTCGATTTCAAAGCCCGTTCGGCCAATAAGGAAAAGATACAGGTGGGCTTGAAAATGGCCAACGGCGAGCTGTTCAAGCACCCCGGCGTGGTGGAAACCATCGAAAGCGAGTTCAATAACGAAACCGGCAATATTGCTTTCCGGGCCACTTTCCCCAATCCCGAAAGGCTGCTGCGCCACGGCGAAACAGGCAATGTGCTGATGAAAGAAAACCTGAAAAACGCCATCATCGTTCCGCAAAAAGCAACGCTGGAAATCATGGATAAGAAATTCGTATTCGTGGTTGACAACAACAACGTGGTGCACCAGCGCGGCATTACCGTAGGCGCTGAAATGCCCGATCTCTTCGCCGTGTCTGACGGACTCAAAGACGGCGAACGTATTTTACTCGAAGGCCTGCGAAAAGTGAAAGACGGCGACAAAATAAAATTCGAATACGAAGAACCGAAAAAAGTACTGTCCCATTTAATCCTTCCCACCGAATAACCCGGTTACCCAAAAAACGAGCACATGTTTAATATATTCATGAAGCGGCCGGTATTCGCGATAATGATCTCGCTGTTCATTGTCTTTCTCGGCGTACTGGCCATTGAAACACTACCCACTTCCCAATTCCCGTCTATTGCGCCACCCCGCGTTATCGTGAGTGTGGCCTATCCCGGCGCCAGTGCCGATGTGCTGGTGCAATCGGTACTCATTCCCATGGAAAAAGCCGTGAACGGCGTACCGGGGATGAAATACATCACGTCCGACGCCACCAGCGCAGGTGAAGCCAACGTTCAGGTGGTATTTGACCTGGGCACCGATCCCAACGCCGCGGTGGTAAACGTTAAGAACCGCATTGAACAGGTCACCAACCGTTTGCCCGTGCTGGTACAGCGCGAAGGCATCGTGGTTAACCTGCTGCAGCCGAACATGCTCATGTATGTGAACGTGTACAGCAACGATAAAAAAGCCGATGAGAAATTCCTGTACAACTATGCCAATACCAATATCCTCAACGAGCTGAAAAGGGTAACGGGTGTGGGTACGGCACAGATCCTCGGCAGCCGGCAGTATGCCATGCGTATCTGGCTGAAACCCGACCGGATGCGCGCGTACAATGTGAGCACCGATGAAGTAATGGAAGCGCTGGGCAGCCAGAGCATCATCGGATCGCCGGGCCGCCTCGGCCGCAGCGACGGGCAAAGATCGGAGGCCCTCGAATACGTACTGACCTACCAGGGACGGTACAACCAGCCCGAGCAGTACAAAAATGTAATCATCCGTTCCAACCCGAATGGAGAGAACCTGCGCCTGCAGGATATCGCCGATGTAGAGCTGGGTTCCGAATTCTACGATATCTATTCCAACCTGAACGGGCACCCCTCGGCAGCCATCATGCTCAAGCAAACCTATGGCAGCAATGCCAGCGAGGTGATCAAAAACATCAAGGCCAAGCTGGAGGAAATCAAAAAAACCGATTTCCCGCCGGGCATGCAATACGAGATCAGTTACGACGTATCGAACTTCCTCGACGCCTCCATTGAAAAAGTATTGCATACCCTGGGCGAAGCCTTTGTGCTGGTGGCCCTGGTGGTATTTATCTTTCTGGGCGACTGGCGGTCGACCCTTATCCCCACACTGGCGGTACCCGTGTCATTGATCGGCGCCTTCTTTTTCATGCAGCTGTTCGGGCTCACCATCAACCTGATCACCCTGTTTGCGCTGGTGCTGGCCATCGGTATTGTGGTAGACAACGCGATTGTAGTGATCGAAGCGGTACACGCCAAAATGGAAGAAGAGCATCTTTCGCCTTATGCCGCCACCTATAAAGTGGTGCACGAAATCAGCGGGGCCATCATTGCGATCACCTTTGTGATGGCTGCGGTGTTTATACCCGTGGCGTTTATGTCGGGACCAGTGGGCATTTTTTACAGACAGTTCTCCATTACCATGGCCACGGCCATTGTACTCTCGGGACTGGTGGCGCTGACGCTCACCCCGGTGCTGTGCGCCATGATCCTGAAAAACAACCATGGACAACCGAAAAAGAAAACGCCCATCGATCATTTCCTGGCCGGCTTCAACCGTTTGTTCGAAAAGCTGACCGGCCGCTATGTAGGTGTGCTGAACAGGATCGCGGCGCGGCGCATACTCACGTTCCTGGTGCTTATCGCATTCAGCTTTGGTATTTTCAGCGTTGGGGAAACGCTTCCTTCAGGCTTTATTCCCAACGAAGACCAGGGCATGATCTATGCGATCATCCAAACACCCCCGGGGTCAACACTGGAGCGAACCAATGCGCTGGCGCGTGAGCTGCAGGAAATCGCCATGCATGTGGACGGCATTCAATCGGTATCGGCCCTGGCAGGATACGAAGTGCTTACCGAAGGCCGCGGTTCGAATGCGGGTACCTGCCTGATCAACCTGAAAGACTGGACCGAACGCAAACATTCGGTGAACCAGATCATCGAAGAGCTGGAAGAAAAAGCAAAAGACATACCCGGCGCCACGATTGAGTTTTTTGGTCCGCCGGCCGTTCCCGGTTACGGCGCCGCCGGTGGTTTTGCCCTGCGCCTGCTGGACAAAACCAACAGCGACAATTACAAAGACATGGAGAAAGTGAACGACGAGTTCATGGCGGCCCTGCGCAAGCGCAAGGAGCTGACCGGTTTGTTTACTTTCTTCAGCGCCAATTATCCGCAATACGAGCTGAAGATCGATAACCAGGCAGCGATGCAAAAAGGGGTATCGATCGGCAAGGCGATGGACAACCTCTCGATCCTGATCGGCAGTACCTATGAGCTCGGCTTTATCCGTTTCGGCACCTTCCTCAAGGTATTTGTGCAGGCGGCGCCTGAATACCGGGCACTGCCCGAAGACCTGATGAAGCTGTACGTAAAAAACAACCGCGATGAAATGGTGCCCTATTCAGCGTTCATGAGCATCGAGAAGAGCCATGGACTGAACGAGATCACCCGTTACAATCTTTACAACTCATCGGCCATCAGAGGCGAGCCCGCCAAAGGATACAGCAGCGGTGAGGCCATTAAAGCGATTGAAGAAGTGGCGGCCAAAACATTGCCGCGCGGTTATGGCATTGACTGGGAAGGCCTGTCGAAAGATGAAGTGGGCCGCGGCAACGAAGCGCTCTATATATTCCTGATCGTGCTGGCTTTCGTGTATATGATCCTCGCAGCGCAATATGAAAGTTTCGTACTGCCGCTGGCGGTTATCCTGTCGCTGCCGGCAGGTGTATTTGGCTCTTTCCTGTTGCTGAAAATAATGGGGCTGGCCAATGATATCTATGCGCAGGTGGGCCTGGTAATGCTGGTAGGCCTGCTGGGTAAGAACGCGGTGCTGATCGTGGAATTTGCCGCGCAAAAACACAAACACGGCTCCACTGTGCTGGAAGCGGCCATTGAAGGCGCCAAAACCCGGTTCCGTCCCATCCTCATGACTTCCCTGGCCTTTATCGCGGGACTGATCCCGCTGCTTTTTGCAACGGGTCCCGGCGCGATCGGTAACCGCACCATCGGTGCAGCTTCGGCAGGTGGTATGCTGGTGGGAACCCTGGTGGGGGTATTGGTGATACCCGGCCTCTATTATGTATTCGGCGCCATTGCCGCCCGCCGCAAGCTCATCAAAGACGAAGACGAAAACCCATTAACGGAAGAAATCGATCATAATGTTTAGAAAAAATATCTATCGCATACTGGCGGGAGGCTTGTTTTGCCTGGCTTTTTCAGCCTGTAAGCTACCGGCGCTCACCCAACGCGACGAAAACAAAACAGTACCCGCCAGCTACGGCCAATCTACCGACAGCACCAATACCGCGGCCATGCAATGGCGCAGCTATTTTTCAGATCCCAACCTGCTGGCCCTGATCGACACGGCGCTGAAGAACAACCAGGAGATCAATATCATCGGGCAGGAAATAGAGATTACACGCAATGAAGTGCAGGCCCGAAAAGGGGAGTACCTGCCCTTTGTAGGGCTGAAGGCCGGCGCCGGCGTTGACAAAGTGGCGCGTTATACCAGTCGCGGTGCGATGGAAGCCACCACCGATATCAAACCCGGTAAAGAGATGCCCGATCCGCTGCCTGATTTCCTGTTCGGCGCTTATGCCACCTGGGAAATAGATATCTGGCACAAGCTGCACAATGCGCAGAAAGCAGCGGCACGAGGTACCTGTCCAGCATCGAAGGACGTAATTTTGCGGTCACCAACCTGGTGGCTGAAATTGCGAATGCCTATTACGAATTGCTGGCGCTCGATAACCAGCTCGACATCCTGCACAAGAACATCGATATCCAGACCAATGCGCTGGAGATCGTGAAGCTGCAGAAAGAAGCCACCCGTGTTACAGCGCTGGCTGTGAAGAAATTTGAAGCGGAAGTGGTAAAAACAAAAAGCCTGCAATACGATGTACAGCAGCAGATCGTGGAAACCGAAAACCGGATCAACTTCCTGCTGGCGGCCAGCCGCAGCCGGTGATAAGGGAAAAGTCGGCTTTTGAAAACAGCGCCCCCCGCCAGGTGCAGGTGGGATTGCCCGCGCAGTTGCTGGCAAACCGGCCCGATATACGCCAGGCCGAGCTGGACCTGGCTGCCGCCAGGCTGGATGTGCAGGTGGCGCGTGCGCAATTTTATCCTTCGCTGGGTATTTCGGCCGGAATCGGTTACCAGGCTTTTAACCCGGCTTATATATTAAGAACCCCTTCGTCGTTATTGGCGTCGCTGGCCGGCGAGCTGGCAGCGCCGCTGATCAACAAAAATGCGATCAGGGCCAATTATCTCAACGCCAATGCAAAGCAATTGCAGGCGGTGTACAACTACGAACGCAGCATTCTGAACGGTTATTTCGAGGTAGCCACGCAATTGTCCCGGATCGGCAACCTCGACAGCAGCTACCAGTTGAAAACACAGCAGGTGGAGGCGCTCACACAGTCGATCGATATCTCCAACGATCTTTTCAAATCAGCCCGCGCCGATTACATGGAAGTGCTGATGACGCAAAGAGATGCGCTGGAATCAAAATTCGAGCTGGTGGAAACCAAAAAGCAGCAGTTCAACGCCATGGTGAATGTGTACCGGGCGTTGGGTGGGGGATGGAGGTGATAAGCAGGCTTTAGGCTGGTATCAAAAGGCCGCGTCGGGTTTGACGCGGCCTTCTCAATGATAAATACACCGTATGCCCTTATTAAGCGATCACTTCCACGTCGCCGTCAGGCACCAATGAACAGGTACCTCCGCTAAAGCTGATAGAGAGCTGGCTAGTCAGCAACATGCCGCCTATAATTTGTGCCGCCTCTTCCGGGTCCATATTTTCTTTTGCATGATTTACATCCTGTGCAATAACAAGGAATTTCCACCGGCCAACTTCATCTCTGCTGAAATACCTTTTTGCGGCATAAATACCATCGTTTGCCGTCACATCCGGCGTTAAGCCATTGTCTTCAAGGATCAATTCGATCACTTTCCCGCTCGTATGCACGAGAAAACACTTTACAAAAAGCTGGTTTCCCACCAACAGTTTTTCATTTTCATCATAAAAAGATGCCTTTACTTCAAATGCCTGCTTCTTATAAATACGAACTATATCGGGAGCGCTGACTTCATACCGGGAAAGCAAGTGGGTGTTTTGCTGAACTACCTGATCGCTGGCGGTATAAGTGTGCGTATTACCTGATCCATCTACTGTGGTTCTTGTGAAAGCCCATTTAATGCCCACCTTAAACGGCTTGCCGGGGGTAATGCTTTCCAGGTAGTTCAAACTGCTGTGAAGAGATTCAGAAACAGTTTTTTCTCCGGCGCCGGGCGGCGTTCGATCCTGGCCAATGCGATGAACATCGCGTTCATCTGAAAAAACGGCAACAGTGGCTACAGCAGCGGCGGCGGCAACCAATCCGGCAGCAACATAACTGGTACCCCCGCCGTCTGCACACACACCAATTGGGGACTCAGGACAACCAACAGTGGTACCTACTGAACCGGTACCGCCTGCTGCTTCGGCGATACCGGCGGCAACAACCAGCAAGGCAGCGATAATAGCCAATAAAATTTTCCACCAGGGATCATTGAAAGGCAAGTCGCTGTATTGACCATCGTATGGAGGTGTCGGCGTCCAGCCTGTTTCCAGTTGCAGGGGAAGAAAAATCACCGGGCACAATTCGATCTTTTTAGCGCCCAGGGCAAACGTCTGTGCCAGGTGCTCGAAATAGTACGCATTGCTTTTTTCGTCTCCCCGCTGATTTCCTTTTTTACTACAACATTTCCCCGACTGCACTTCCGATATTTCGCGGTATCGAACAGAATAAATGCCTTCGGGGGTAGCAGCAGTGAACAAATGCGTTGACGGATCGAAGGCAATATTAGTGACAAATATTTTTTTCACGATACGCTGCGCGCCCGCAGCAGCATCTGCTAAAAAACTGACATAATAAGTGCCTGCAGGAACGCCCGACACATCGATATCCCAGGCGCGAAGAACGGTAGCGCCGGCGCCAAACAAACCAATGGTATACGTTTCAGGGGTAACGGAAATAGCAGGGTGAGATGCGCTTTCAAAATACAGGTTAACCTGATTAAGGGATGCGCCGGTATTCACAAAATGCACGTTAATGCGCTGTTTACCCAACGAAGATTCGAATATGCCATCAGGCATCATCATTCCGGTGATCAATTCTGTTGAGAATGGCCGGTTTGGTATTTGAATGGCTAACATAGCTCTGTTTTTTGAGATTAATAATTGGTAATAACAAGCGCCTGACCGCCGATAACAACATCGTTTTCGATGGCTTCGATAGCCAGGAAAACCACCTCTTCAGTTATTTTTCCCGTAATACTCAAAGGGAACTTCCCAAAGGCAGTTACCTCCACCTGGGTTTCCTGCGTATGGTGATCGCTGTTGCCGGCAGATTCCGGCATGCAACGCGACTGATTGAAAGTCAGATTGCCGAGCTTGCCTTCTTTCAGTTTACGGAATGATTCAGGTATTTTTTTGAAAGCGCCGGCAAGAGGCTGCTGGCGAACGCGGATGTGGTATTTGCGGTCTTTCCTGCTTCCATTGTGAACTTCAAATGGAAAATGGAACATCGACTTCTGCGCGTTCACTACCGCCAGGTTCTTTTGAGCAACATGACGATCGGTTGGCACATTGAAAGCGAGCGTTGCAGGAAGCGGATCCTGCGGATGAAAACACTCAACGATCAAACATTCATGCCCGTTATTGACAAAAACAGGGGTCCAGGGGCTAAGGCAAAGCACTTCCTGCGTACCCCCGGGGTCAATGGAGACGAAAGATTGGCCAACAAGCGTTGCCGTGTTCCTGTCCGGTCCAATAGAAGGGTTTGCCCAATAGAATTTTACAGTTGCGTTTACGACAGCTGTATTGCCGTTGTTTTTTACCCTGGCCATCATGAAACAGGGCACGCCGGC
>JASGFZ010000095.1:0-10370 GCA_047605345.1 Flavihumibacter sp. | reverse complement strand
GATGGCGAGCACGCAATTGCCGTAGAGGCCGTCGCCGCGCCTTTGGCCGCCGTAAAAATCGTTGGTGGGATTACCGGTGCCGGCAAACAGGATGCCGCGTTTTTCATCGAGGCTGAAGCCCGACCAGCTATTGGTTGATCCCATGTGCCGGTAGGCTGTGCTGTCCTCCCAGGTTTCATAACCTGGTTCGCCAGGCCAGGGTATGGTATGGAATATCCATTTCTGTTCGCCGGTTCTCACATCAAAAGCGCGGATATGCCCCGGCGTTTCATCACCCGCCAGCCCGCTGAGTATGAAAAGGTCTTTGAATACCGCCACCGGCGAAGTAGGAGTCATCGACATTTTCTTCTCGTCTCTTCCCAGGCCTTTGGAAAGATCGATGCCGCCTTCTTCACCGAACGACGGTACGAGCTTGCCTGTGATCGCGTTCACGGCAAAGGCAATGGGCCCCACGGTGAAAATGATCCGGCGGTCTTCGCCGTCCTGCCAATAAGCCACGCCGCGATTCATGTTTACGCTGGTGCGCCGCCACCTTTTATTCCGCACCGAATCGGCGGGGTCAAATACCCACTTTTCCCGGCCGGTGGCTGCGTCTAACGCAAACAGTTTCATTTTGGGCGACACGCCGTACAAGGTACTGTCGATGATGATCGCATTCGATTCAATGGGGCCGAACCGGGTGCTGTCGCCCTGCTCGGAATGATAGACCCAGGCCACTTCCAGTCTCGACACATTACTGGTGTCGATCTGCGACAGGCTGGAATATTTGATATTGGCATTACTGCCGCCATATACTTTCCAGTCGTTGTATGTTTCATCGGGGGATGTCTTGCAGCCGGTGATCAGGATAACCGACAGCGTCAACAGGACTGCAAAATGGCTGCTTAAAGAATATTTGCTGGTTGTCATCGGGGTGGGGTGCTTTGTTTTTGACCGGGCCGGCCGGGTGGTACAGTAACATGTTGCGATGCGTTTGTTCGCCGTTTGCCAAACAGCAACAGCGGCCCGTTGTGCTGGCTGGCGGCCAGTGTATAGCCCTGTACCGTTTGCAATTTAGCGATTGCCCGGCCATTGCCGGGTATGCAGATGCCGCTTTGCTGCATCGGCAGCGGCTTGAACCGGTTTTTGCCATTGCCCAGCAGTACCAGGCCGTTCAGGGCATCGTAGCGGCCATTGGTCACTTCGTTGCCGAAATCATTTCCATTGATGGCCAGGTCGAGGTTGCCGTCGTTGTTGAAGTCATCGGCTACCATCCCGAAAACCGGCGCCCACTGGGCTGCCGCCGGCAGGTCGTGTAACCGGAACAAGCCGTTCCCCTGGTTTTCGATAAGCGCTGTATTGAAATGGGTGGCTTCCAGTTTCAGCGCCGTTTTCAGGTTTTCGGGTGCAAACAGGTCGTCGATGGTTGCTTTCCCGAATTCCTTGTAAGTAAGAAACTTTTTTTTCAGGGCAGGTACCTGGTCCACATGATCGTCGCGGGTTTGCGCTGGGTATTCCCGTTTTACACCGTTTTCATCAGGCAGGTAAACTGTTGTGATGAGGTCGATCGAATGGTTGTTGTCAAAATCTTTTGCATACAGGCGGACAGGGTATTGGTGGCTGGCCTGCAGAAAGGAATTGCCGCCGAGATTGCCGGCCACATAATCGATATCGCCGTCGTTATCGAAGTCGCCGGCCACCAGGCTGGTCCACCAGCCCTTCTCCTGATCGATGCCGCTGGTTGCACTAATGTTTTGCAGTTTTGTACCCTGGTTGGTGAAGAACTGCAACGGCATCCATTCTCCTGCAATGACCAGGTCGGGTTTGCTGTCGTTGTTGAAATCCGTCCACAGCGCGTCGCATACCAACCCGATTGTTTTCAGCTCCGGCGCCCATTCGGCGGTTACGTCTGTAAACAGCACCTGGTTACCGCGACTGTCGTTCCGTAATATATAGCTGGCGGCGGGCAGCGGGTATTGACCGGGTACCACTCTGCCGCCGATAAAAAGATCAAGGTCGCCGTCGCCATCGATATCGGCTGCCTTCACGCAGCTTTTACTGCCGGTAAGCGCAGGCAGCGCCGAAGAAGCATATTGAAAACCGCCCTGCCCGTTGTTGATGAAAAGCCAGTCCTGGTAATAAGGCGAGCCGCGGGGTATTCATTGCTGCCGTTGGCGAAATAAATATCGGTATCGCCGTCGTTATCGGCGTCAAACAGCAGGAGACCGATGTTTTCGGAACGGTCGCCACCGGGCGCGGCCGCCACAGGAAAGATTTCTTCGGTGAAGCGACCGTTTTTCTGCTGGCGGAAAATACGCGCCGGATGCGAGCCGGTGCCGCCGATGACGATATCGTCGAGCCCGTCGCCATCGATATCGCCGCATGCCAATGGCGGGCCATACTCCGACAGCTTGTGCGGCAGCAGCCGTTGCTCGTTGAAGTCGATAAAATCGGGATCGATATTGATATAATTGATGCCGAGTGTTTGCGTAACGGGACTGAACAATGACGGAGAATCACCGGCAGTCATTCCCCGCGGTTGTGCATCTGCGTTAGAAAGGGTGAGAACCCGGTTGGTTGCCACCTGCCGCAAAACCTGTTGGCTTGCGTCCGGCCAGGTCACTACCAGCGAATCGATCATAGCAATGGTATCGAGCCCGAAAAACAGCTTTTTATCTACGGTCGACAGGTAGCCGCGAACGGGATTGTTTTCGGCCGATTGCATTGCCCCCTTGTAATAAATACTCACTGTAGCGCCGATACCTGCCGGGTTTTTGGCATCGCCCCTGAAAGCGAGCGTCAGAAAATTCCTGTTTGTTTTTCCCGGCTGGTTGAGCCTGTTCTCGTAGATGAACGCGGGATCGTTGATATTGTTGATGACATAGTCGAGATCGCCGTCGTTGTCGAGATCAACATATACGGCGCCGTTGGAAAAAGAGGGTTCGTTGAATCCCCAGTTCGCCGTCACTTTTTCAAAACGCAATTCGCCGGTATTCCTGAAAGCATAGTTGGCGATCCTGATCTGCGGTATCTCCGAAAGCAGGGTCTGTTTCGAGGCGATGTTGCGGGAGTCGTTCCTGAAAGAAACGAAATCGTGATCGGTTACATCGCGGGGATAGCCATTGGTAACGATGATGTCTTTATACCCGTCGTTGTCGAAGTCGGCGATCGAGGGGTTCCAGCTCCAGTCGGTCTCCGCTACGCCGGCCAGGAAGCCGATATCGCTGAAAAGCGGATCGCCTATACTGTCGTTCTCCATGGGCTGCGGCCCCTGGTTTAATTGCAGCGTATTGCGCACATATTGCAGGGCGAAGCGGCCGTTGCTCATCGATTGGTAGAGGAAGTAATTGCTGCCGTTCATGTTTTTCTTCTTCCTGAAATTGTCCTCCGGGTTCATGTCGACAGAAAAGATATCCGCCCAGCCGTCGTTGTTGATATCGGCTACATCCACGCCCATCGCATTCTGCGAACTGTGTTTCAGCAACTGCATGACCTTGTCGGTAAAGGTTCCGTTACGGTTATTGATGTACAGGTGATCGCTGCTGAAAAAATCATTGGTTACATAAATGTCTTTCCAGCCGTCGTGATTCAGGTCTGCAATCGTGATACCGAGGCCGAAACCGGGCGCCCGGATGCCCGCTTCGGCCGACACATCTTCAAATACCGGGTGCTTGAGCGAATCGTTCCATTGGTTGCGGAACAGCCTGTCGCGGTCTATCACAGAGTCGGCAGGGTTGATGATATCGGTAAATCGTGATGCATCGCGACGGGTAAGCTTGGTATTGACCAGGTACATATCGAGGTCGCCGTCGTTGTCGTAGTCGAAAAAAGCGGCCTGCACCGAATAACCGGTGTCTGCCAGCCCATATTCACGCGCCATTTCCCTGAAACGGGGAGTACCGTCTGCATCGGGACCCTGGTTTACATACAACAGGTTTTGTCGCTGGCTGCCGGGTTGCTTTATGGTGGTGCATACGTAAATATCGTCGAGGCCGTCGGCGTTGATATCGACAACGGCTGCGCCGTTGCTCCACTGACCTTCTCCGGTTACGGATGCCTGTTGGGTGATGTCGGTAAACCGAAGCTCGCCTCTGTTCAGGTAGAGCCGGTTGGCTCTGGTGCTGGCGGTGAAATAGAGATCGGGTAATCCGTCGTTGTTGAAATCACCCACGCCCACGCCGCCGCCGTTGTATAAAAATTCAAGGTCGAGCGGGTTGACGGAATCGGTTTCATCAATCCGGTTGTTGAAGTCGATGCCCGACGAAGCGGCCGACAGCCTTTTGAAAAGCGGCGCATCATGGTCGCAGCAACCGCTCATCGCCAGTAGCAGCAGGCTGCTGCAAAAAACAAGTGCTGCTTTTTTTTTCATAACGGGAAAAATATAATAAATAAAAAGAAGCCTCTTTTCAGAGGCGCCTTTTTTACTGACCAGTTCTTACAAAGGATTTAGTAGCCGGGATTTTGTGTCAGGGTTGGTTTTCCATCGATAGCACTGTTTATGATCTCCGATTCGGGTATCGGCACATATTCATTTTTGTTTGCCTGAAAAGCAGCCGACTGCAACTGCGGGCGAAAGGTTTTTTCGCCGGCGATATAGGTGTTTACATACTGGTCGGCGACCTGCCAGCGAACGAGGTCGTAAAAGCGATGTCCTTCGAGTGCCAGCTCCAGCCTGCGTTCGAAACGGACGGCTTTACGTGCGGTTGCCTGGTCGGTCCAGGGGCTGCTGTACGGGTTGACCAGGTAATTGGCGGCGGGTGTTCCGTCGGCGTTTTCCACCTGGCAACTGTTTTTAGCGCGGTTCCGCACACGGTTTACGTACTCTCTTGCTTTTTCGGGCGAACCTGCTTCCACTTCGGCTTCTGCCGCCCACAGCAACACATCTGCGAAGCGTATAACCGTGTAGTTATAGGCAGTGACGCCGCCTGCCCAGGCGTACTGCGCACCGTATTTTTCGCCCTGTGCATTGGTGCGGGTGTACTTTTTGCCGGTATAGGGGCCACCGTCTTCGGTATTGGCATCGCGCATGTCTTTGCCCGGCCAGGGGCCATAGTCGAGGAAGGGAATGCCTCTGCGGCCCAGCGTCCAGTCCAGCCGCGGATCCAGTGTGCCTGTTTCGGGCGTAAATGGATCGGAAGATTTTAAACCGATATCGTTTTTCAGCGGATGCTCGTTCCAGGTATCCAGTAGCGGGAGGCCGCTGGCATCGGTGCGGTAAGCATTGGCCAGGTTGCGCGAAGGGCGGAAGAATTTACAGCAGGAATAATCATTCAGCGCCCAGAACCAGCTTCCGTTGTAATCGTTCTCTATGCTTTTGCTGACGGCCATCTGCACGGCAAACACCGATTCTTTGCCGTTCTCATGTTCCACATCAAATGCATTCCGGAAACAGTCTTCCAATCCGTAGGTAAGTCCGCCGGTGGTTTTACCGCTCACCAGCACCTCATCCAGCACCGCTTTCGCTTCAGCGTATTTGCGTTGAAACATGTATGTTTTAGCGAGGTAGCATTTGGCGGCCCATTTGTTGATGCGACCCACCTGCGGAAAGGTTTCGGGCAGGTTGTCGGCCGCATATTTAAAATCGTCTTCGATATTGGGCCAGATATCATTGTCGTTGGGCAGCCGGGTTTCCACGGCATTTTCGTCTACGTACGGCACCCGGTTCCATAATTTTTTCAGCTCCAGGTAAAAATGGCCGCGCAAGGCTCTTGCCTGGGCGGTTGCCACGGTCTTTTCGTCGTCGGTCATATCGGCTGCGGCTACAGTGGCGCGGAGAACGTCGTTACAGCGGGAAGCGCCATCGTACAAAGCCTGCCACTTGAAAACAAGCATCGGGTTGGCAGATGTGAGCTTGAAATTTTCAAAGGGGTTGAGGTCGGGCTGATCGTTGTCGAGATCGCCTTTGTAGGCATCACCGGAGGCGATATCGCCGAAAAACCAGTTGGACACATCCGATTTCCAGTCGACCGTATAAGGGTTTGCCGCGCCGATCAGGTCAAGCGAAGAATAAGCGCCGATCAGCAGTTTGTCTACCCCGGCCTTGTTGTTCAGTTGCGTGCTGCTGACAGATCCGAGCGGCGGTGTATCGAAGAAACTTTTCTTACAGGCGGTCAGCAAACCGGCAGAAAAGACGGCGGTCAGTGCGAGCGACTTTATAGTATGTTTCATGTTTTCGTTTTGAGGTATTTAGAATCCGAGTTGTAAACCAACGGTAAAAGTGCGGGTGAAGGGATAAATGCCTTTGTCGACCCCGTATTGCAGATCGGCGCCGGCACCCGGATTTTGTACTGGCACTTCCGGATCTATTCCGTTGTACCTGGTAATGGTGAACAGGTTGGTGCCTTGCGCGTATACGCGGGCGTTGGTCGGTTTGATGCGCGACAGTAACCGGGCGGGCAGGGTGTAACCCAATGATAAGATTTTGCCGCGCAGGTAGGAGCCGTCTTCTATATAATAGCTGTTTGCCTGTGACTCAAAGCTGGCGGCCGCCGAATTGGTCTTGGGAAGCACCGCACCGGTATTGGTTGACGTCCACGAATCCAGCATCCGCACACTTGGGTTGGTATTGAAGGGGAAGAAATCGGTAAATGCTTTAAAGAAATTAAAGATCTTGTTTCCGTAACTGCCCTGTACAAACACCGACAGGTCAAAGCTCTTGTACTGGAGGTTGATGTTCAGCCCGTAGGTAAATTTCGGGTGCGGACTGCCGATAAAGGTTCTGTCAAGCGCATTCACCACGGTATCGCCGTTGGTATTGCGGAATATAAAACGTCCGGGCTGGTTATACAGGCTCCGGTCGCCGTTCTGGGTGGGGTAGGCATCGGCCTTTGCATTGTTCTGGAATATACCGTCGTTAACATAACCCCAGAACATGCCGATGGGCTGCCCCTGCTGCGTGCGCGACAGGGTACTCACCCGCTGGTCGTCGAACTGAATAAAACCATCTTTACCGTTGTAGAGTTTGGTCACTTTGTTGCGATAGGCCGACCAGTTGGCGCTTACCTGGTATTTGAAATCCCTGCCCGGGTTACCGTTGTAGCTTAGGGTGAGGTCTACGCCTTTGTTTTCCATGGCGCCCACATTGGTAGCCGGTTGTATGTTTACACCGCCTGTTGACGCCACGGGCACTACCAGCAGCAGTTTGCGGGTTTCTCTTTTATATACATCGGCGCTGAAATACAGGCGGCTCTTAAACAGCGCAATATCGATACCGGCATTGGTCATTGCCTGCTCTTCCCATTGCGCAAGCGGATTACCGATCCTGGAAGCCTGGAAGCCCTGCACGATGCTGTTGTTGGTGCCGCCGATATCATAATAAGAAAGGATCGGGCTGCTGCTGAACGTGGTGTACTGGTTATTGGGATCAATGTCCTGGTTACCGGTAATACCCCAGCTCGCGCGCAGTTTCAGCATATCGACCAGTTTCTGCTTTTGCATGAATCTTTCGTCTGATACGATCCAGCCGGCGCTGAAGGCGGGGAAGGTACCCCAGCGGCGGGCGGGTGCGAAATTGCTCGATGCATCGCGGCGAACAGTAGCAGAAAACAGGTAACGTTCGTTGAAGCTGTAATCAAGTTTTCCGAAATACGATAACAGGCGGGTTTCCGATCCGCCGCCGTTGGCCGATACCACATCCGATCCTGCGCTCAGGTATTGAAAGTCGACGTCTTCAAAGGCGTATCCGCTCTTGGTAACATCAGCATTTCGGTAAGAACCGCGGATGGATTCTGTGCCGCCGAGTACTTTAAGCTGATGTTTTTCGCCGAGATTAAGGCGATAGGTCAGCAGATTGGTAAGGGTCAGGTTGATATTATAACTGTTGTTGACGCTCAGGGTGGCGACTTGTGCGGCAAGCCGGTCTTCCAGCGGCAATGGTGAAAACTCCGACCGGTTATACGTGCTGTAATCGTATCCGAGGCTGATGCGGTAAGTGAGCCCCTTTACCAGGTCGGCTTCACCGAATACATTACCCAGCAGCCGCAGGTTTTGGGTTTTGTTGTTTTTGTTCCGGTACAAAGCGGCATAAGGATTGTATGCCAGACCGGGATTTACCTGTGCGCGGCTTCCGGAAAAATACCCCATGATGTCGTATACCGGCTGCAGGCGTGAGGCGCTGTATATCTTGGCCATGATGCCGTAGTCTTCGTACAACTGCACGCCGTTCGATTTGGTATAGCCTACTTGCAGGTTTTCGCCGAAGCGAATGGACTTCGATATGCTGAAGTCTGAATTTACACGCAATGAATAACGGTCGAGGTAGGTGTATTTTAACACACCACCCTGGTTATACACACTACCCGATACGAGGTAATGGCCTTTGTCTGATCCGCCTGATACCGACAGGTCGAGGCTGCTGGTGGGCGCTGTACGGGTACACTCCCTGAACCAGTCGGTTCCTGCTTTGTTGGCGCCGGTAATCATAAACTTGTTGACCAGCCAGCCGGGACCGTTCACGTCTCTCGAGTAATTGGCGGGGTCGGCCAGGGGATTGCCTTCCAGCACCATCGGTATGGTATAATCGGGTAGAACTGGCCCCGAGCCGTCGCCCAGTGCGCCATAAGCGGTGTTTTTCGGGTCTTTGCCCTGGTTAACGGCGTCGTCCCACAACAACTGTGCATACTGCATCGGCGTCATGGCATCGTAGAAATTATACGGTTTCTGTACGCCGGTGTAAGCGTTGAGGTTTACGCGCACAGCGCCTGTTTTACCCTTACGGGTGGTAACCACAATAACGCCGTTGTTGGCGCGCGAACCATAAATGGAAGCGGCCGATGCGTCTTTCAGCACCTGGATATCTTCGATGTCGTTCGGGTTTATTTCAGTGAGCCCGCCGCGGGTAGGTACGCCGTCTACAATATACAGGGGGTCGTTGACACCGGTAACCGATCCCACACCGCGAATGCGTACCATCACGGCGCCGCCCGGTGCGGCGCTGTTGGTAATGGATACACCGGCCACCTTGCCCTGCATTTTTTGCGCGAAATTATTGGCGGGGTTGGTGACCAGCTCTTTGCCTGTCACCGAACTCACCGAGCCGGTAATATCGCGGCGGCGCTGGCCGGTATAACCGGTTATCACCACTTCGGTGCCTGCCACCACATTCAGCTTCAGCACCACGGTAAGGTTGTCTGACGAACCGATATTGATCTCGGTGCTTTCATAACCGACCGATGATACCTGCAATATTTTCCGGTTGTCGGGAACGTTCAGCACAAAATCGCCGTTCTCTGCCGTTTGGGTGGCGATATTTGTTCCTTTGACCAACACCGTGGCGTTGGGCACCGGTTCGCCTTTTTCATTCGCGACCTTTCCCCTGATCTCCACCGGCGGCGGTGCGGGGATATCGATCGTTTCTTTGCGGGCCTTGATAACAATGATCTTTCCTACTACCGACCAGCTGAGGGGCTGGTTGCTGAAGCAGAGATCCATCACCTGCGCCAGGGTGGCATTGCTGACGCGGATGTTCACCTTACCGGTGTTTTCAAGCAATTTGTCTTCGTACCAGAAATCATAGCCGGTTTGTTTTTTTATTTTTTTGAAGACTTTTTCGAGCGAAGTGTTTTTTTCATCGAGCGTGATATGCTGAGAACTTACTTTGGCGCTCAGGTGTAAACTGAGTGTGAGCAGAAAGAAGGCAGTCAGTTTCATGACAAGCAGTGTTTTAACAGGCCGGCTATAGGCAGTAGGCCGCCTGATAATTGCAAGCAAATCCATAAATTTGTTTAGTTTGGGTTAAGCAATAAACAGTCTGTACGTTTTTGATTGATCTGAATGGTTTGCGCTCCGGCTCCACCCGGGGCGCTTTTTCATTGTTTTGCGTTAACGGTTTTTTTAAGGTGAAACGATAATTTTTCGGTTGTCTATGTTGAAATGAATTTTACTTTCTTCCAGCACCCGCAGAAAATCGGAGAGTTCGGTGGTGCGCGAAAGGTCGCCGGTAAATGACCTTTTGGGTACATGTCCCCGGTATTCGATCTCTACATCGTACCAGCGCGAAAGCTGGGTCATGATCGTCCTGATATCGGTGTGGTTAAACAGGAAGCGGCCTTCTTTCCAGGCAACGGCTTCGTCGGTATCGGCATTGTCGACCAGGCTGAATTCACTGCCGGCGGTAGTTGCCTGCCCCGCCTGTCCGGGCCGGAGCAGCAGCTTTTGCGTTCCCTTCGATAACAGCACACTGCCTTCCAGCAGGGTGGTTTTTACCAGCGGCTGATCGCTATAGGCGTTTACGTTAAAATGGGTGCCCAGTACCGCTACGTCAACCCCGTTGGCTTCCACATGAAAGGGCATGGCCGCATTTTTCTGCACTTCAAAATAGGCTTCGCCGGTGATGGTTACCCGGCGTTCGTTGCCGGTGAACCGCGTGGGAAAGCGAACCGACGACTGCGCAT
>JASGFZ010000094.1:0-10378 GCA_047605345.1 Flavihumibacter sp. | reverse complement strand
ATCATTGAAGCGGTGTCGCATATGCGCTGGGAAGACTTCGTGCGTACCCGCCTGTTCAACAAGATCGGCATGGACGATACACGCCCCAGCGTGGCCGACCTGGACCCCGCCGGTAACATTGCCTATGCGCATGTGCCGGTAAACGGAAAGGTGGCGCAGGTAGACGATATGCTGAACCGCCTGCTGGGCCGCATTTCCAACCCGGCGGGCGGCATTGCTTCCAGCGCTACCGATATGGCGAAATGGATGATCACGCAGCTGGATTCGGGCAGGCTGGCCGGCAACCAGCGCCTGTTCAGCGCCCAAACCACCAATGCCCTGTGGAGCATGGTGCGGCCGATCCCCGTGTCGAAAACGGAGCCTGCTTTCGCGCCGGCGCAGATGGACTTCTTCGGTTATGCATTGGGGTTCAGAACCTATAAAAACCGCAACCTGAAAGTGGTGGGGCATGGCGGCCGGCTCGACGGCACCGTATCGCAGGTGGCGATGGTACCCTCCCTGCACCTCGGCATAACAGTGCTGACCAACCAGGATGCGGCCAGCGCTTACTGGCCCATCATTTATACCCTGCTGGATCATTTTTCGGGCGCAAAAAAATACGACTGGCTGGGCAGCTATAAAACCGATTACGACAAGGCGCAGCGCGAGAACCGCCTGCATGCCGACTCACTGGCACCTGTAGCCGCTGCCGGGAAAGATACAATTCCCTTCAGCCGCTATGCCGGTGTGTACCGCGATGCGGTGTATGGTGAAATCAGCATCGCCATGGAAGGCAGCCAGCCGACCCTGCGTTTCATTCATTCTCCCACCCTGGTAGCCGATCTGCAATATTACCGCTACAATCAGTATGTGGCCCGCTTCAGGCAACGCGACCTGCACAGCGATGCCTATGTCGGTTTCAACCTCAATGAAAACGGTCGTGTCAATGACATCACGATGAAAGTTTTTGACCCCGTATCTGACAATGATTTCAGCATGCTGCGCTTCAAACCCCTTAAAAAAATGGATACAGCCGCTCTGTACAATGCCATCCGGCAGGTGATGGCCACGCATCCCGAAGGCAAATTCGGCATTGCGTTCAAAGACCTGCAAACCGGTGAGGAATACGGCATTGAAAGCAACCGCGTTTTTCATGCCGCCAGCACCATGAAAACAGCCGTGCTGGTAGAAACTTTTCGCCAGGCGAAAGAGGGCCGGTTTAAACTAAGCGATTCAATGCTGGTGAAAAACCAATTCAGCAGCATCGTCGACGGCAGCAGTTATACGCTCAGCGCTTCCGACGACAGTGAGCTGGAGCTCTATGGGCTGGTTGGAAAAAAGTTGCCCATCTCCGACATATTGCACCGCATGATCACGCTCAGCAGCAACCTGGCTACCAACCTGATCATTGAACTGGTGGGTGCCGGCAAGGTGATGAAAACCATCGGCAGCATGGGACTGAAAGACATGAAAGTGCTGCGCGGGTGGAAGACAACAAGGCTTATGAAAAAGGACTGAACAATGTAACCACGGCGCACGACCTGGTGATACTGATGGAATGGATTGCCAAAGGGAAAGCCGTCGACCGGCAGTCGTGTGACCAGATGATCTCCATTTTAAAAGACCAGCATTTCAAATACGTGATCGCCGGCCCCCTGCCCGCTGAAGTGGAGGTGGCCAGCAAAAGCGGTTCCATCACTGCCCTTTACCACGACTCAGGTATTGTTTTCCTGCCTAACGGACAGCAATACACGATTGCATTGCTGTCGGGGGGTATCGAAGATGAGACCGAAGCCAAAGCCACCCTGGCAAAAATCTCCAAAATCATTTACGACCATATCATTAAACAATAGTCATGGATAATCACGTCCGGAAAGGCACGCAGGCCGTATGGGCCGGCGAAGACCAGTTCAACGCATTCGGCGCCGTAACCACTCCCATTTACAACAGTGTCGCGTTTTCTTATCACGACCTCGACCAATGGCGGGATGTATCACTGGGTAAATCGGATGGATTTATTTACAGCCGCAATACCAACCCCACCGTGCGCGTACTGGAAGAAAAGATCAGGGTGCTGGAAGGCGGGGAAGCGGCCATCGCTTTTTCCACCGGCATGGCGGCGATCAGCAATACCCTCTTCAGCTTTCTGCATCCCGGCCGCAAAGTGATTTCCATCAAAGACAGCTATGGCGGCACCAGCAAACTGTTTCTCGATTTCCTGCCGCAATATGGCGTAGAGGTAGAGCTTTGCGACACCACCGATCATGTACAGCTGGAAGAAGCCATTGCCCGTGGCTGCGACCTGCTTTATCTTGAAACGCCTACCAACCCCACGCTCAAGATCGTTGATATTGCGCGGCTGGCAGCGGCGGCGCATGTGGTGGGTGCCATTGTAGTGGTTGACAATACCTTTGCCACCCCCATCAACCAGTCGCCCTTGTCGCTCGGCGCCGACCTGGTGGTGCACAGCGCCACCAAATACCTGTGCGGACATTCCGACGCCATGGGCGGACTGCTGGCCGGCAAGGCCGCGCTGGTGCAGAAAGTGTACCAGTTCAGGGAGATCAACGGCGCCAGCCTGCAGGCCGACCCCGCGTATATGATCGCGCGCGGCATGAAAACCCTGGAGCTGCGCATAGAAAGACAGAATGCTTCGGCACTGCAGATTGCACAATTCCTCGAAGCGCATCCGAAAGTGAAGCAGGTGTTTTACCCCGGGCTGGCATCGCATCCCGGCCATCGCGTGGCCGCCCTGCAAATGCGTGGCTTCGGCGGCATGATGAGCTTTGCTTTACAGGGTGGTTTTGAATCGGTGCAAAAAGTACTGCCGGCCCTGAAGCTGACCCACCTGGCAGCCAGCCTTGGTTCGGTGAGCACACTGGCGGGGCCGCCGCGCACCACCAGCCATGTGGAACTTACAGAAGAGCAGCGCGCTTTACTGGGTATTCCCGAAAGCCTGATCCGGTATTCGGTGGGCATTGAAAACGTGGAAGACCTGATTGCCGACCTGGAACAGGCGCTGGCCTTGTTATAAACCATCTGGGCGGGTTACCCGCTCAGATGGTTTTCAATACATATTTCTTTTCCTTTTTCCGTTTTTCGGTATTGGTATGAATATCGTGCGCCCTTTCTTTTTCCACCAGCCTGAACCAATACAGGGCGGGGATCGTGTTTTTGGAATGTAGCTCCAACCGAATGAACAGGTCTTCGTTGGGCATTTCTTTCTGGTGGATGATGCGGCTGAGACGTGTTTCATCCATGCTGATCTCCTGCGCAAACTCTTTTTGCCTTTTATTGAGCACGCGGATATACGAAGAAAGAAAATAACCATAGTGCAGGCTATCCTGGTATGACGTGCATTGATAACGTCTTCCATCTGGTATTTCAATTGCAGCAGACTGTCACGCAACTGTTCCCGGGGGCTGCGGTTTTTCCAGTGATGAATGCGCAGGGTGACCATCTCTTGATCAGCCTCCTGCTTCTCTTTCTCAGACAGTCCATGGGGAAAAATATGGGCTTCTGCCAATTCCTGCCTGGTGGGCTTTGCATTTTTTTTCTGTTTCATCGGTTGCTGTTTTGCAGGTATTTTTCAATCAGCCAATGGGCTCCGCCCCCTTCTATTGCCAGGTGCCGGCCCATTGGAAAGAACTGATAGGCCTGCTGATAGTAAGAAATCAGTTCTGTTTTAGGGACCAGAGAAACAAAGCCGCCGAAGCCCCACTTGAATGATTCCTTACAGGCATACGCAATCAGACAGCCAGCTACCCGGTCATACATCTTGTGCTTCCCAATATTCTCGCGGGCCGACTCCAGCAACCTGATCTCAATCCGCCATTCCGGCCTCACCACTTCAAGCGACATCAGCCCCAATATCAGCCCGCTCTCTTTCAAAAAAAGCTTGTAGATATCGTATTGAACTTCTTTCTTCCAATCAAACGAGAAACGCCTGGCCAGCGACAGGGTTAGCTCATTCGCCTGCAATACGGCTATTTCTGCCATCTTGAATTTGCCCGGTATGCAATGAAAGACCTGCACCAAGTTACAAAAATTGATTGAATATATCAATTTTTTGATGCACCTAATCAATAATTCTGAAAACCGTGAAAACACCTGTTTTACCGAACAGCCCCTCAAAATCCCTTTTTAGGAGAGACGGGTAGTGACAGCTTCAGGTCGTCAACAAAACTTTTCTGCTGCATGACCTTTTCAATGTCTTCTGTTTTGCGGGGCGCGAGGTTGGTGAGCAGCTCCATTTTCTGTTTATCAATGCGCACATCGTCTTCAATACGCACTGCGATACGCCACCATTTTTTATCGCAGTCGCTGCCCGGCGGAATATAGATACCGGGCTCCACGGTAATGACCATGTTCTCTTTCAGTATATCATATTCTCCTTTGTCGTGCACGTCGAGCCCCAGGAAATGCGAGCAGCCATGCGGATAATATTTCCTGGCTTCGGCGGGGTCGCTGATAATACCCAGCCGCAACAGTCCGCGAGCCACCACCGCCGACGCTGTATCTTCAATGGCCCTGAACGGAGTACCCTCGCGACAGATGGCGAATACCGCCTCCTGGGCTTCATATACGATATCATAGATCTGTTTCTGCTCACGGCTGAATTTGCCGTTCGTAGGAAATGTACGGGTTACGTCGGCCGAGTAGCCGTGGTATTCGGCGCCTACATCCATCAGCACCATATCATTGCCCACGGCCATAGCTGAATTGGTTTCGTAATGCAGGGTGCAGCCGTTTTCGCCGGCGCCCACAATAGAGCCATAACCCACGTCTTCGGCGCCGAGCTTCTTATGAATGAATTCCTGCACTCCCTGCAGCTCACGTTCAGACATATCGGATCTGACGGCCTTCATGGCTTCCACATGGGCGAGACTGGATATGTCGATGGCTTTGCGCATCAGCTCCATTTCTTCGGGTGTTTTAATTTGGCGAAGGCGGTTGGTAAACTGGTTAAACATCGTTGTATTTACGCGGGCATTCCTGATCCTGTCAAATACAGCGCGCATACCGGCTGCATCTTTCACGGCGAGCAGGGCGGCAAAAAGAGTATCGTTTGCCAGTGAGGGTTGTTGTTTCGCCGATTCCTGCAGCATGGCCATTACACGCGGACGGTAGTCATCTTCCGCCAGGTAATCGCGCGCCGCCATCATTGAGTACTGTTCGGCCGCCTGTTCGTTGTAACCGGAGAAGCCGGCTTTTTCTTTGAAAAGCCTTACCAGGTCGTACACGTCGTCGGGGTCGGAAAAATCGTCGGCGAGGTCTTTCACCGCCCCGTAAATAATGTGGTCAAAATCTTTCGGGTCAATGGGAAACTGTTTAAACACGGCGCTCTCCATCACCAGGCCGACGCCCAGCTTTTCTTTGGCGCCCTGTACGCCCAATCGCTTGCCCGTCCATGTTTCCATCCGGGGGTCTTTCTTGCGAACGAACAATACCTCATCGTAGGGCTCATCGCTGCCGGCGGTTTGTTTTTCCTTAAATACGAGCAACATGCCGTTGGGTTCGGTGTACCCGCTGAAATAATAGAGATCGGGGTTGGCATGGTAGCGGTAATTCACATCGTTGGAGAAGTTCCGTTCGGGGGATGCAAAAAATACGGCCACCGAGCGGGGCGGCATCATGGCGCGCAGCGCGTCACGGCGTCCTTTGTGAAAGGAAGCCGGTAAATAATCGGTTGGTTGGGGAAGCTGCGCGGATAAACAGCAGCTATACATGACCGTTATAGCAGCCAGCAGGTATCTTTTCATGTAATGGTTTTATAATTTTTCCTGTACCCAGCCAAGCGCCATTTTCAACTGGGCTTCCATACTGACATGGGAATTATCGAGCACAATGGCATCGCCGGCTTTGCGCAGCGGGCTTACCTCGCGGTGGCTGTCGATATAATCCCGCATCTCGAGGTTGTTCTTTACTTCTTCGAGGGTGATGTTCGGATTCTTTCTGGTACAATTCCTTAAAGCGGCGCTCCACGCGAACCGCGTTATCGGCCGTCATGAATATTTTGAGTTCCGCCTGCGGAAACACCACCGTCCCGATATCGCGGCCATCCATCACGATGCCCTTTTTGCTGCCCATGGCCTGTTGCTGTTTCACGGCAAAAGTTCGCACCTCCCTGATGGCGGCCACGTCGCTCACCTTCTCGGCCACCACCAGGTCGCGGATCACGTATTCTACATTTTCGCCGTTGAGGTACATCTCGCTTTGCCCGCTGTTTTCATTGTAATTGAATTCAAGCTGGATATCTGCCAGTGCCTGGCTTACTTCTTTTTCATCGGTCCAGTCTACATGGTTGCGCAAAAAATAAAGCGTAATGGCGCGGTACATGGCGCCACTGTCGATGTATACGTAATTGAGCTTTTTTGCCAGTTGTTTGGCCAGGGTGCTTTTGCCGCAACTGCTCCAGCCATCGATGGTGATGATGATCTTTTTCGCCGCCATAGGCCGTAAAGATAAGCTTGAAAAAAGCTACAAAAAAAGGACCGCTGCTGGCAGCGGTCCGGTTATGTATGCAGGATAACAGCATTTACCTGTCAGGCTTCCGATTTTTCCTTTTTCGAAGAGGAGCTTTCCTTCAGGTGGAAGGTGATCTTGTTGGCCTCTTTGTCGAGATCGGCGATCAGCACGTCTCCTTCCTTGATGGTCATGTTCAGGATCTCTTCGGCCAGCGGATCTTCGAGGTATTTCTGCAAAGCCCGGTGCAGCGGGCGGGCGCCGAACTGCACGTCATATCCCTTATCGGCAATGAAACTTTTGGCTTCTCCGGTCAGTTCGAGACTGAAGCCGAGGTTGTTCAACCGCTTCATGACGCCTTTGAGCAGGATATCGATGATCTCGAAAATATTCTCTTTGGTGAGCGAGTTGAAAATGATCACATCGTCGATCCGGTTGAGGAACTCGGGCGAGAAGGTGCGTTTCAGCGCTTTCTCAATCACCGCTTTGTTGTTTTCGTCGGAAGAGGCCGTGCGGGCGGAAGTGGCAAAACCTACGCCATCGCCGAAATCTTTCAACTGGCGAACACCGATATTCGATGTCATGATGATCAGGCTGTTCTTGAAGTCGACCTTGCGGCCCAGGCCATCGGTCAGTTGTCCGTCGTCGAGCACCTGCAACAGGATGTTGTAGATGTCGGGGTGGGCTTTTTCGATCTCATCGAGCAGGATCACCGAATAGGGCTTACGGCGAACTTTTTCCGTAAGCTGACCGCCTTCTTCATAGCCTACATAACCCGGAGGTGCACCGATCAGGCGGCTGATGGTAAATTTCTCCATGTACTCGCTCATGTCGATGCGAATGAGGGTATCTTCGCTGTCGAACATATAACGGGCAAGGCTACGCGCCAATTCGGTTTTACCTACACCGGTAGGCCCCAGGAAAATAAAACTGCCGACAGGTTTCCGGGGATCTTTCAGACCAACGCGGTTGCGTTGTATGGCTTTCACCACTTTTTTAATGGCTTCATCCTGTCCGATGACCATGCCTTTCATGTCTTCGGCCATTTTGCGGAGCTTGTCGCTCTCGGCCTGCACCATCCGTTTTACCGGGATGCCGGTCATCATGCTCACTACTTCGGCGATGTCTTCTTCGGTGATCGGATAGCGTTTGTGTTTGCTTTCCTCCTCCCAGTTGCTTTTTGCTTTTTCCAGTTCTTCCTGGAGACGTTTTTCCGTATCGCGCAGGGAAGCGGCTTCTTCGAACTTCTGGCTTTTCACCACGCGGTTCTTTTCATTCTTCACGTCTTCGATCTTACGTTCCAGTTCCAGTATCTCTTCAGGTACGTTGATGTTTTTCAGGTGTACGCGGGCGCCCACTTCATCGAGCACGTCGATGGCTTTATCGGGCAGCAGGCGATCGGTCATATAGCGGTCGCTCAGCTTCACGCAGGCATCGATGGCTTCATCGTCGTTATAGGCAACGTTATGATAGTCTTCGTACTTGCTTTTGATATTGGTGAGTATCTGGATCGTTTCTTCTACAGAGGGCGGGTCGACCATTACTTTCTGGAAGCGGCGGTCGAGGGCGCCGTCTTTCTCGATGTACATGCGGTACTCGTCGAGTGTGGAAGCGCCGATGCACTGGAGCTCACCCCTTGCCAGGGCCGGCTTGAAGATATTGCTGGCGTCGAGCGATCCGCTGGCGCCGCCGGCACCCACAATGGTGTGGATCTCATCGATGAACAGGATCACGTCGCGGTTCTTTTCGAGCTCGTTCATGATGGCTTTCATGCGCTCTTCGAATTGCCCGCGGTATTTGGTGCCTGCCACCAGGGCGGCGAGGTCGAGCGAGATCACGCGTTTGTCGAACAGCACGCGGCTCACCTTCCTTTGCACGATGCGCAGGGCCAGGCCTTCCACGATCGCGGTTTTACCCACGCCGGGTTCACCAATGAGAATGGGGTTGTTCTTTTTACGGCGGCTGAGGATCTGCGATACCCTTTCGATCTCTTCTTCGCGGCCTACGATGGGATCCAGCGATCCGGATTCAGCCATGCGTGTTATGTCGCGGCCGAAATTGTCGAGCACCGGTGTTTTGCTTTTCGAGTTACCGGGCGCCTTCGATTTCTGCTGGCTGTATTTTTTTTCTTCGTCGTAGTCGTCTTCGTTCTCTTCGGGGTATTCGGCGCGAACGTCGTTGCTCTTCACCACCCCCAGCTCGTTGCGGAACAGGTCGTAATCGACATCGAACTGGTTGAGTATCTGCGTGGCTATATTTTCTTTGTTTTTGAGGATGCTGAGCATCAGGTGTTCGGTTTCAACGGTCGGGCTTTTCAGTGCTTTTGCTTCCAGAACGGTTACACGGATCACTTTTTCTGCCTGCTTGGTAAGCGGCAGGCTGTTTATGTTCGCAATGTTCTTCCCGGTTTTGTCTTTCACTGCCAGTTCCACTTCCTTCCTGAGTTCGTACAGATCCACATTAAAACTTTTCAAAATACGGACAGCAGTATTATCGCCTTCTCTTATCAGCCCGAGGAGCAGGTGCTCCGTGCCGATAAAATCATTCCCCAGTCGCAATGCTTCCTCCCTGCTGAACGAGATGATCTCCTTTACCTGGGCTGAAAAATTGTTGTCCATTTTATAAGTAGTTGTGTGTTATACAATAATAACGAATATTTTTGAGTTTAGTTTTGCCATCAAAACCGCAAAATCCGCCGGCTATGCAGGTCAAAATTGATACCAAGGAGAAATTCCATGTCATTACGATACTCGACGCGCAAATAACTGCTAATATGACAGATGAACTGGAGGCGGGTTTAAGTGATTACCTGCAAAATGACGTTAAAAACCTCGTGGTGGATCTGTCGTCAGTAGCGGGTATGGATCAGGCGGCGGCTGAGCTGTTCGTAAGGTTGCAGCAGCGTTTTCAGGAGGAGAACGCTTCTTTTGTTGTTTGTGGTATGCAACCGGCCGTGGAAAATTTTCTGGAAGCGCAGGAATTGCTCGAGCTGCTGAATACAACGCCCACCGAATCGGAGGCCTGGGACATTGTACAGATGGAAGAGATCGAGCGTGAGTTGCTGGGCGATGACGAACCGGGTGTAGAATAAATCTGACAGGATTAACATGCTCGCTGTTACCATATTAGGAAATAATTCGGCTTTGCCGGCTTTCGACCGGCACCCTACGGCGCAGATCGTTACGCTCGATGAATTCCTGTTCCTGGTCGATTGTGGCGAAGGCACCCAAACGCAGATGGCGAAGTACAAGATCCGCCGCAGCCGCATCCAGCATATCTTCATTTCACACCTGCACGGGGATCATTATTTCGGGCTGATGGGCCTGATCACCAGCATGGGCCTGCTTGGGCGCGAAACGCCCCTCCACCTGTACGCGCCCACCGCCCTGGAGCAGCTGATCCGGATGCAGCTGGAAGTAGCAGATACCACGCTGCCCTATCCCCTGCATTTCCACGCCCTGGAAGCAGGCAGCCTCCTGGTCAGCAACGACCGGTTCCGGGTAAACTGCTTTCCCGTTAACCACCGCATTCCCTGCTGGGGTTTTCGTTTTGAACAGGTGAAGGCGCCTCGCCGGCTGTTGCCCGAAAAAGCGCGGGCGCACGGCATTCCCGCTGCTTTCTACGACCGCCTGAAATGGGGTGAAAGCTATACCGACAAAAACGGGCAGCTGATTGCCAACGAATGGGTCACCGAAGCGGCACCCAAAGGAAAAGTATATGCCTACAGTGCCGACACCTGTTACTATGAACCGATAATAGAGCAGGTAGCCGGCGCCGACCTGCTTTACCATGAAACCACTTACCTGAAAGACCTGGCCGATCGCGCCCGGTTCCGCTACCACTGCACCACCCACCAGGCCGCCTGCATTGCCCTGCAGGCCAACGTACACCGCCTGCTGATCGGGCATTTCAGCTCCAAATACGAAAAGCTTGA
>JASGFZ010000093.1:0-10388 GCA_047605345.1 Flavihumibacter sp. | reverse complement strand
AATTGAAATAGCCTGCCATAATTTTTGAGTGAATAATATTTTTTGTGGAAAAGAGAATCTACTTTGATAATGCGGCTACTACCGCTTTAAGTAATGATGTACTTGAGGCAATGCTGCCTTATATGAAGGAAAAGTTCGGGAATCCGTCATCAATATATTCATACGGCAGAGAGAGCAGGCTTGCTATTGAAAATGCAAGAAAATCGGTAGCGAAGATTTTAAATGCACACCCCGCGGAAATATTTTTTACAAGTGGCGGAACAGAAAGCTCAAATACAGCTATTACGGCTTCTGTAAGAGATTTAGGTTGTAAAAGAATCATTACTGCTGCTATAGAGCATCACGCAGTATTATATACGGTAGAACATTTGCGCAACAGGGGAGAGGCTGAGCTGGTTTTTGTGAAGCTATTACCCGATGGTCATATCGATATAGAAAACCTTGAGCAGCTGCTTGCCGGCAGCGAAACCAAAACATTGGTTACTTTAATGCACGGCAATAACGAGATAGGTAATATACTCGATTTACATGCTGTTGGAAATTTATGTAAACTTTACGGTGCTATATTTCATTCCGATACGGTGCAAACTGTTGGGCATTATCCATTTGACCTGCGTAATACTCCCGTGCATTTTATAACCGGTGGCGGTCATAAATTTCATGGTCCCAAGGGCGTTGGTCTTCTCTATGTGAATGAAAATGTACAGATCCAGCCCCTGATCCTGGGCGGTTCGCAGGAACGGAATATGCGCGCCGGCACCGAGAACCTTTATGGTATCGTCGGCTTTGCCAAAGCGCTGGAGCTGGCAACGGCCGCTTATGAAGAAGAAAGTTCCAGGATCCGCGACCTGAAATGGTATATGGCCGCGCAGCTGAAAGAACATATTCCCGGTATCACTTTTAACGGCGATACTTTCGGCCGCAGCCTGTACACCGTGCTGAATGTTTCTTTCCCGAAAACAGAAAAATCGGAGATGATCCTTTTCAATATGGACATCAACGGCATTTGCGCATCAGGCGGCAGCGCCTGCACCAGCGGGGCCGACCTGGGTTCACATGTTATCCGCGCCATCAACAACAATCCCAACCAGGTAGCGGTTCGTTTCAGCTTCAGCAAGTACAATACCAAAGAAGAAGTTGATAGGGTGGTGGAGAAGTTAAAGGGTATGCTGTAATGCAGGCTTCAGGACATCTGTTACTTTCTAACTGTAAAATTCAGTCGAAAATGCCCCTCATTTTCACTTCATTTTGACCCCATTAGCCATTGAGAAACAACAGGACAAAAAATGAAAACGGTGGCCCAACTCAGCGAAAATTAAATCCAGTCCGCTGAGCCCCAGCAATCCCTCGGGGTCGGTTGTGTACACTTCCGTCTGCCGATTCTCCCGTCGTAGCTGTACACCGTGCTGTTGTCGAAGTTCGTGTAATAGGGCAACCCGTTGCCTAGAATTATACTACACGAACCCGTTTGGAGAACGGGATTTAAAAAGCTACATTTGAATCGGATCACATCGTAAATCAAATTATAACGACGATGAAAGGAGTAAGCGCCCTGCGCAGGGAAGTGAAGCGTTACATCGATACGGCTGATGAAAAGGTGGTAAAGATGATCCATGCCATGCTGGAAGTGGAGCAGGAAAGCGACTGGTGGGACGAGTTGAGTGAGGAAGCCAAAGCCTCGATTAACCAGGGCTTGAAGGAAGCGCGTTCCGGCCAGGTGACACCGCACGAAGTGGTCATGAAAAAATACCACAAATGGCTATCGAAGTAAGGTGGTCTGATGAATCGAAAAGAACCTTTAATGACAATATCGAATACCTGCTGACGGCTTGGTCTGAAAAGGAGGTGCGCGGTTTTGTTCAGCAGGTTATGTATGTGGTCAGCCGCTTGCAGGAACACCCCGAATCATATAATCCTTCGCTGAAAAATAAGCAGGTCAGAAGAGCCCGGCTGAATAAATACATTACGCTGTATTACCGGTACTACCCATCCCGCCGGGAAATTATTCTGCTTAGTTTCTGGCATGCCCGACAGGATCCCGGTCGCCTGAAATTTTAGCACCTGGATATTCCGGTGGTGCAGCCACCGCAAAATCTTTCTACGATTATTCCCTCCGCTGCGCTCAGGTATTAACTGTAATTTTCGCTGAATTGGGCCACTGTTTTCATTTTTATCCTGTTGTTCCCGGCGGCGAATGAGATCAAAATGAAGTGAAAAATGCGGAAGGGTTTCGGCGGATTTCACACGCCAGGAAGGAGATTGCCTGCGTATCTGTCGTCAAATGATGTATGAATATATAATAGGCGCCAGTGCGAGAACAGTAATTATGACCGCCAGGATAATTTACTTATGGCGCAGCGTCGGAACAATGGCCGCTATCGACTGATTAATTCCCCCACTACCGACAGATTACCGCCCACACGGCGTGGGTTCGCCGCCATACTTCGGCGTTTTCCAGGGTCCACGGTGTTTTGATGCCGATAAAAAAGATTATTCACCTAATTCGGTATTAACCTTTACGCGTTATGCCATGACACCAGCGCCAGCCAGAAAAAATCATTGCTTTCACTGATCAAGGCTTTCCTGCACGCGGGTGCCTTTTAGCTTTATAAAAATTTGTGATGCGGATTCCATGTCCACAAGCTTTAATGATTCGGCCACCGCTTCCTGTGAATAATTACTCCTTCTTAAACCTTTAAGGAAGTTTGAATGCCATAATTGAACCCGAAGGGTTTTCTTTAGTGCCGCCTACGGACAAAGCGATATACTGTTTGCCATTTAAATAATAAGAGCACACATTGGCGTTGTTAGCGGCTGGTAATACAGTTTCCCAAACCAATTTGCCGTTACGCTTATCAAATGCCCATAATTTTTTGTCTTCAGCGCCACTGATAAAAACCAACCCGCCTGCTGTTACCATCGGCCCGGATCTTCCGAGCAAACCTGTGATTGGCCCTCCCTCTTCCTGCAATTTTTCGTCATTCCCTAAAGGTATCTGCCACTCATATTCTCCTGTGGACAGGTTCAATGCATTTAAGGTTCCCCAAGGGCCTTTCATTGCCGGATTTCCACTGGGATCAGACCATGTTCGGTAGCCTGTGATATTACCATATCGAACAGCTTTGGTTTCTTCTGTTTTTGCTTCTACCGCCTGCTTCAACGGTTCGCCTTTTTTGTCATACAAAAACGCCACTATCGCCTGCTCCTCGTCTGTGGTCAGTACGCCTTTATAGCCAGGCATCGATCCTCCACCCATTCTTATTTTTTCCAACGCTTCTTTTTCTCCCATTTTGTTTTTAAGGGTTACCAATGCGGGGAAAGTGGGGGAACCCCCTTTTCTCTGCACCGTGACAGGCCGAGCAATGCCGCAAATAAGCTACCCGGCCGGTTTCAAAAACCGAGTTATCGCGGGCTGCAAAATGTTTGTCGAGATCTACGATGGTTATAATTTCCGGTAAATTATTTCCCCTGATGTAGAGACGGGTGGTAGCAGGATCATAAGCAGCTCCGCCCCAGTTGGCTCCGCCTCTGGTAGCAGGGAGCGATAACGTCCCTTTTAAATCGGGAGGGGTGAATAACCCTTCATATCTTACCGACCGGAATTGTTCCAGAATGGCTTTGTGATCTTTATCTGAGTAATGATTCAGATCGGCTTCAGTCATCAACTGTTTTACGAAAGGCCCCGGTTTTACAGGAAATGGCTGGGTTGGCCAGGCCTCTTCGCCCGGCATATTTGAAGCAGGTACTTTTCGTTCTTCCACGGGATAAATGGGTTCTCCGGTGTCCCGGTCGAGCACAAAAACGAAACCTTGTTTTGTCACCTGCGCTACTGCGTCCGCCTGCTTTCCGTCCTTTTTAATGGTCACCAAATTAGGCGGAGCAGGTAAGTCATAGTCCCACAAGTCGTGATGCACCGTTTGAAAATGCCATTTATATTGGCCGGTAGCCGCATTCAGAGCCAATACACAGTTGCCGAAAAGATTTTCACCCTTTCTGTCGCTGCCATAGTAATCGTAGGAGGGAGACCCGAGTGCCAGAAAAACCATACCTCTTTTTTCGTCAATGCTCAGTCCTGCCCAGCAGTTAACGCCGCCTGCGTACTTGTAAGCATCGGGAGGCCAGGTTTCATAACCGGGTTCACCGGGATGCGGGATCGTATGAAAAGTCCATACCAATTCACCTGTTTTGCAATTATATGCCCTGATATATCCGGGCGGCGCTCCGTAAGCATCCGGTGTTCTTGCCCCGATAATGATCAGATCCTTAAATATCCTTCCGGGAGTTGACAGCGTTACAGAAATTTTTTCAGGATCGTCCCGCATTCCTTGATTGAGGTTTACCCTGCCATTATTGCCAAACGAACGAATGATTTCTCCGGTCTTTGCATCAATAGCCATCAAATAATTGCCTGAAGAATATAAAATTCGTTTGTCGTCGCCATTTTCCCAATAGGTAACCCCTCTGCTGGCCGCACTGGGTACGCCTTCGTCTAATGTCTTGCAGCGCCAGATTTCCTTACCGGTAGCCGCGTCAACAGCATAAACAGTCTGTTTGCCGGAATTTGCGTACATAACCCCATCTACTATTATAGGATTGCTTTGGCTGGACACAGGCTGTTCACCCGGTTCCAGATCACTCATTTGGAAAGTCCATGCGTTTTCTAATTTACTTACGTTAGAAAGATTAATCTCATCCAGTGGAGAATAGCTGGAACTGGATTCATCGCCCTTGTAAAAAGACCAGGTTCGATTTAGATTGGTTGAATCGGCTTTTGATTTACAGCCGGTCGTTAAACCTGAGAGTAAAACAAGCAATGCAATGGCAGCACTTTTGTTCGATTGATACTTCATCATGTTTCAGTCTTAAACGAGTTTTCAATATCGCCTTTTTTCAGAGTAATCTTTAAACTTCCTCTCTTGATAATAGCCTTCGCCGTCTAGTGCCAGAATAATCTGCCCTGCCGGATGTGAATGCCATTTCGTTCTTGCACCCGCCTTTTTAAGCAGAAAACAGGTGTAACGCCCAATGAGTACAGGTCATGATGAAAAACGGTCGGCAGGACCAGGAGATCGCTCTGTCACATTCTCAACTTCATACATTCTCCCACCACCTGGAAAATACAGTGTCCAACCGGTCTAGATTTACGGGTTCGCCTATTTGCGGGGTTATCACCGGTATGCCGGCTTTTTCGGCAGCCTCCCGCACCTGCTGCAGGGGTTCAAACCACGGGTGCTGCGCCAGCTTGAATTTTGAGTGGTGTACGGGTAGAAAACAGGCAGCCTTCAGTTCCCGCGCTTCGGTAACCAGCTCCTGCGGCAACGAATGGATATAAGGCCATTTCTCGTTGTATTGCCCGCATTCGAGTATAGCCAGGTCGAAAGGCCCGAAGCGTTCTCCTATTTCGGCAAAATGCGGTCCATACCCGCTGTCGCCACCCAAAAAGATCTTTTTTGTTTTGCTTTCAAGCACGAAGGAGGTCCACAACGATATATTCCGGCGAAACAGCCTTCCCGAAAAATGCCGGGCAGGCATCAGTGTTATTTTCAGGTCTTTTTCCGGTTCAATGCTTTCATACCAGTTCCTTTCCGTGAGCCTGTTTTTATCCCAGCCCCAGTATTCGAAATGCTGTCCCACACCCAAACCACATACTACCTGTTTAACCTTGTTTTTCAACTGCCCGATGGTTTCGTAATCAAGGTGGTCCCAATGGTCGTGGCTGATAAAAAGGATATCTATCTCCGGCAGGTCATCGGCCTGGTAAACATTGCTGCCCGCAAACGCTTTTACCGACCCCGGTATCGGCGAGGCATTGCCGCTGAATACCGGGTCTGCCAGGTATTTCCGGCCGTGGAGCTGTATAAAATAAGAACTGTGCCCGAACCATACCAGCACGTTCGTTTCGGTGGACAGGTTCTTCAGGTCGGTTTTTACAAAGGGCAGGGTATGTCGCGGCTCGGTATAAGGATGTTTTTTTACAAAATCGAGCAGCACACGGGTCATCGATTCTCCTTCCGCCAATGCAGGTGTGGGCAACTGGTTTTGAAACTGTCCGTTTTTATAATTAGGAAGTGTGCTGTACTGACGCTTTCTGCCTGCATCGGGCGAACAACCAAATTGCTTAATACTCATTACTCCGTTTTAAATTTTTCTTCTTCCAGGTCGAGCTGGTGCAGAAAACGCCGAACCACTTCTTCGTCGATCCGCTCATCGGCATTGTTCCGGGCAATCAGCCATTGACGCTGTTTTTCAAGTACCTTATAGTAAACGAATTTTACTTCCGGGGGCAGAACAGCCGGCTCATCCGGATCCAGTTGCACCTGCCAATACCCGGCCGTCTTTTGCAAATAGCTGCTATTGGCCAGTAGCTCCGGATGGGCCTGCTGTAAATAATTTAGCGACTCACGGGCCAGCGACTCACGAATGAATGTTTCCGTTTCTTCCTCAGGCAAATGATCGCGGTAAGCCGGCAGCGCCAGTTTTTTTATAATCAGCGGCAGCGTGAGCCCCTGCAGCACGAGTGTAACCAGGATAATGATAAAAGTGATGTACAGGATCAGGTTCCGGTGCGGAAAGGCGCTTCCGTTGGCCAGGGTGGCGGGGATAGACAGCGCGGCGGCCAGCGACACCACCCCGCGCATACCGGTCCAGCCCATTACCAACGGGGCTTTGAAGCCGGGATTTCTGTCGGCGACTGTGATAAAATAACCCGCCAGCCTGGTGACGATCACCGCACCATAAGCGGCCAGCAAACGACCCACGATCAGTACCACAGTGATCAGCAGCCCGTAGCCGGTGGCCGTGTAGAAACCAACGCCTTCTTCCTGCAGCCCCGATATGATTTCAGACAGGTCGAGACCGATCAGTAAAAAAACGAGTCCGTTTAACAGGAAAACCAGGCTCTGCCATACGGTTTCACCTCGTAGCCGCGCCGCCCCGTTCAGGAAGCTGTGCCGGTGATAGGAGAGGAAGAGTCCGCCGCTCACCACCGCCAGCACACCCGAGGCATGCACTTCTTCCGCCCCTATATACATCGCATAGGGTGTAACGAGAGAGAGGATGATATCCATGTTCACATCGGTCGGCAGCCATTTGTGCGCCTTCATAAAAACAAAGGCCACAAAAAGCCCGATACCCACACCACCGATCAGCATCCAGGCGAAACTGAGGGCCGCCTCGTGCCATACAAACTGCCCGGTGGCCACCGCTATCATCGCAAAACGGAAAATGATCAGCGAAGACGCATCGTTCAGCAGGCTCTCGCCTTCAAGGATGGATGACATCCTTTTGGGCACTTTCACGAATTTCAGAATGGCCGCCGCACTCACGGCATCGGGCGGCGATACAATGCCACCCAGCAAAAAGCCCAGGGCCAGTGAAAACCCGGGAATAAAAGCATTGGCCACTATGGCCACCGAAATGGCTGTCAGGAATACCACCACAAAGGCAAAGCTGCCGATGATGCGGCGCCAGTGCCAGAGCTCCTTCCACGAATTGGCCCAGGCGGCCTCATAAAGCAGGGGCGGCAGGAATATGATAAAGATGAGCTCCGGGTCAATTTTCAGCAGCGGAACACCCGGTATAAAGTAGCAGGCGAGCCCCGCCAGTACCAGTAACACCGGGTAGGCGATTTTGAGCTTGTTGCCCAGCATGATCAGCAATACGATCAGCACGATCAATACCAGGTAAAAAGGAAAATGTTCCAGCATATTAACCGAGTTGCTTTTTGATTTCCTGCAGCTTCAGCAACGCTTCCACCGGGGTAAGCCGGTTGATATCGGTGTTCTCCAGCATGTTTCTGATCAATTCAAATGTTTGCGAATGGGCGTCGAAAATGGATAGCTGCAGCTGCGGGCCGCCCATGTCTTTCATTTTACCGGCGATGGTTTTTTCGGGCCCGGCTTCCACCTGCTGCGCTTCCAGCTGCGCCAGTATCTCATTGGCTCTTTTGATCAGTCCGCCGGGCATGCCCGCCATACGCGCCACATGTATGCCGAAGCTATGGGTACTGCCGCCGGGCGCCAGCTTCCGCAAAAAGATAATCTTGTTGCCCGACTCTTTGTTGGTGATATGGTAATTGCGGATGCGCGGCCATTTGTTCTCCAGCTCGTTCAGCTCATGATAGTGCGTGGCAAACAGGGTCAGGGGCATTTCGCGGCTTTGCTGCAGGTATTCTGCAATGCTCCACGCAATGCTGATGCCGTCGTAGGTGCTGGTACCGCGGCCGATCTCATCCAGCAGTACCAGGCTGCGGCCGGTGATATTGTTCAGGATACTGGCGGTTTCATTCATTTCAACCATAAAGGTCGATTCGCCGCCGCTCAGGTTGTCGGAAGCGCCCACGCGCGTAAATATTTTATCGGTAAGCGGGATCAGCGCCTCATCGGCCGGTACAAAACAGCCCATATGCGCCATCAGCGTTACCAGCGCCACCTGCCGCAGCAGCGCACTCTTACCGCTCATGTTGGGACCGGTCAGGATGATGATCTGCTGGTCGGTTTTGTTCAGCACAATATCGTTGCTCACATACGATTCACCCGGCGCCAGGTATTTTTCTATTACAGGGTGACGGCTGGCCGTCAGCTTCAGCGCGTCCCCTTCGTGCAGGGATGGCCGTTTGTAACGGTTCTGCAGGCTGACCTGTGCAAAACAAAGCAGGCAGTCGAGTATGGCCAGCAGGTTGCCGTTGGTTTGAATGGGCGACAAATAATCCTGCAACTCGGTGAGCAGCGATTCAAACAGCGCGGCCTCTATCTGTAATATCTTATCCTCGGCACCGGTGATCTTCTCTTCGTATTCTTTCAGCTCGGCGGTAATATAACGTTCCGCATTGGCAAGGGTCTGCTTGCGCGTCCAGCCGGCCGGCACTTTGTTCTTATGGGTATTGGTTACCTCCAGGTAATAACCGAAAACATTGTTGAAGCCGATCTTGAGTGAAGGAATACCCGTTGCTGCCGATTCCTTTTGCTGCAGCTGCGCCAGGTACTCCTTGCCGTTATGGGCAATGGCGCGCAGTTCATCGAGTGCTGCATCAACACCCTCCCTGATAAAAGCGCCTTTCAGGGCCGTAGCCGGCGGGTTTTCAATGATGGTCTTTTCTATTTTTTCTGCAATATGCACGCAGGGGTTGAGGGCATCGACTATGCGTTGCAGGTACTCGTTGGCGCCGCCGCCGCACAGCTGCCGGATGGCCTGCACCTGCTGCAGGCCGCGGGCCAGCTGCAAGACCTCCCGCGGACCGATCTTCTTCATGGGTATCTTGCTCACCAGGCGCTCCACGTCGCCGCACAACCGGATATGCTGGGTCAGCTGCTGGCGGATGTCTACCGCTGTGATGAAATATTCAACGAGCTGCAGCCGCTCTTCGATCCTCGCTTTGTCGATCAGCGGAAAAACGATCCAGCGTTTCAGCAAGCGGGCGCCCATCGGTGATACCGTATGATCAAGTACTTTGAGCAGCGTATGCACATCGGCGTTAGTACCGCCCAGCAATTCCAGGTTCCTGATGGTAAAGCGGTCCATCCACAAAAAATCGCCGCGGTTGATCCTTTGCATGGAACGGATGTGCTGCAGGTGCGCGTGTTCGGTGTCGCGCAGGTAATGCAGCAGGGCGCCGGCGGCGGTGAGCCCGTCGCCCAGCTCGTCTACCCCGAATCCTTTCAGCGAATGGGTCTGGAAATGTTTCAGCAATGTTTCGAGGGCATAGGTTTCCTGGTAATCCCATTCGTCGAGCGTATAGGTATATACTTTACTGCTGAACCACTCTTTGAAATTCTTTTGCCGGTGACGCTGGAAAAGTATTTCTGCCGGCTGGAAGCTTTGCAATAGTTTGTCGGCATACTCGCGGTCGCCCTGCGCCACCAGGAACTCGCCGGTGGATATATCCACAAAGGCGATCCCGAACTGTTCGTTGTCGGCGAAATACAGGCTGCCCAGGAAATTGTTCGAATGTATATCCAGCAGCTTTTCATTGGTAGCCGTGCCGGGTGTTACCATTTCGGTTACGCCGCGTTTCACAATGCCTTTGGCCTGTTTGGGGTCTTCCAACTGGTCGCAAACCGCTACCCGGTAACCGGCTTTTACCAGCTTGTGCAGGTAGGTGTCAAGTGCATGGTGCGGAAAACCGGCCAGCTCTGACGAGGCGGCTGCACCATTGTTCCGTTTGGTGAGGGTAATGCCCAGCACCTGCGACGCAATAATGGCATCCGCGCCAAAGGTTTCGTAAAAATCACCCACCCTGAACAGCAAAACGGCATCAGGAAAACGCTGTTTGATGGCTTTGTGCTGCTGCATCAGCGGGGTATCGGCTGCTTTCGACATAGCTGGAAAAGAGCGACAAATGTCGTTTAAAAAAAACTATTTTGTTTGAATATTACGGTTGTCCGCCGTTG
>JASGFZ010000092.1:0-10432 GCA_047605345.1 Flavihumibacter sp. | reverse complement strand
CGTTGCCGATCACCGTACCCTGGCTGTTGCGCAATTCAAGGGTAAGGGTAACCGGCGCGGTGGCGCGGCGGTACTGCACCGAAAAATCGAAAGCCAGGTCTTTTTTGATACCCATGCCGCGGAAGCCTTCGTTCACCAGTCCCAGGTCGCCCTTTGCACAGTTATCGAGGCTCACCTGCAAAAAGCGCGGGTTATTGGGTCTTTCCTTCGCTTCGTTCACCACCAGGAAACTGCCTTCTTTCAGCTTCTTCCCGTTCAGCTCCCAGCCCATAAGCGGTTTGATGAATTCGAACGACCGGTTCTTTACCAGCTCGGCGTATATACCACCGTCGGCGCCCAGGTTGATGTCTTCGAAAAATATGCCCCACATGGTCGGTTGTACGGCGCCGTTGGTGCGGCTGGCGTCTACCACCAGGCTGTGTTCCTGGGCCATGACCAGCGTTGAGCAGGTCAGCAGGGCGCCTGCAAGGAGATTTCTGCCTGTCATATCGCTTAGTTGAGTTCCAGCACCACCACCGAAGCAGCGGGCATTTTTACGGATAATACGTTGTTTTTTACGGCAGCGCCGTTGAATGCCGCAGGCGCTACTTTATTCGGCTGGTCGAAGCTGTTATAGTCCTGCAGCTTGGCCGATTGCAAAATGCGGCCGGTGCAGCCGGTCGCCTTGATGCCGGCCAGGGGAATATTGACGGTGATGGTTTTGTGTGCGTCTATATTGGTCAGCGACACATGGGTTTTGCCCGCCTTGTCGGTGGAAGCCGATACCGTAATGGCAGGAATGCTTTCCTTTTCGTATACATAATCGGGAGTCAGCACTTTCAGCGGAATCAGGGTTGCATCCTGGTGCACATTGTACATCTCCATTACATGGTAGGTGGGCGTCAGGATCATTTTTGCCTTATCGGTGAGAATAACGGCTTGCAGCACGTTGATGATCTGCGCCAGGTTGGCCATACGCACCCGGTCGGCGTGGTTGTTGAAAATATTCAGGGTCATGCCGGCCAGCACCGCATCGCGGATGCTGTTCTGCTGGTACAGGAATCCCGGGTTGGTGCCGGGCTCCACATCATACCATCCGCCCCACTCGTCTACCACCAGTGCTACCCTTTTCTTCGGATCGTATTTATCCATAATGGTGCTGTGTTTGCTCACCAGCTCTTCCATCATATAAGCCCGTTTCAGGGTAGCCGCATATTGCGCTTCCGAAAAACCGGTGGCAGGGCCTTTGGCATTCCAGTCGATCACGGCATAATGGTGCAGCGCCACGCCTTCCAGCATATGGTGCGGGATATCGCGCATCAGCACTTCGGTCCATTTATAATCGCCCGAGCTGGCGCCCGAAGCGATCCGGAACAGCTTTGCCTTGTCGGAATAGCTGCTCATGAACGTAGCATATTTCCGGTACTCGTTCGCATAGTATTCAGCGGTCATATTGCCTCCGCAGCCCCAGGCCTCGTTGCCCACGCCCCAGTAGTGCACGTTCCAGGGTTGCTGACGGCCGTTTTCCTTGCGCAGCTTAGCCATGGGGCTCACGCCGTCAAAATTCACGTACTGCACCCAGTCCGACAGTTCCTGCACGGTGCCGCTGCCCACATTCCCCGCCAGGTACGGTTCGGCGCCCAGGCGTTCGCACATATTGAGAAAATCATGGGTGCCGAAACTATTGTCTTCGGTAACACCACCCCACCAGGTATTGATCATGGTGGGGCGCTTCGACTTATCGCCAATACCGTCTTTCCAATGATAGGTGTCGGCAAAGCAGCCGCCGGGCCAGCGCAACAGCGGCACTTTGAGCTTTTTCAGGGCTTCAATTACATCGTTCCGCACCCCGTCGATATTCGGGATATCGCTTTTTTCACCCACATAAAAACCCCCGTAAATGCAGGTGCCAAGGTGTTCGGCAAAATGCCCGTAGATGTTTTTGTTGATGATAACCTTCTCGGCAGCTGGCTGGAGCTGAACTGTGGCCTCCTGGGCCATAACGGGAAAAGCGCCCAGCGCGGCCACGGCCATAACGGCAGAAAAGAACCCTGCCTTTCTCTTCATTTGTTTTGTAGCAAGCATACTTGGTCTCGGTTGGATTGAACGCTAATATAAATGTTATTTTGACACTTATTTTAATTTGCCCCGATTTTTTTTACCCGTCGGGTGGCACCCGACGGGTGCGACCTGACGGGTACCACCCGACGGGTGAGAAACTCGTACATTTACCGATATGCCTTCGCCCATCGCCTTGTCGGAACTGAGCCTGCTGATCCAGGAAGCCCTGCGGCGGCGCTTCCAGCAGGAAAGGTATTGGGTACTGGCGGAAATCAGCAACCATAGTTTTTACCCCCAAAAAGGGTTTCACTATTTCGACCTGGTTGAAAAAGCGGGCTCCTCCCTGAAAGCAAAGATCCCCGCCGTCGCCTGGTCGCCCGGCGCCATGCAGATCGCGGCTTTCGAGCGAACCACCCAACAAAAATTCCAGGCCGGCATCGCCGTTTGCATAGAAGTAACTGTTGAATACCACTCCGTATACGGCCTCAAGGCAACCCTGCAGCACATCGACCCGGCCTATACCCTCGGGCAGCTGGCCCTGGCGCGGCAGCAGGTGATCTACCGCTTATTGCAGGAAGAACCCGATACGGTGTGGCTGGAAGACGACCAGCTCTGCAGCTTCAACCAGCAGCTGGCGCTGCCGCCGGTATTGCAAAAGCTGGCGGTGGTGGGTTCACTGCAATCGGCCGGGCTGGAAGACTTCCGGCACAGCCTGCTCGAAAACCCCTATGGCTACGCTTTCGACATCGACTATTTCGATACCCGCGTACAGGGCGAAGAACAAGCCGCTGCCCTGGCGGCCACTTTCAGCAACATCGGCCGCCGCTCGCTGGAAACCGGCCTCGATTACGACGCCATTGCGCTGATTAGGGGCGGCGGCGCCTCTACCGACCTGCTGCTGTTCGATCAGTATGAAACCGCGTTGGCCGTTGCCTCGGCGCCCTTCCCGGTGTTCACCGGCATCGGCCACCAGAAAGACCGCAGCCTGGCCGACCTCCTGGCCTTCACCTCACTGAAAACCCCGACCCAGGTGGCCGAAACCATTCTCCAGCAGAACCGGCATTTCGAGCTATCCCTACAACAAACCGGCGCCGCATTGCTCAACAGCACCCGCGAACGGCTGCAACAGGCCCGCCTGGCCCTGACCCGCACCCGGTCGGCACTGAGCCTGCAGCCCGTCAGGCAGCTACACACCCGGCTCCGGCAACTCGGCCAGCTCCGCGCCGCACTGCCCGCCCTGGGTCGCACCCGTTTTAAGACGGAACGACTACAGCTCGACGCGATCCGGCGCCTACTGCTGATGGCTTCGCCCGAAAAATCGCTCGAAAGGGGCTTCGCCTGGATAGAAAAAGAAGGGAAACTAATCACCGATCCCGCTGCACTCAATACCGGCGACAGCATTCGCATCCGCCTCAAAAACAGTATTATACACAGTCACGTTGAACAAAAAACAGCTTCCGATGGACCCGCATTTAACCTATGAAGCCGCCTTTGACGAATTACAGGAACTGGCTAATTCAATTGAAAATGAACATATTGGGATTGACCTGCTGGCAGAAAAGTTGAAACGCGCCGCAGAACTGATTGAGTTCTGTCAGGCGCGTCTCAGGTTTACCGAATTGGAAGTGAATAAAATCACCGGCCGCCTTGAAAACGACCGCGAATAGTCTCATTTCTGTTTCGATATATACTTAGTGACCGTCCGTTCGACTATTGATGTAACCAGTAGAACACAGATATCGGGCCAGTTTTTCGGCCCCGGAAAATTTTTCTTTGGGATGGATTTCAGTGTAAAAATATCCCCAATAGCGATATCACGAATCCTGAGTTATACCCAATTTGAACACATTTTTCATCACAATCCACTTTTCATCCGGACGGGCCCAGGGCAGCTTTTCCTGGAATTTTTCCATGAGTTTTTCCCATTCCTGCACTTTCGGGTTGCCGGCATCGGCCGCCGCTTTCGCTTCAAAGCTGAACCCCGGCCGGGTTTCCATGATCATAAACAACCGGTTCCCGGTGCGGTAAATCTCCATATCGGCAATACCGGCCGCATAGATCGACTCCTTTATTTCGGGCCATACCGCCGCATGGTATTCGTCGTACTGGCGGATGGCTTCCGGGTCGTTCCGCAGGTCCAGGGCAAGGCAATAACGTGTCATTGAAATTCAATTTTAAGTACGGTATCGTTGGGATCGGCCGCTATGGCGGAAAGCCCGCTGAGGATGAGGGTACCCTTCTGCAGTTTGGCGCCCGCATAGCTCCCGCCGGTAGCCAGCACCGTGGCCTGGCGGATTTTCTTAAACGGAATCTGCTCCAGCGTAATGGCATCGGTTCCGCCCTGCAGCAGGTGAAGGTACAGGGTATTGCCTTTCCGGGTGGTGGTTCCCCAATCGTAGAGTTTGGCATCTGTTGCCGAAGTGCCGTAAATGCTTTCACCGTTCTTCTGCATCCAAACACCCACACTGTCGAGCACTTTTGTAAACTCCGGTTGTACTACACCGTTAGGCATGGGGCCGATATTGAGCAGCAGGTTGGCGCCCAGCCCCGCATCTTTCGCCAATAGCTGTACGATCTGCCGGCATGTTTTATACGTACCGTCGGTGATATTGAATCCCCATGATCCGTTGATGGTTTCGCAGGTTTCCAGCGGCAGGCTGGAAATGCTCTCCGTGTCAGTGCCCCAACCGGTGGTATTATGCCCCGGCAGGTCGCGTTCGAACATCTGGAAATCTTCGCCTTCAATCGGCATCAGGTGGTGGTTGTTGCCGATCAGCGCATGGGGCTGCAATTGGTGGATGAGCCCGTATATTTCGGGGTAATGCCAGTCGACCTTGCTGCCGCCTTCCCATTTTTTGGTTGTTTCATTGAACGCCACCTGGTCCCAGTGCCCGTCAAACCAGATCCCGGCAATCGGGCCATAGTTGGTCAATAATTCCGTCAGCTGGTTTTTCATAAACTGGATATAATCGTCCCAGTTCCCTCTTTCGGTGCGGCCTGTACCCTGGCCGGTGCGGCCCGTCCAGTATTGGTAATCGGTGCGGTACCAGTCGAGCAGCGAATAATAGAGATAGAGCTTGATGCCCTGCCGCTGGCATTCTTCCGACAACGCCTTCAGCACATCTTTTTTATAAGGGGTATTGGTAATCTTCCAGTCGGAATACTTCGTGTCCCAGTTACTGAAACCATCGTGGTGCCGGGTAATGAACGTAATGTATTTCATACCGGCGTTTTTAGCCGTTGCCACCCAGGCAGCGGCATCGAACGAAATGGGATTGAAAATGTCCTGCAGGCGATGGTAATCGCGCACTTTGATGTTGTGGTCGTTCATCACCCATTCACCGGCGCCCAGTACACTCGATGCGCCCCAGTGAATGAACATGCCAAAGCGGTCGGCCTGGAAAGATGCCCTTGCCGCCAGGTTTTCGGGCGTGGGCTGATACGTTTGGGCAGATAGCCACTGGCCAGCGGTAAGCATGGCAATCGTCAATAATTTTTTCATATTTTAAAAATACTCATTCAAGCGCTTGTTTGCGTTTGCTGTGGATTATTTTTTCCGGGCCGCAGACCGGCTCGGGGCCAACGGCCTGCTTTCTTAGCTTTGCCCAATGCATTTCTTCCCTTTACTGTTCTCCTGCCTGCTGCTGTTGCAGGCGCCGCCCGCCGGCCCCGCCCTGCTTTCGGGAACGGCGGTGCGCATTGCCGACGGCGACACTTTCACCCTGCTTACGCCCGGTAATACCACCCATCGCATCCGGCTCAACGCCATAGATGCCCCCGAAAAAAAACAGGATTACTACCGCGTATCGAAAGCGGCGCTCGGAAACATACTGGCCGGCAAAACCATCCGTGTGGCCGTTACCGGGAGCGACCGTTACGGCCGGCTGCTGGCAAACGTATACACACCCGGCAACGACAGCACGGTGAACCTTCGGCTGGTCAGCGCCGGACTCGCCTGGCATTTTACCCGTTATTCTAAAGACCCTGTGCTGGCGCAGGCAGAACAAAACGCCAAAGCGCAGCAACGCGGTCTCTGGCAACAGCCGCACCCCGTGGCGCCCTGGGAATTTCGCGCCGCCGCCCGCCAGGGAACCAAAAAACAGGCGCTTAAGAAAACAAATACCGCAGCTCTTCTTCAGTGAGGTTCTTGATAAAGCCGTCTTCCTCGCTCACCAGCGCATCTGACAATGATTTTTTGCGCTGCTGCAGCTCAATGATCTTTTCTTCAATACTGTCTTTACAGATCAGCTGGTACGCAAATACTTTTTTGGTTTGCCCGATCCGGTAGGCGCGGTCGATCGCCTGCTGCTGCACGGCAGTATTCCACCAGGGATCAACCAGGAACACATAATCGGCCGCCGTGAGGGTTAACCCTGTATTGCCCGCTTTCAGGCTGATCAGGAATACATTTATATCATTGCCCGGTTCCTGGAATGCTGTCACCATTTCCATTCTTTTGGCCGGTGGTGTTTCGCCGTCAAAATGATAATACCCGATGCCCGCCTTGCGGCATTGCCCGGCCAGCAAATGGAGCATGCCCTTGAACTGTGAAAAGACCAGCACTTTGTTTTGCCGCAACCGGCCGCGCAGCAGATCGATCAGCAAGCCCGCTTTTACCGAGCTGACACCGGCCTGCCCGTCAATCAGCGAAGGAGCGGCGCAGATCTGCCGCAGCCGTTGCATGCCCTGCAAGATCGAGAGCTTCGATTTTGCCAGCCCGTCCTGTTTGATGTTCAGGAAAATGCTGTCTCTTATCTGCGACAGCGTTTCTTCATACAGTTCTTTCTGGTCGGCAGCCATTTCGCACCATTGCACCGCTTCGGTTTTCGGCGGCAGATCGGTCGCCACCTGCTGCTTGGTGCGCCGCAAAATAAAGGGCGCCGTCAGTTGCTGCAGCGTGCCGATCTTTTCTTCGTCGTGGTAACGGTCGATCGGCAGCGCGTATTCACGCCTGAAAAATTCCAGCTGCCCCAGCAATCCCGGTACCAGGAAATGCAGCTGGGCAAACAAATCCATCGTATTGTTCATCACAGGCGTGCCGCTCAGCGCTATCCTCGCCTTTGCCCGCAACTGCCATACGGCGCGGGTGATCTGCGCCGACGGATTTTTGATCGTATGACTTTCGTCGAGCACCACCGCTTCCCAGTCGATTGCCGACAACAGATCGATGTCGCTGCGCAGGGTACCATAGCTGGTGATAAGCACCGCTGCGCCCGGCGTTTCAAAAAAGTCGCCGATTTCGCGGCCCGCTTCGTGGTACACAACAGCCGGAAGAGTGGGGGCAAAGCGACCGATCTCGGCTTTCCAGTTGTGCAGCAGGCTCGCGGGACAAACAACCAGCGCTTTGTTTTTTCCCGGTGCTTCCAGCAGGCGCGCCAGGAAACAGATGGTCTGCAGTGTTTTACCCAGGCCCATGTCGTCGGCCAGGCAGGCGCCCGCATCGATTTCGTGCAAAAGGCAAAGCCATTCATATCCTTTTTGCTGGTAAGGGCGCAGGGTGGCCGTTACCAGGGGCGACAGCGGGTACAATGGCTGATCCGACTCCTGCCACTGCTTCCAGCGTTCCCACCATTGTTCGCGCGCGGGCCGCACGGAAGGCACGGCTTCGGCATGCAACGACAGGAACAACCATAACGGAACGCCGAGAATGTCGCCGTTCACGCGGCCATGCTTCAGCAACAGGCTGTACTGTTGCAGCCATTCGTCGGTCAGCAGCAAAATCGACTGGTCTTTCAGCAGCAGCGAGCGCTGGCCCGCCAGCAGCAGTTTCTGCAATTCATTCAAGGCTATCTTTTCTTTGCCGCAACGCAGTTCCATGTGCAGCGAGAGCCAGCTACCATTCGTTTCCTTGAGAACAATATCCGTTTCGAGCGGAAACGCCGCATAGCGGAAATGCTTCAGGAAAGACATGCCCAGCAGCTCAATATTTTCTGCCAGTAACTGGTGATAGGCTTTCAGGAACCAGTGTTTTTTTCCCGCTTCCGCAAAAGAGAGATGATATACGCCGTTCAACTGGCGGCTGAAATTCGGATGCAGCGATTGCAATTTTTGGCGGAACACATCTTCCGCTTCGCGGTTGCGCCTCACCTCGTAGGTCTTTCCGTGCTGGTGAAACCGTTCGCTGTACTGCCAGTTTCCTTCCACCCAGAAACCATCGTAATTCCACCTCGGCGTCAGCAGGAGAAAAGACTGGCTGATCTCCGAAAGATATACCGCCGGCTGCGGATCGCCGGCGATCAGCTCTACCGCATCCATCCGCGCCGTGTCTATCCGGTAACCGCTCAGCCTGCCGATCACCTGCTCCGAAAACCCCGCGGGGTCAGACGCGTAATCGGAAGGATCATTGGCTTCCAGCCATTGCAGCACCTGGTAATCTTCATACCGCAAGAGGAAATACTCGTCGCCGTGCTGCAATACCATCTGGTGGCGAACAAGCTGATCGGGCGCATATACATTACCGTTAATACTGATCTTTGTTTGCAGCAGCAGCTCATCACTATCTGTTCTTTCCACTACAAAATGCAGCAGGGGCGTTTCCGTTTTCAGCCGGCAGACGCAGGTGCGGAGGTTGCCGGTAGCGGCCACCGTTACCTGGTGATAACAGCGCAAACCGTTTGTAAACGCAAACACCGTTGCCAGCAGGGGATGCACCTGGCGGAGAAAGGATCGTTCGACAAACGACGACAAGGCCGTGCCGGCCTTTTGCCTGGCATGCGTTCGCGTCAGCTCGCCGACCCTCGCAGAAAGCTTTTCGTCGGTAAGCGCTTCGAAAGCGGCCCGCACCGCAGCGGGCATTTCGGGAAAATGCGTTGACAACAATGCAGCGCCGAGCGGTTCACGCGCCGTGTCTACACCACGAACCGATTTGCTGACATGTATCAGTTCAAAAGGCGACCATCGCTGCTTCAACCGCGACGGTTTAAAAAACAGGTATGTATTCGTTTCCGGCTTTTGCATGGGGCTGCAAATATAAGCGCTGCCGGTTTTGTATCTTTGTTTCGCAAATGCCATTAATATGGGGGACCGGTTAAGCCGCTTGTCGGAGACCCTGATCGGGTCGGAAATCGTAAAGCTGGGCGGGGAGATACGCGACCGCATCAGCAAGGGTGAAAATATCTTCAACTTTACCGTAGGCGATTTCGATCCTTCGGTTTTCCCTATCCCGAAAGCGCTGGAAGACGAAATCGCAGAAGCCTACCGCCAGCATTTTACCAATTACCCCGCGGGCAACGGCAATGCCGACCTGCGCCAGGCGATCGTTGATTTTATCCAAAGCCGCGAAGGGCTTTCCTACAGTGCCGCCGAATGCCTCGTGGCTTCCGGCGGCCGGCCGCTGATCTATGCCTGTTTCCGCGCGGTGGTGACCGGGGCGACAAGGTAGTATATGCAGTCCCTCCTGGAACAACAACCACTACACCCTTTTGTGAAGCGGAGCATGTAGTGGTGGAAACGGGGCCTGAACACAATTTTATGCCCACGGCCGATATGCTGGCGCCGCGTATCAAAGGCGCTTCGCTGCTGGCGCTGTGCTCGCCGCAAAACCCCACCGGCACCACTTTTAAAAAAGAGGAGCTGGAAAAAATCTGCGACCTGGTGATAGCCGAAAACGCATCCCGCGGCGGCGGTGATAAAAAGCTGTATGTGCTGTTCGACCAGATGTACTGGCACCTTACCTATGGAACGATTGAACATTATAACCCGGTGTCGCTGCGGCCGGCCATGCGCGAGTACACCTTGTTTATAGACGCCATCAGCAAAGTATTTGCCGCTACCGGCGTTCGGGTGGGCTGGAGCTTCGGCCCGGAAAAGCTGATCGCCAAAATGAATGCCATCCTTTCGCATGTTGGCGCCTGGGCGCCCACGGCCGAACAGAAAGCTACCGCGCGTTTCCTGGCGCGCGGCAAAGAAATAGATGCATTTCTCGCCCATTTCAGGGGAGAAGAGAGCTCCGTTTGCGGGCCATCCATGCCGGGATCGAAAAACTAAAAACAGAAGGGCATCCGGTCGACGCCGTTCCACCCGAAGCGGCCATCTACCTCACCGTGAAATTTGACCTGAAAGGCAAAACCACCGCGAACGGAACCCTGATCAGCACCCAGGCGCACGTAACCGACTACCTGCTGACCGAGGCCAAACTGGCGGTTGTACCGTTTTATGCCTTTGGCGCTGCGGCACAGTCGCCCTGGTACCGGCTTAGTGTAGGTACCTGTAAAAAAGAAGATATAGAAGAAATGCTTGCACTGCTGGGCAGCGCATTGAGGCGGTTAGGCCGGCATTAATTTTTATTGTTGAGAAAGGTAAAGGCGGTTTCGCCGAAGGAGATTACCTGCAGGATACGCTGGCTGTCGCCATATACCCGGAACTTATTGCAATCGATCACTTCAAAAACATT
>JASGFZ010000091.1:0-10719 GCA_047605345.1 Flavihumibacter sp. | reverse complement strand
CAAAGCCATCGACATGGTAAGGCCATGGTGGAAAGGAGAAAGCTGCCAGTAAGATTGAATGGATTTTTCTGCACCAGAAATCACCGCCGTATCAAAACCAAAAAGAAAGCCGCCAAGAGCGACCACAATACTCCAGAATAGTAATGGCCTTTTCATGAAAACAATCGTTGAGTTGTTAAGAGTAAACACTCAATCTAGGGGGCCTGCCTGCTTTCAGGGTTTGATTTTGTTACAATTCGTTTTGAAAAGAAAAACTATTTTCTGTTTCAATTAAGTTATTGATACAAAGCCTATTATAGATTCTTAAAGAGTGCGGCGCAAGACGAGATTTTAAAATTTGTATCTGTTTCTTTTAAAAAAATTCCATTAACGGGAGGCAGGAGGGCCCGTGCAGGGCTGCATGGCACCGGCTGTTCAATTTCTATTTGTTGGAGCATTGATTTTTAAGCTATTTTTAGTTGTGCTACAGCAGCACATCATCCATTGACAATGTCCACATCTAACCGGCCGGCCGGCTGTTGAAACCTGTTCCCCCGAAAAAAGACATGTTCATAAGTGGTGCCACATCATTTTTCTATGAAGCTAATAACGAATGCTGCCATAACGGTGCTCTCCCTGCTTGTTCTGCTGACGGCAACCTCGTGCGGTTCAGAGCCGCCGCAGAAATACAAGATCGGCATATCGCAGCTGGGCGAGGGCGATGAGTGGCGAAAGGACCTGAAAGAAGAGCTGTACCGGGAGCTGGTTTTTTATCCCGATATCCAGGCCGTTTACCGCCAGGCCGATTACAACAGCCAGAAGCAGGCGGCGCAGATCAAGGAGCTGATAGAGGAAGGCGTTAACCTGCTGATCGTTTCACCCAACGAGGCCCTGCCGCTTACGCCGGTGGTGGAAGAAGCTTATAACAAAGGCATCAAGGTTATCACCATAGACAGGAACATCAGCTCTGAGCTGTATAATAGTTATATAGGTGCCGACAACCGGCAGGTAGGGTATTTTGCAGGCGTGTATGCTGCAAACTACCTGGGTAACAAAGGACGGATAATAGAGATAACCGGTCTGCAAACCTCTACCCCGGCCAAAGAAAGAGAGAAAGGGTTTGCAGAGGCCATCGATAAATACCCCGGTGTGGTTATCCAGAAAGTGATCAAAGGCGACTGGCTGGAAGGAAGCGTGGAAAAAGAGCTGCCCCTGCTGATCGACAGCCTGAAGCATGTTCAGCTGATCTTCGCGCACAACGATGTGATGGCCCGGACCGCCGCCAGGATCTGTAAAAACGCGGGGCTCGATCATATTAAAATTATCGGCGTAGACGCCCTGCCCTCCACCGGCCTGAGCCTGGTGGAAGACCATACCCTGCTGGCTTCGGTATTGTATCCCACCGGCGGCGCCGAAGCGATCCGGATAGCCGACAAACTGCTGCACAACAAAAACGTTCTACGCAAAAACATCCTCGAAACAATAGTGGTAGACAGTACCAATGCCATTATGCTGCTGCAGCAGGCCAACAAGATCACCGAGCAGCAGAAAAACATCGTCAGGCAGCAGCAACTGCTGGCGCAGCAGACCAAAACCTTCAAAACCCAACGCAACCTTATATTTATCCTGATCGGCTCGCTTGTATTGTCGCTCACGCTGGCGGGACTATTGGTGTATTCGCGCAGCAGGAATATACAGGCAAACAAAAAGCTGCACGAGCAAAACGAGGAAATATCCGAGCAGAGCCGGCAGATCATGCTGATGGCAGACAAGGCCCGCGAGGCAAACGAAGAGAAGCTGAACTTTTTCACCAATATATCCCATGAGCTGAAAACACCGCTTACCCTCATACTGGCGCCTGCCGAAGAAGCGCTCTCCAGCCGGCTTTCCGTTACCACGCGCAACCAGTTCTCCCTGATCAAAAAGAACGCCACCCGGCTGCTGCTGCTCGTTAACCAGATGATGGATTTCAGAAAGCTGGAGCTGAATAAAATGAAGCTGGAGCTGCGCGAAACCGACCTCGTTGAGTTTTTGCAGGAAATAGTAAGCGCCTTTTCGGTATATGCCAGGCAACACCATATTGATTGCCGGATCATTACCAAAGAAACGACCCTGCCCGTTTGGATAGACTGCGAAAAGATCGAAAAGGTATTTTTCAATATCCTTTCAAACGCTTTTAAGTTCACCGGCGACAGTGGTTTTGTGTACGTAAACATAGAGAAGGATGTGGTGAATGGCCTGGCTGTTATCAAAGTGCGCGATTCAGGCATCGGCATGAGCGAAGAGGAGCAGGGCCATTTATTCGAGATATTTTACCAGGCAGGGTACGACAGCAACAAAGGTACCGGTTTGGGGCTGGCGCTTTCAAAAGAGCTGCTGGAATTACACAGGGGGGCGATATCGGTGGAAAGCGAGAAAGAAAAAGGCTCCACTTTCATTATACAGCTGAAGCTGGGCAAAAGCCATCTTGCAAACGAACAGGTGCTGGCCGCGAGAGAAACCTACAACAGCCAGGTAAGCACCTGGATAGAAAACTATTATGCTCCGGAAACAACGCAGGTGCCGGCAGCATTTGACGACGAGGAAAGTCTTAAAACAAACGAGCAGAAAGAAACAGTTTTAGTAGTTGAAGACCACAACGACCTGCGGGAATTCATCTCGAGAAGGCTTTCGACCGAATACAATGTTATTACGGCGCACGATGGCGCGGAGGGCATCAAAAAAACATTTGATGAGATGCCCGATGTGGTTGTAAGCGATGTAATGATGCCGAAAACAGACGGCATCACCATGACGCGGTCGCTGAAAGACGATGTGAGGACCCGGCACATACCCGTCATTTTGCTGACCGCCAAAACAACGGAAGAAAACAAGCTGGAAGGCATGGGCGCCAATGTAGACGCATACATTACCAAACCATTCAAAGTTGATATACTGGAAGGCACCATCAGGAGCCTGCTGGAAAACCGGGCGAAGCTGAAAGAACATTACTCGTCAGAGATACCCACCGGCATTGCTGCGGGCACCGTCAGAAAGGCCGATCGCTCATTTTCAGCACACCTGAATGCGGTCATTGAAAAGAATATTTCCAACGAGAACTTTTCGGTGGATGATATCTGCCGCGAGCTGCACATCTCCCGCATACAGCTGTACAGGAAGGTAAAACACCTGTTTTCCAGCAGCGTGAATGACCATATTCTTGAAATGCGTATCCAGCGGGCGAAGCATTACCTGCAGAACGAAGACCTTTCCATTTCAGAGATCGCCACGCGCACCGGCTTCTCCACTGCCTCTTATTTTTCCACCGCATTTAAGAAGTTTGTGAACGAAAGCCCGAAGGGGTACCGGGAGCGGTTCAGGTGATGCGGCTTCTTATGCTTTAAGATGCTATCCCATGCTATCAGCCGTAATTGATCGGTTGCCGCAAAACCTGCAGATGGAAACTGTTAAATTTGCAAAATGAGCAAGGTTACCTCGAAGCAAAGTTTATTTCAGTCTGTTAAAGCTTTAATACTACAGGCAAAACAGCATATTGTGCGTAACGTGAATAAAACTATGCTCATCACCTATTTCGAGATAGGCAGAATGATAGTTGTAGACGAACAGGAGGGTAAACGTCGGGCAACTTACGCTCAACAAACATTAAAAGGTCTCAGCCGTTCTTTAAACAAAGAGTTTGGCAAGGGTTACTCGGTGGATAATTTACAATCCATGAGAAAATTTTATCTAACTTATCAAATTTACGAGAGATCGTCTCGTAAATCTCAACCCAATGATATTCCCTTTAAATTAAGCTGGTCTCACTATGTTCAACTCATCAAAATAAAAGATGATAACGAGCGGAAATTTTATGAAATAGAAGCAGCAACAAACCATTGGAGTGTAGATGAATTGAAACGACAATACAACGCAGCCATTTATGAGAGGATTGCTTTAAGCAAAGATAAAAGATCAATTAAACGGCTGGCTCAAAAAGGCCAATTGATAGAAAAGCCAACGGATGTTTTGAAGAGTCATTACGTATTGGAATTCCTGGACTTAAAAGAGGACAACCGTTACTCTGAAAACGACCTGGAAACAGCTATTATCAATAAGCTGGAACATTTTATACTAGAATTGGGAAAAGGGTTTTTATTTGAAGGAAGGCAACGTCGTTTCACATTTGACGGTGATAGCTTTCTTGTTGATCTTGTATTTTACAATAGATTGTTAAGATGCTTTGTATTGTTTGACTTAAAAATCGGGAAACTTACCCATCAAGACATTGGACAAATGCAAATGTATATCAACTATTATGATCGAAAAATAAAAACCAGAAACGAAAAACCTGCCATTGGAATTATCCTATGTAAGGAAGAAAACAAAACCGTTGTTGAATTTACACTACCCAAAAATAATAAAACGATTTTTGCAAAAGAATACAAAGCAGTTTTGCCAAGTAAAGCTGAATTAAAAAAACAGTTGGCATAAAATGAGACTTTCAGGAGTATGAGTCTGTCAAAATAGCTGTTACTCGTCCCGGTAACGGGAATACTCAGTTCTTTTTATACGCATACAGCTTACCCGGCCGGTGCGGCACATCTTCCTCCAGCTCGTTCAGGTCTTTCAGCCAGTCTTTGATGAAGAATTTTTTGCGAAAATTGCGGCGGTCGAATTTGGTATCAAAGATGGCTTCGTACAGCAGCTGCATTTCACGCAGGGAAAATTTTTCCGGCAGCAGGTTGAACGCTACCGGGTGGTCTTCCACTTTTTCGCGCAGGCGCTGCAGGCAGCTTTGCAAAATCCCGAAATGGTCGAAAGCCATCTCTTTGATCGCGTGCACGGGATGCCAGTGCAGGTCGTTTTCCGACAGCCTTATCTTGATGTCTTTGCAGTTGACCAGTGAAATATAGGTGGTGGTGATCACACGGCCCGCCGGGTGACGGTCAACCTTTCCGAAGGTATGCACCTGCTCCAGGTACACATCCGACAAACCCGTGCGTTCCCGTAAAATACGGTAAGAGGCCGCATCCAGGTCCTCATCCGGCTTTACCAGGTCGCCCAGCAGCGACAGCTTCCCTTTGTATTCGGCAATATTACAATTGATGACCAGCACTTTCAGCTCACCGTCTTCAAACCCGAAAATGACCAGGTCAACGGACAAGGCTATCCGAAAATAGGCGGCATCACTCAGCTCTCCGTAATGGCTGAACCTGGAATATGGCTTCATAAAGCATCGTGTAGTTAAAATCAAAAATAGACCTTTAGCTTTATAGTTAGAAACAGTGTCATGTACAGTTCATCTGCCACGAAAGAATTACAGGAGGCCGGCGCGCGGTTTCTACGCCTGTTGCCGGATATCTCCCCCGCCGATATAGAACATCTACGAAATGTGCTCCGCTTTCATGAGTACCGTTATTATATTCTAGACGAGCCGCTGATCGCCGACGAAGAATACGACCGGCTGTATAAAGCGCTGGAGGCAATGGAGAAAAAAGACCCTTCGCTGATCAGGAAGGACTCTCCCACGCAACGGGTGGCCGGCGGGCTCAACAGCGCTTTCCCCACGGTAAGCCACCTTGTGCCGATGCTTTCGCTCGACAACAGTTACAATGCCGAAGACCTGGCAGACTGGGACCGCCGCGTGCGCGAAGGCGCCGGCCAGCAGGAAGTGGAATATTGCGTGGAACCGAAATTCGACGGCGCCTCGATTTCCCTCATTTATGAAAATGACCTGTTGGTGCGCGGCGCCACGCGCGGCGACGGTGTACAGGGCGACGACATCAGCACCAATATCAGGCAGATCCGCTCGGTACCGCTCTCGGCACGGTTTTCAGCCTATGGCATCCAGCAAATAGAGATCAGGGGCGAGGTGCTGCTTACCAAAAAACATTTCAAGGCATTCAATGATAAGCTGGCCGAGCAGAACCTGCCGCCGCTGGCCAACCCGCGTAATGCCGCTTCGGGCTCGCTGCGCATCAAAGACCCTGAAGAAGTACGCCGCCGCAACCTCGAAGCCTTTATTTATAATGTAAGCTACCACATCGACCTGGGCGAACCCGACAAGGCGCTGGAAACACATGCCGGTACGCTGAAAATGTTGTGGAACCTGGGTTTCCGCAGCCCGGAGAAAGAGAAAAAAGTAATCAAAGGCATCACGGAGGTAATCGATTATTGCCAGGCATTTGAAGCCGGCCGCGACGACCTGCCTTATGAGATCGACGGCATGGTGATCAAGGTAAATTCGCTGGAACTGCAGGACAAGCTGGGCATGACCACACACCACCCGCGCTGGGCCATCGCTTATAAATTCAAGGCCCGCCAGGCAACCAGCAAACTACGGGGCGTCGAATTCCAGGTGGGGCGCACAGGTGCCATTACCCCGGTGGCCAAGATCGATCCTGTTCCCATCGGCGGGGTAACCGTAGGCTCCATCAGCCTTTTCAATGAAGATGTGATCCGCGAAAAAGACCTGCGGATCGGCGACACAGTGCTGGTGGAGCGCGCGGGCGACGTGATCCCCTACATCGTGAAATCACTGCCCGAAACGCGTAACGGTCACGAACAGCCGATTGTTTTCCCTGCCAACTGCCCCCAATGCAAAAGCAGGCTGTTCAAAGAGCCGGGTGAAGCCGTATGGCGCTGCGTCAATATCGACTGCCCAGCCCAGGTGGTGGAGCGGATCATCCATTTTGTGTCGAAAGATGCGATGGACATCCGCAGCTTCGGCGAAGCCAATGTGCGCAAATTCCATGAGCTGGGTTTCCTGCCCGATATCCCGTCGGCGTACAGGCTGCCCTATGATAAGATCCGGCAGTTGGAAGGCTTCGGCGAAAAATCGATCACCAACCTGGCAGCGGCTATAGAAGCCTCCAAGCAGCAACCGCTGCACCGCCTGCTTTTTGCCCTGGGCATTCGTTTTGTGGGAGAAACCACCGCGAAAACCCTCGCGCAGCAGGTAACCCATTTGCTCGACCTGGCGGCTATGAGCCCGGAGCAATTGCAACAGGTGGAAGACGTGGGCGTGAAAGTGGCTACCAGCATCCACCAGTTCTTTGCCAACAAGGCCAACCTGGAAATGATCAGCGAGCTGGAGAAGCTGGGCCTCAACCTGCAGCGCGGGCAACAGGCAACGCAGGGCGGCAGCCTCTCGGGACAAACCTTCCTCTTTACCGGCACCCTTTCAAAGCTGAAACGATCGGATGCCGAAGCCATGGTAGAAGCGCAGGGTGGCAAATTGCTGAGCGGGGTCAGCAGTAAGCTCAACTACCTGGTGGTGGGCGACGATGCGGGGTCGAAGCTCGAAAAGGCCAAGAAGATACCCCAGATAAATATCCTGACCGAAGAACAGTTTATTAAAATGATCGGGAATTAGTAACTTTCAAAAAAAGGGCCATATGATCAAGCCACTCTCAGGTGAAACCTGGAAGCCCCTGCAATTTCCCGGCTGGAAAGACCTCCGGAAACAATATGCATTATCCTCTCATGGTCGCGTGGCCAGCTTCACCGAATCGGTAAATGAAGATGGTAAATTGCTGAGCGGATCGCTTACCACCGGTTACAAAACACTGAACCTGCACCGCCCGGGTAATAACGGAACATTGTATGTACACCGCGAAATCGCCCGGCTTTTCCTGAAAAAACCATCACCCAAACACCGGTACGTGATCCATGTGAATCACGACAAAACCGACAATGCCGTCAAAAACCTGAAATGGGCCACGCTCGACGAAATGATCAGGCACCAGCAGGATAGTCCCGCGAAGCAAGCCTATAAAAAAGTGCAGGCCAATCGTTCCACCGGCCTGAAGCTAAGCGCCGCTCAGGTAAAGGCCATCAAGAAAACCCTGGGTGCCAAAAACCGCACCCTGACCATCCGCCAGCTTGCCGATAAATACGGCGTCAGCGAAATGACCCTCTACCGCATCAAAAGCGGTGAAAACTGGGGCAAGATCAAATGATTGCTGTTATGAAACACATTCACGAGGGAGTCTCCTGCTAATGAGGCTCCCTTTTATTTAAACGGAAAATATGTTAGCCGCTACTTTCAGCTTCCTGAAATCATTGAAGAAGAACAACGACAAAAGCTGGTTCGATGCCCATCGCCCTGCCTATGAAGCTGCGAAAAAAGACATGGAACAGTTTGTGCAATCGGTGATCGACGCACATGCCAAAACCGACAGCAGCCTGTCGCCGCTCAAGGCAAAGGAATGTATGTTCCGCATCAACCGCGATGTTCGGTTTTCGAAAAACAAGTCGCCCTACAAAACCAATTTCGGCGCTTCCATCAACCCCGATGGCCGCAAGGCGATGACGCCCGGTTATTATATACATATAGCGCCCGGTAACAGTTTTGTGGGTGGGGGCTTATACATGCCCGCTCCTGCCGATCTGAAAGCCGTTCGGCAGGAAATTGATTATAACCTGGCCGCTTTCAAAAAAATCATTGAAAGCAAAACATTCAAAAAGATCTACGGTGGTTTGTCAGATGCTGCCGAGTGGAAGCTGAGCCGTGTGCCCCAGGGCTTCGATAAGGATTCGCCTGCGGCGCCCTACCTCCAATACAAAAGCTATGTGGCTATGCAGCACCTGCCCGATGAGGTGCTGACGGGAAAGAAAGCCAAAAACGCCGTTACCGAAGCCTTCGCCGCCCTGCAGCCGCTGCTGGCATTTCTTCGCGCCAATCTCGGCGGCGAATAACCATACTAACTGTCATGTATATGCGTATAGCGAAGCATCCCTTTTTTACCTTTCCTGCTGATTTTGGAACTGCCCGCCTTCGGCCAGGAATTCAAGTATCGCTCCCGCCGGTAACACCCAAAAATTCGACGGCCGGCTGCTTTTGCTGCTGTCGAACGACGGCGCCCGCGAGCCCCGCTTCCAGATCAGCGACGGCGACGCCACGCAACTGGTATTCGGCATGAATGTCGACGACTGGCAAAGCGGCACCCGTTCGGTAACAAGCAGCGCTTACGGGTTTCCGTTAGAAAGTCTTTCGCAGGTGCCCGACGGCGAATACTATGTGCAGGCGGTGCTTCATCTCTATGAAACCTTCAAACGCAGCGACGGGCATACCGTGAAGCTGCACATGGACCAGGGCGAAGGCCACCACTGGCAATCGGCGCCGGGAAATCTTTATTCCACACCGGTAAAGCTGAAGCTGCAAAAAGGCGTGGCGCTGAACCTGCAGCTCGATAAGGTAATACCGCCTATCAAAGAGCCGGAAGACACGAAATACATCAAACACATTAAAATACAGAGCAAGCTGCTCACCGCCTTCTGGGGCCGGCCCATGTACCTCGGCGCGCATGTGTTACTGCCCGAAGGCTGGAATACCCATCCCGACGTAAAATATCCGCTGGCGGTTTACCACGGGCATTTCCCCGATGACTTCGACGGCTTTCGTACCGATCCGCCCGACCCCAACCTGGCGCCCGACAGCAATGCGCGTTTTCATTTGAAAGGATACAACCGCATTGTACAACAGGAGGCTTATGATTTCTACAAACTGTGGACGGGACCTGATTTTCCCCGTGTGCTCGCCATCGAGATCCAGCATGCGACGCCCTATTATGATGATTCCTATGCCGTGAACACGGCCAATATGGGGCCTTATGGCGATGCCATCACCTACGAGCTGATCCCTGAAATCGAAAAGCGTTTCCGGGGCATCGGGCAGGGCTGGGCGCGTTTCCTGTATGGCGGTTCCACCGGCGGCTGGGAGTCGCTTGCCGCGCAGGTATTTTATCCCGATGAATACAATGGCTGTTATGCCGCCTGTCCCGACCCCATCGATTTCAGCAGGTACACCGTAGTGGATATTTACAAAGACAAAAACGCTTATTATGCAACGGAAAAAAGCTGGAACCCGCAACTCCAGCCCGGCATGCGCAACCAGTACGGCGTGCCTACCGCCACGCTGAAAGGTACCTGCCAGCGCGAGCTGGCGCTGGGCGATAACGGCCGCAGCGGCGACCAGTGGGATGTTTGGGAAGCAACATTCTCGCCTGCTAACGAGCAGGGATACCCGAAAAGGATCTGGGACCGTAAAACCGGGGTGATCGATGCCACCGTGGCCGCTTACTGGAAAGAGCATTACGACCTCACGCACATCATCAAACGCGACTGGTCGAAGATCGGCAGCAAGCTGGCGGGCAGGATCCATATCTATGTGGGCGAGATGGACAATTACTACCTCAACCTGGCTGTGTACACCGCAGAAGACATGCTGAAGGGGCTTAACAACCCCGCCTGCAACTGTGAAGTGGACTATGAACCGCGGGCCGAACACTGCTGGAACGGTGATCATACCGTGCCCAACTACCTCAGCCGGCTGCGGTACCACCAGCGCTTTATACCGATGTGGGTGAAAGAGCTGGAGCAGCGCGCACCGGCGGGGGCCGATCTGAAAAGCTGGCGGTACTGATCTTCCGGAGATGTACAGCATTATTACAACAAGTAGCTTCTTACTATGAAGTAGATTATCGAACCATTCAACGCATGCTTGAAAGCCATAATGGAGAATTAGTGGAGAACGGATACGAAATTTTTCGGGGCTCCCGTCTTCGTGATCTTCGTTCAGAATTTATAACACAAACTGCCCAACGGGGTGTCTACGACACAGATGTCGTAGACATAACACAAACTTCTTATCAGTTCAACAACCCTTTACCGTTAAGGTATTCGGCGATCTGCACCGCATTGGTAGCGGCGCCCTTGCGCAGGTTATCGCTTACGATCCAGCAGTTCAGGGTATTCGGC
>JASGFZ010000090.1:0-10755 GCA_047605345.1 Flavihumibacter sp. | reverse complement strand
CTCTCTGTGTTCTCTGTGAGAAACACCCCCGCCCACCTTACCGCCCCATCCAGCCGCCATCAACATTCAGGATCGTGCCATGCACATAAGCAGCCGCGTCGCTGCTGAGAAAAACAACGGGACCCGCCAGGTCTTCGGGTACGCCCCAACGCCCGGCGGGTATACGATCGAGGATCGCCTTGTTCCTGTCGGGGTCGTTTTGCAATGCCCGGGTATTGTCGGTGGCAAAATAGCCGGGTGCTATGCCATTGACATTGATGCCGGCACCGGCCCACTCATTGGAAAAAGCTTTTACCAGCCCGGCCAGCGCCGATTTACTGGCAGTATAACCCGCTACCCGGATCCCTCCCTGGTATGAGAGCATAGAACAAATAAAAATGATTTTACCGCTGCCACGCGCCAGCATGCGCGTTCCTATTTCGCGCGACACAATAAACTGTGCATGCAGGTTCACCTGCAATACGGTATCCCAGCTTTCATCGTCGTGTTCCTGCAACGGCTTGCGAATGATGGTACCGGCATTGTTGACAAGGATGTCGACCGGCGGCAATTCATCGAGTTGGCGTACCATGCGGTATATAGACGACCGGTCGCCCAGATCACAGTTAAGCGAAGTAAAGCGCCGGCCTTTCGCTCTTACCGCCGCCGCCGCAATGTCGCAATCGCGCCGCGCTATGCCAATGATATCGGCGCCGGCGCCGGCCAGCGCCACAGCCATGGCACTGCCGAGACCGGCGCTGCAGCCTGTTACCAGGGCTGTTTTACCGTCCAGATCAAATAATTTATCAACCCCTGTCATCTGTTTTATTTTAGTGTAATAACGTGTTCTCCCGCTTCCAGCGCCAGGCGGCGCGCCTTTCCTTTTTGCGGCTGCCATTGCAATACCGCCGGTTTTTCCGTGCTGTAGGTTATGCGGGTTTTCCCATCCGTTTCTATCGACAGCTCCTGGTCGCAGGTAAAAGAAAAAGAATCGCCTTTATAGTTCTTTACCTGTCCCAGTAACAACGACTGGCCAGTCCACGCTGCACAAAGCGCATCGGTCTGGAAACCGGCTACGGTTATCATTTTCCCGGGTGTGTTGCTGACCATGAACCGCGTATCGCCCGATTGGCCTGTTACCGCTTCGGCGCCGTTTTCGACGGTTGTTGATCCGGGTGCTTCGGTGCTGAGCAGATTGGTCATCACCAGCGGGGCACCTTTGGTAACGGCCTCTATCTGCAACAGTCCTTCTTTCTCCAGCGGCACCGGTGAATTGAGTGTTTTGAGATAATGCGGCGTTTCATGCGCCGTCACCTGTACGGCCGCCGGCTGCAGGTGTTGTATGTATAAGGTCGCCTTGTCTTTTTTTATCATCGACTGCTTGTTACCGGCTTCGATCGACGACAATTTTGCCGTTTGGTACAGCAATTCCACCGATGCATCTTTTTCATCCGGCACGGCCACATCTATCATCAGCACCGCCCGCGGTTTCAGGTACAGTACATTCCGGCGCAGCGATTTCAGCTTGCCCCAGTAAAGCCGGCCGATATCACCCGAAGAAAAAGCAGCGCCCGGCCCGTCAACAAAGGAGGCGATGTATGCATAGTCGCTGAACCCTTTTGCAAAGCTGCGGTGATCGCCGGTGCGCTGGCTTTGCGCATTGCTGTCGACCAGTATGGTCGAATGCCCGATCGGTTGTATCAGGTGCGACTGGTAAATCGGATCGTCGTAATAGTTCGAGTTGTGCAGGTGTCTCTCTTCCACAAACACTTCCCCTTTATCGGCAAACCAGAAACTACCCTGGTCGAGGTGCTGGTGATTGTAGAAAGGTCCCGTGCGCATTACGAACACCATATCGGTACTGTCCCACCCGCTTTTGAAAACCGTGGTGCCCACCTGGCGGAATGCCTTTACCGGGTTTTCACCGAAAGGATCTTTCCGGGGGATGTTTTTCAGGTCGTACAGCACGTCTTCATAGTAGACAGCGCCGTCTTTGCGCAGGTGATCATAGTACCATGCCAGCCGCGGATCGCGATAACGCTGTAACAGGTACGCCCAATGGTTCGCAGGCCCCATCTTTCCATCGGAATCCCCGTATTCAAACCATTCTTTTTTACGGACCAGTCCGCCCCATATGAATTCATTGAAACTGTTGCGTATCGGCGCCGACAGGTCTACGCCGAATACCCGCTGCATAGAGGGAAGGCTATACGCCAGGTTCGTCATGCTGTAGTTGTTATACCCGAATCCTTCGCCCCAGGCGCCGTCGACCGAATCGACCACCCGGTTCAGCATTTTATCGAGCTTGAACACTGCTCCTACGATCTCTGTTTCAAGGTTATCGGTATCGGGGCCATCACCCGCAATGGCAGCGAGGTTCATCAATGATCCGCCCAGGGTCATGGCCAGCCAGTTGGAGGTGGCGCCGGTGATGTTATCGTCGACCACATAGGTAAGGTGCGCGCCGCCGATGATATTTTTGATCAGGGCCTGCCTGATCTGCTTTCTTTCGTTTTCAGGTATCAGCGCATATACGAGATCATACGCCTCGGCCACCCGGTGCGCCCAGCTACCGGTGCGGTGCTCGCTGAAGCGCCCCCGCTTTGTTTGCCAGGGATGCGTCCAGTTCGGCCAGGTCGACAGCCGCACCAGCACGGCACGTACATATTCGCCGGCTTCCTTGTCACCCGCAAACGCATAGGCCCTTGCATTCATGCGCAATGCTTCGCCGGTATGGTATATCCTGTTTCCCCACGACGACCAGGTGGGCAACCAGTCTTCATCGGGAAACTGGTCGAGGTCGAATACCAGGCTGTTTACAGGTATCTTGCTGCGCTCGGTACGGGCCTGCTGAACAAATCCATCCAGCAACGACCGGTATTCACCCGTCTGAAACTTTTCGATCATCTGCGCACGGCCTTTCTCATCAAAAAGCAAGCGCGGATGGCCGCCATACTGTTCGGGCGCCACGCGGAAGACCAGGTCGGTAGTACCTTGCACCCGGTTGCCTGTACGTGCATAGGTGCGTGCCCGGTAAATACCCACCGGCAGTTGCAGCCTGGCGATATTCGCCGTCCAGCTATCGCCGGCCCGTTTCCAGTTCACCCGCTGCAATACGGCGTCGCCGGCATACTCGCTGATCTCGCTTTGTACCTGGTCGGCTTCGCCAGGCCAACGCGCTTTCCATTGCAGCGTCGCGCCGGGATGATAGGGTGACGTCGCAATGAAAGCGGGAAATTCGGGCAACCTGGTCACCGATGGCAACTCGAACCGGAAACGCGCGGGCTGCATGGCATCGAGCGAAATATCATCGAGCGAAAAATAGATCGGCATGGCAGGATCGGCGCTCGGGACCTTCGCCAGAAAAGCCAGCGCATGAACAGGCACCTGCTCTCTGCCTGCGAGCTCGGGACGCAACGCGAGAAAATGCGCGAAATCGAGGTCCACCCATTTCCACTGGTTGGTCTCAGGCCGGTTTATCACCAGGTCGAGCTTACCCAGGCTGTCGGCCGCCCATCGCACCGTAAGGCTTTCCACCGCCTGATTCGTTTTCAGGTAATAACGGAAACGCAGCTTAGACTGCGGCGTAAGCACCGCTTCCAGCAGCTTTTGCGCACCCGCATAGTTATCAACCGCCGTATAAGGCGTCACCTTCTGCACCATTGAAATATTCTTATCGCCCGGTACTATTTCGTTCACACGGAAGTTCTGGTCGTAGGCGATATCCTGCCAGTGCGGGTATGATGCCCAGGCGCCCAGCATCCTTCGCTCAAAATTTTCACTATAATGCAATGGCTCCAGGTCCTGGGCGCTCATAAAAGCCGGCGCCAGCAACAGGAGACCGGTAATTGCTCCAAACAGTTTCATATCTTATTTTTTACAGGCGTTGAAAGGATAATTCGCGCAAGAGGCAGGCAGCGGGCAGTCCCGGCAAGCCCCTGATCCGGAAGGCGAAACGTCCACCCGGGTAAGTTTTTTTCCCGGGACTATCTACCAGTATTTTTCCATCTACTTTCAGCCATACGCGGTTCGATTGCACGCCTACTTCCACCTGGTATTTTTTCCCGGGCAGCAGGTCATCCGCCACCGGCGCCTTCACCATTTCCAAACCCGGCTGTTTGCCGATATAAGGAGTGGCGCCATGCGGCGCGTTCCTGAAAGCGACGAAGTAACTTCGTTTTCTCCGTATTCCATATGCCCATGCTTCCGTCATACCCGGCGGGAATGGTAAGCGTTTGTGCATTACCGGTATCTGCGGCCTGCAACACGGTGATCATCACAGTAGACGAGGTAAGGGCCACCATACTGAAGCGCATTACAAAGGCATCGGGAAAATTCGAGGGACTTACCAGCATTAACCCCTTGCTGTTATCGCCCTCTTTCATCAGTATCCCGTCCTGGAATCCGGTGCAGGCCCCTTCGCCCCACTTCTTCCATTGAAGCAGGTCGCGCGCAGGTATTTCCTGTTGCGCCCGGAGAACAGGCAGCAGTCCCTGCAACAGCAACAGCAGCAGGAAACCTGTTTTGCTATTTCGTTTCATAGTTTACCGTTGTTTTTCCGGCGGCGGCAGGAATCGTCAGCCAACCGTCTTTTACCGTTGTTTTAACTGCCTTGCCATTTACACGAACAGCCAGCAGTTTGCCGCTTATTTCCACCCGCAGGGTGGCAGGCGCTTTCGTTTCCACCTCAATCTGCCGGCTGTTGGCCCGGGAAGTAGCGGCAAGCGAAACATCTTTGTCGGCCACCAGGTGCCAATGGTCGGTTTGTAATTGCTTTCCTTCAAAAAAGCAGGTTTGCGCATCGGCCGTTTTGCTCAGCAACAAAAAGCGGGCGTCGGTTTGCAGGCCGTTCAGTGGCTGCTGCCGGTCGGCGCCGGTTCTGCAATAGGCGATGTCTTCTTCGTCTCCGCGTTTGCACCGGGCGCCGATCCATCCTTCTCCCGACAGCGATTCGGTGGCGGGTAATGGTGCAAGCGGCGTACCCGTCAGGGGTTCAGGCATCATTACAGCCAGGAAATCGGCGGCAGGCAGCGCCTTCACCGTACTCAATGTGAGAAAGCTTTCGGAGAAAGTTTTCGAATTGTAATTGAGATAGCTGCTGGTGTTGCCGTTACGGTCGCGGATGGATGCTGCTAACCCCGATGGGTAAACGAAGTCGATGGTAAGACGCGCTTTGGGTTGCTCGAGCAAGAAACGGTTGTTCTCGTAAGAACAGGTTCTTTGTGGTTGCATCTGCGGCACATGAAAGAGCCAGTCGTACACGTGTGTTTCGTCTTTGCGCGCAGTTACCCGGTCCCACAAAAAGACCGGTCCGTTTTTGCGGTATACGAGCTTGCGTTCATAGCTATCGAGTTTCCCTTTGTAAACAGTCGCCAGCGAAGCCGTCACGGCATCGACAGATTGACCATTGAAGGGTGCGCTCATCGTGGGCCAATCTGACAATGAACGGAGCCCGTTGTCGAAATGCGCGGCGATCTGGCTGCCGGGATCATGATCTACCAGCAACACGTTGTGGGCGATCGATTGTGTATTGTAACTAAGGAATTCAGTGTTCATGTAATACCCGCCCGTACCAATGCCGGGGTCGGTGAGCAGTTCCTCACCATTGGTCATTATCTGGAAGCTGCCCTGGTCAAAATGATAGTGGTTGGAATGCGGACCGGTTCGGGTAGTGATCACCGTTGAGGCATTGTCCCATCCCGAACGCATCACCATGCCCTGCGCTTCAAACAGCCGCGACGGCGGCAGGGTGCTGCGGTCTTTCGGCTGAAGATCGTTGCGGTACCAGAGGTAACCGAGAAAGCCGCCGTTGCCCGCCGCCAGAAGGGCTTTACGAACTGGTAGAGATAAGGATTTCCAGTGCGGTGCACAAACCATCGCATTTCTTGGGTGAAACCGCTGTAGCTTTTGCCGCCGTCGCCATAAGAATGGATCTGTCCCGCCGCATCGGTGGCCTGCAGGGGAAATTTATAAAAATTTCCCACGTCGGTAGTAGTGGAAAGGTCGATTCCGAATACCTGCTCGAGACCGGCAGCCAGCTCGGCAATATCGCGGGTGGCCATATCCATATAACCGCTTTTCGGTTCACCATAGCTGCCGTCGGCATAATAGGTATTGCCGATAAAGGCCCGGGCCTTGGTGATAGTGCCGGCGAGGTAAGCGGGCAGCTCGGTGATCGAGGGATCGTCGCCATACATGGCGGCGGCAGCGAGGCCGAACCCGGTAACCAGCACCGCGATGTGATTGGTAAGATTCGACGGCATGCGGTTCATCTCGACCATATCGCGGTGGAAAAGTTTCAGTCCCTTGTTCAGCATTGCTTCACGCACCAGTTGCCGCTCCGGCTCACTGAGCAGATCATACAGCATATCGTATCCGTAGGCAACGGCTTTGATGGCATAACCCACGGGATAGTATGTCCACAACCGGCGGTTCAGCATCCAGTCGGCGTTCCATTTTTTGAACCGGCAGAGCTTCAGCAAGGCTTCCCTGCCCAACTGGCCTGCTTTTGCATCGCCGCCCAGCGCATACCTGAAAGCGCATGTTTCAATGATCTTTTCCAGGGTAGCCATGGGCTTGTGCCATTCTGCATAAGCGTCGAAGCCAACGGTATTTTGCGCATAGGGGCCACCTACCAGGTTTTCACCGGTCCTGTCTTTCCCTTCATCGAGGCTGCTGAGCGGCACCGAAAGGTAGCTGCTGTCGCGCATGGCTTTTTCGAGGATGGCTTTCGCTTCCGCAGGCTCTCCGGCCGCCCGCGGGCCGCCAGCGATGCCGGCGAAAAGAAAAGACGCGGATGTCCCTGTACCGGTTTATTATTTATGATCAGCTCCACGCTGGTCCTTATGGTATCGCCGTTTTTGCCCGGCGCTACCAGTTCAAGCCGGTTAATACCCGGTGACAAACGTTTTGCTTTGGCGAACACCGAAGCATTGCTCCACACGCCTGCCTGCTCTTTAAATACTACCTGGTCGGCGGCCACGGTGCCGTCGGGTGCATAGAGCTTACCGGTCACCGAGCGCAGGGCGATACCGTCTTCGGCTGCTACACTTAGTGCAAAGGGCGCGCCTGCCGTCACCGGCCGGGGTACGATGGTTTTGTTGAACTGGCAAAATAAACGCTTGAGGGCGCCTGCGCCACCAGCCGCCGCTGACGGGCGCCGGTGATCCGCACATCGTCCATCAGAATGGTATAGGTGTAGAGATAATAAGTTGTATCGTAGTAGGCCTGCACCGTGATGGCTTCCAACTCACTGTTGAGCGGAAGGGAATTTATCCCGTTCCGGAAAGCCGACAGCGGGGTTTGCACTTTTATCCACTCGTTGGCAACAGGCGAAGGCAAACGATAAAAATAACGGTTGCCATCACGGGTGCCGAGCGATATCTCCAGCTCTTTGGCGGCGCGGTCTGACTGCAGGTAAACACCCATATCGATTGTTGCAGTAGCGATCATGTTGAGGCGGGTGAAACCCTGGTACAATTCATGGGTGTCGTAGGCTTTGACAGGGTGCGCCAGCGCAAAGCGGCTGTTGTGCAGCGTGGGTGTTTTCCGGGCAAAGTAAAGCGCGTCGAAACCAATATCCTGCGCGTAGGGATATTGTTCCCAGGCATACAGCTCGCCGGTTTCAAAATCATGAAAAAGCGTATCTGCTTTCCAGTTGCCCGGCAACTGCGCGGCAACAAGGAAATGACAAAAACAGCCTGCCAGCAGGAACAAAATTTTTTTACGCATATATATCAACGTTAGTATCAGAAAATTTTCCAGGTCTTCACTTTGTGACCGTAGAATGCGTAGTACACGAGAAAAATATAACAGGGAAAGAGTACGCCATAGGCAGCCCGGTGGGTACTGAGGTCGGCCACATAACCGTACACCAGGGGAATGAGGGCATTACCGGCCAATCCCATCACCATCACCGAACCACCCAGCTTGGTAAAGCGGCCGAGCCCGTCGAGCGCCAGCGGCCAGATGCCGGGCCATACCAGCGAGTTGGCCAGTCCCAGCATCGCCACGAACCAGATCGAGATATCCGACACATGACCGAGAAAATGCACTTCGCCGCGGGCGAATACGATACAGGCAGTCAGCAGCAGCCCCAGCACCGTGCATATCTTCAAAGCGGTAACCTGGCTGATGTAACGCGGTATGGAGATAATACCCAAAACATAACCTACAATGGTGGCAAACAGGGTATACGAGGGAAATACTTTTGCTTCCAGCAACTGGATATTCATGGAACCGGCATAACCAATGATGGTATCGATCGAGATTACCTGCGTACCCACGTGCAGAAATATGGCTACAGCACCCAGTATCAGGTGCGGAAACTGGATCAGCTTTGTTTTGCCTGAATTGGCCTGCGCCACCTGTTCCGATTCCTGCTCGGTATCGATCTCGGGCAACGGCGAATACCTGATCATGAGGCCCAATGCCAGCAATACAACACCTACGCAGGTATAAGGTACTATCACGCGTTTGATCAGTTCGTCGAGCGCCGCTTCACGCTGCGCCACTTCCATCAGCGGCAGTTCTTTGAACAACTGTCCGTCGGTGGGCCGTAATATCACCGCAGCAAACAGCAGCGGCGCCAATATGCCGGCTGTTTTATTACAGATACCCATGATGCTCATACGCTGCGCGGCGCGTTCTTTGGCGCCCACCACGGTGATATAGGGGTTGGCGGCGGTCTGCAGCAACGCAAGGCCCGCGCCAATGGAGAACAGTCCTACGAGGAATACCTCGTACTGCCGCGCCATGGCTGCCGGCACGAACAAAAAAGCGCCTGCCGCCATTACCCAAAAGCCGGTCATCATGCCTTTTTTGAAACCCGCCCGTTTCAGCAAATAAGAGGCGGGAATAGAGAAAATGAGATAGGAAATATAAAAAGCGAACGTCACCAGGTACGACTGGAGGTTCGACAGCTCACAGGCGATCTTGAAATAAGGTATCAGGATGGCGTTTACCCACGAAACGAATCCGAAGATAAAAAACATCAGGCCGATGATCGCGATCGATATGGTTGTATCGCGCTTGCTGAGTTGGCCCATCTCTACTTTATTAATGGCTTGCATGGTCTTTTTTCGTTAAGGTCAAAGTGCCGAATTTGAAAGGCTGCCTAAAAGGCCAGGCATCCACCCAGTCGTAAAACACACCGTCTGACTGGCCGCCGAAATTGGCGCCTATGACCAGTCCGGGTGCGGGCGTGCGCCCGATCTCCTGCCAGGGGATCGCTACTTCCACCACATAACCGGTATCGATATCGCCGGGCATATTTATCGTACCGTAGGTTTTAACCGCGATGGCGGCGAGGCCGTTCCAGCGGGCATCCGACCGGCAACTGTCGTTACCGCGGTCGTCTTTGGTTTGCCCAAGCAGGTTAATGTGGTAAATGATATCATTGCTGTCCCAGCACTCGCCATGATCGTCGTTGGCATCGAGCAGGAATTCAATGATATCATCTTTCGCCAGCTGCGGGTGGTCACGAACGGTTTGTATGCCCTGCAGGTTGCTGTCGCGTGCATCAAACAAAAAATACAGGTACGATGAATCCCATTGCGAACGAATGACGATCTGGTTGGGAATGCGCAAAGAGTCATCGTACACCACGATGCTGTCGGCGGCAGTCCATTCCCCCGGTGTTGCCAACCCGTCGGCTGTTACGGGCCGGCCGGTATATACGCTGGTCATGGCCAGGCGGGCGGCTGTTTCTTTCTCTTTTTCAGGCGCCTGCCCGCAAGACAATACAAAAAGCCCAAACAGGCATCCCACGCAGCAACGGCTTATGGCGGTAAACATATTCATGGCAGTTTAGCAGCGCTGTTATCGTCGATGAACAGGATCGCGTGGTCGTGTTCGCGTAATTTGGTCGACGGATAATGTTCCTGTACAGGTTCAGTCAGTGTATGGAAGATGGCCTGCGCTTTCGCGGGACCGGGAACAATGGCATAGGCGAAAGTGGACCGGATCAACGGCGGAATGGTGATGGTGATGGCATGCGTAGGTACTTCTTCCAATGTTGTAAAACAACCGTCGTTCACCTGCTGGTGGCGACAGGCTGCATCGAGGTCAACCACTTTCACGATCTCGTGATCGTTGAAGAAAGCCACATGCGGATCATTGAAGGCCAGGTGTGTGTTCTCACCTATGCCCAACAGCACGATGTCGGTGGGAAATGCGGTGAGCAGGTCTGCATATCGCTCGCATTCAGCCTGCGGATCGGGATGGTTGCCGTTGATATAATGTACCGACCGGAAAGGATGATGAGAGAATATCCGGTCTTTCAGGAAATTACCAAACCCCTGCGGCGCATCGGGATGCAGTCCAACATATTCATCCATGTGAAAGGCATTGATGCGGTTAAAGGGTACCGGCAACTGGCGCAGGTGTTCCAGGAATTCGTTTTGCGATGGCGCAGAGGCAAAGATGACATTGATGTATTCTTTTTTCTGCAGCAACTCATTCATTTTGGCAGCCACGGTGTCGGCGGCTGCTTTGCCCATCTCCTGCCGGCTGGGATACTGCTGTACGGTCAGCTTGTCTTTCTTGAATGTTTTCATGTATCTTTTTTTAAGATGCCTGATAAATGATATTTCCTTTTACCATGGTGCTGTGCACATGGATGTGGTCGTCGAACAACACGATGTCGGCGTATTTACCGGGTACCAGGCTGCCGGTTTCGCCCTGTACGCCCATGATGGTGGCGGGCGTGAGTGTCGCCATCTGTATTACATCGCGCAGGGGAATGCCGGCCACGCCGCGCGCGCGGTGCTGGCCCAG